>CANSCI010000058.1 GCA_947645355.1 uncultured Dorea sp. | reverse complement strand
GGCATTACCAGAAGCTTACTTTTGCTTTTTATGATAACCAGAAGGTGGGACATCTTCTTTCACGGATTACCAGTGACCTGTTTGAGATCAGTGAACTTTTGCATCATGGGCCGGAGGATCTGGTCATTTCTGTAATTAAGATCACAGGGTCTTTCGTTATCCTGCTGATGGTCAATGTAAAGCTTGCGCTGACGGCGTTTGCGTTTATTCCGGTAATGGCAGTATTTGCCTTTTATTATAACGGGAAGATGAAGACAGCGTTTAAGCGGAACCGTGAGAAGATCGCAGATATCAACAGCCAGATTGAGGACAGTCTGGCAGGCATCCGCGTGGTAAAATCATTTGCCAATGAAAAAGAGGAAATGAAAAAGTTCAAAGCGGGGAATGATAATTTTGTAGCGGCAAAAAAGGTCAGTTATAAATATATGGGAATCTACAATTCCGGGCTGGGAGCTATGAGTACTCTGATCACGGTGGCGGTGGTGCTGGCGGGAGTCGGGATGATGCTTAAGGGCACGGTTGCGCTTACGGATCTCATTACCTTCCTTTTGTATATCACTAATTTTACAGATCCGGTGAAGAAGCTGGTTACATTTACGGAGCAGTTTCAGAATGGTTATTCCGGGTTTGAACGGTTCCTTGAGATCCTCTCCATCGCGCCGGATATTGCGGACAGGGAAGATGCAGCTGCAGTCAGCAAGGTGAGAGGAGAGATTGAATTCCGGGATGTGTCCTTCCGGTATGAAGATCATGCCGAGAAGGTGCTGAATCATATTAATCTGCAGGTGAAGGCCGGAGATTATATGGCTCTTGTGGGACCCTCCGGAGTCGGGAAGACGACACTGTGCAGCCTGATCCCCAGGTTTTATGATGTAACTGACGGCGAGATTCTGATTGACGGCACGGATATCCGCGGTATCCGGCTTGATGACCTGCGGAATAACGTAGGTATCGTCCAGCAGGATGTGTATCTGTTTGCCGGGACGATCATGGACAATATCCGCTACGGGAAGCCGGATGCCAGTGACGAGGAAGTTATTCGGGCGGCGAAAAATGCCAATGCCCATGAATTTATTATGAGCTTTCCGGAAGGTTACGATACAGACATCGGGCAAAGAGGGGTGAAATTGTCCGGGGGCCAGAAGCAGAGGCTTTCGATTGCGCGGGTATTTCTTAAGAATCCGCCGATTCTGATCTTTGATGAGGCCACGTCGGCTCTTGATAATGAAAGTGAGAAGGTGGTGCAGAGATCACTGGAGGCTCTGGCGAAGAACCGAACCACATTTGTCATAGCTCACAGATTGTCTACCGTCCGCAATGCACAGAAGATTCTGGTGCTGGCGGAGGAAGGGATCGTGGAAGAGGGAAGCCATGAGGAGCTTCTTAAGAAAAAGGGAGTATATGAGTCACTCTATCATATCGGCAGTCCGGTATAGGCGCTCATATGGAAAAGGGAAAAAATAAGAATAAGGGGGAGATATTATGAGTTTTGGGACAAGGATGAGGACAGCTATGCTGCTGCTCATGTTGTTATGTTCACTGTGCGTCAGCTCTGTGCTTGCAGAGGAGCAGAAGCAGGATACAGTGGAGATTACAGCCAGTGAAATATATTGATGCGGTAGGAATATAAGTGGAGAAGTATTATAAATACAGAAAAAAATAAGTTGCTTGCTATGTATTTGTCAGTGTGGGCATGACTTGGGCCTGTAAGGACAAAATGTGGTGAAAGAGAAAAAGAAACAGAGGTAAATATGGAAGAATTCAATTTTAAGAGGGCAGAACTGGAAGATAAGGATATTATTACGCATTATTTTAAGCACCATACCAGCAGAAGCTGTGAGAGGACTTTTGTAAATGTGTTTCTCTGGTCCAGGAAATATCCGGTGAAATGGGCGGTTATAGAAGATACGCTTGTGTTCAAAAGCCAGGATGAGGAACATCTGTCTTTTGCGTTTCCGGCGGGAAAGGCAGAAGATGTGAAACGGGTGATTCCGGTTCTGTCTGACTATTGCAGGGAGCGGGGATATGCATTCAGCATGTACAATGTAACCCCGGACAATTTTCATCAATTGGAGGAGTGGTTTCCGGGGCAGTATGAGATCGAGTACGACCCGGATTCTGCCGATTATGTATATGAGTCGGAGAAGCTTGCAGCCTTATCAGGGAAAAAACTGCACGGAAAACGGAATCATATTAATAAATTTAAAGCTATGTATGACGGCCGCTGGAGTTATGAGGCCATGGCCAGGGACAATCTGGAGGAGTGCTTCCAGATGGCTCTAAAATGGAGAAATGACAATGGATGTAATGACGATGAAGAGAAGAATGCAGAAATGTGTGTGACTTTGAACGCACTTCGTCTGTTTGAGGAACTGGAACTGACAGGCGGGATCCTGCGTCTGGACGGCGAGATCATTGCATTTACCCTGGGGGAGCCTGTATGCTCGGATACGTTTGTTGTGCATATAGAGAAGGCATTTGCAGATATTCAGGGTGCATACCCTATGATCAACCAGCAGTTTGTGGAACATGAATGCATGGATTACACGTACGTGAACCGTGAGGAGGATACCGGATCTGAGGGGCTTAGGAAGGCAAAGCTTTCCTACCGTCCTGTATTTATGGTGGAAAAAGGTGTTGTAAAAGAGAAGGAGAGTTAATATGATTGCAGAGAAGATGAAAAGTATGGTGGCCAACAGTTCTGCCATCCGTGCTATGTTTGAGGAGGGGAACCGCCTTGCGGGGATCTACGGGGCGGAGAATGTATATGATTTCAGCCTTGGGAACCCGAATGTGCCGGCTCCGCCGGCGGTGAAGGATTCTATCATTGAGATTCTTAAAGAGAGTGACCCGGTAGCGCTCCACGGCTATACCAACAGCAACAGCGGATACGCAGATGTACGGCAGACGGTGGCTGAATCTCTGAATGCCAGATTTGGGACTGCATTTCATTTGGAGAATATTGTGATGACAGTCGGGGCTGCCGGCGGATTGAATGTAATCCTGAAAACTCTTCTCAATCCCGGCGATGAGGTCATCACATTCGCACCGTATTTCGGGGAATATCGTGCCTATGTCAGCAACTACGACGGGGTGTTGGTTGAGATCTCACCGAATACTGTTGATTTTCAGCCGAAGCTTGATGAGTTTGAGCAGAAGATTACGAAGAAGACGAAGGCTGTTATTGTAAATACGCCCAATAACCCTACCGGTGTCGTATATTCCGAGGATACGATTCGAAGGCTTGCAGGGATTCTGAAAGAGAAACAGAGGGAGTACGGCACGCAGATCTACCTGATCTCTGACGAACCCTACCGGGAACTGGCGTACGACGGGGTGGAGGTTCCGTACCTTACCAGGTATTATGATAATACGATTATAGGGTATTCATACAGTAAATCTCTGTCCCTGCCCGGGGAGAGGATCGGCTATCTTGTGATTCCGGATGAGGCGGCAGACAGCGAGGAGGTCCGGGGAGCGGCCAATGTGGCTACACGCATTCTCGGGTTTGTGAATGCACCTACGCTCCAGCAGAAGGTGGTGGCAAAGTGTATTGATGAGAGTACAGACCTGTCCTTTTATGACAGAAACAGAGAGGCTCTGTACAATGGCCTGATAGAATGTGGGTTTGAATGCATCAAGCCCCAGGGAGCTTTTTATCTGTTTGTGAAGTCTCCGGTCGAGGATGAGAGGGAGTTCTGCCAGGCAGCAAAAAAGTACAATATCCTGATGGTGCCGGGCAGATCCTTTGCGTGCCCGGGTTATGTTAGGCTTGCATACTGCGTATCCCACGAGATGATCCTCCGGTCGCTCCCAAGATTCCAGGAGCTTTCCAGAGAATATTTTTGATACATAGAGGCGGAGAATAGATGATGAATATACTGGAAAAAAATATACGGAGAGTAGAACCTTATGTACCTGGTGAACAGCCGCAGAATAAGGTGATTAAATTAAATACAAACGAGAATCCATACCCGCCTGCTCCGGGGGTCGTAAAGGCACTGCATGATCTGGATACGGACCGTCTGCGCCTCTATCCGGATCCCACGGCCGGGCCGCTTGTCAGGGCTCTTGCAGAATATTACCATGTAGGGGAGGATCAGGTGTTTGTGGGAGTCGGGTCGGATGATGTACTGGCTTTATGCTTCCTGACATTCTTTAATTCGGGTAAACCCATCTATTTTCCGGATATTACGTATTCCTTTTACAAAGTGTGGGCAGAGTTGTATCGGCTTCCCTATGAGCAGAAGGAACTTGACGAAAAGTTCCGGATGATTCCGGAGGATTATTACGGGGAAAACGGCGGCGTGATTTTCCCTAATCCTAATGCGCCTACGGGAATCTATGAGGAGCTCTCTGTCGTTGAGGATATTATTTCCCGCAACAGGGATGTGATTGTTATTGTAGATGAGGCTTATGTGGATTTTGCAGGGGAGTCGGCTCTTAAGCTGCTTGACAAATATGAGAATCTGATCATTGTACAGACATTTTCAAAGGCACGTTCTATGGCGGGGATGCGGATCGGATGCGCCGTCAGCAGTCCAAAGCTGATCCGGTGTCTGAATGATGTGAAATATTCCTTTAATTCCTACACCATGAACCAGACATCACTGTTGTGCGGAGTGGAGGCAGTCAGGGATAAGGAATATTTTGATTCATGTGTCAGGAAGATCATTGAGACTCGTGAATGGACGAAGGAAGAGCTTAAGAAGCTGGGGTTCGTATGCATGGACTCAAAGGCCAACTTTATTTTTGCCATGCACCCGGAGTATGATGCCAGGGAGTTGTTTGAGGCTTTGAAGCAGCGGGATATCTATGTCCGGTACTGGGGAAGCAGAAGGATTGAGCAGTATCTGCGTATTACGGTGGGAACCAGGGAAGAGATGGAGACATTTCTGGCTTTTTTGAAGGATTATATGAAAAAATAAAAGGAGAATTGTATGACAGAAACATTAGTTCAGGGTATCATTGATGCGTTAGGCGGGAGTGTGGGAAAGGAAGCTATTGTGTTCCTTATATCCATGATCCCGATTTTAGAGCTTCGAGGAGCTCTGCTTGTGGCCGGGCCGCTTCTGGGTGTGCCGGTGGGGACGGCGATTCCCCTGTGCATCATTGGAAATATCATTCCGGTGCCGTTTATTCTGCTGTTGATCACGCCGGTGTTCAACTGGATGAAGGGAACCAGGAGGCTGAAGCCGCTGGTGGATAAGCTGGAGGCAAAGGCAATGAGTAAAAGTGACAAGATCGAGAAGTATGAATTCTGGGGGCTTGTCTTGTTTGTAGGGATTCCGCTTCCGGGGACAGGGGCGTGGACAGGATCATTGATTGCGGCTCTTCTGGGCATCAAGTTTAAAAAAGCATTTCCGGCGGTGATCCTGGGAATTTGTATCGCAACGGTAATTATGTGGTTTATATCCTATGTGCTTCTCGGCGGAGTGCAGTTGGTTCAATAGATAAGTCTGAGAACATTTTTCAGGAGGGATGAAGATGGAGAAAATGTATGATGTAACGGCACTGGGGGAAATGTTGATTGATTTTACGATGAACGGGCAGAGTGAACAGGGGAATAACCTGTTCGAGGCCTGTCCGGGCGGAGCGCCGTGCAATGTGCTCGCCATGCTCAACAAGCTTGGGCGCAGGACGGCATTTATCGGCAAGGTTGGGAATGACCAGTTCGGTCGCCTGTTAAAGGGTACGATTGGTGAACTTGGCATTGAGACGAAAGGACTTGTGATGGATCAGGAGATCAATACGACGCTGGCTTTTGTACATACATTTCCGGACGGGGACAGGGAGTTTTCCTTCTATCGTAAGCCCGGAGCTGATATGATGCTCACAGAGGAGGATGTGGATTATGGGATGATCCGTCAGTCAAAGGTGTTTCACTTCGGCACTCTGTCCATGACCGGAGAGCCGGTGAAGAGTGCAACAAAAAAAGCACTGGAAGAGGCAAAGAGGGCCGGATGTCTGATTACCTTTGACCCGAATCTTCGTCCGCCTCTCTGGAAGTCTCTGGATGAAGCGAAGAAGATGATGGAATTTGGCTTCGGATACTGTGATATGCTGAAGATTTCTGACAATGAGATCCAGTTTGTGTCCGGAAAAGAGGATTACGATGAAGGAATCCTCTGCCTTCAGGAGAAATATCATATACCGGTGATCTTCCTGACGATGGGGAAGGATGGAAGCCGTGCTTATTACAAAGACCTGCGGGTGGAACGGGAAGGTTATGCGGTGAAGGCAATCGAGACAACGGGGGCCGGAGATACTTTTTGCGGCTGTGTAATCCATGGACTGATGAAATATGGAGTTGAGAATTTGAATGAACAGAATCTTGGAGAGATTCTGTCATATGCAAATGCGGCTGCCGCGCTCATCACAACGAAAAAGGGGGCAATCCGCTCTATGCCGGAGCCGTCTCAGGTAGATGCGATGCTCTGATTCAGCTTTTGGAGTCGCGGAGTTCCAGAAGGCTCATATAACTCAGAAGCTCTCTTCTGGATTGGGAGGAGAGCTTCCGGTATCTTAATACCAGTTCTTTTTCTGCGTCAGAATAGATGATGCCCTGTGAAGGATTCAGTTCAATAGAGTCCGTATCGTCCAGCAGATAGTCGATGGTGACGTGAAACAGACTGGCAATAGATGCCAGTTTCTCATGGGAAGGCTGCCTGTTTTTTGTTTCATAGCCTGCAATTGTGGAACGTGCAACATTGAGTCTGCTGGCAACATATTCCTGAGTCATTTTGTTTTCAAGGCGCATGGTTTTCAGCTTTTTGTCAAACGACATGGGACAGACCTCCTTTCCTGAGATGGGTATATTTTATCAATTGTTGCGATAAAGAACACAAATAGTGCCGGTTATCAACAAAAGGTTGCGTATAGAGTACAATTATGTTGCGATATGGAACGGATATTATGAGTATGTACAGAAAAGGGGCATATTATTGATGAGAGAGGAACGTTTTAAAATGGAAAGAGAAGGGCTGGTAGAACAGGGCCAGGAAGTGGATATCAGTGAGAGAAGCGCCGTGACGGGACAGTACACTTATCTGGTGGAGCCTGCCGTTGCAATGTCCGGGATCTTTCCTACCAGACGGAGGATCAAGTCCAGGAAGGGTGTAGTCAGAGAGATTGAAAAGACAGAGAGGGGCTTTTACCTGGTTGTAGAAATGGACGAAGAACCGGTTTAGACCGTTGACACTAAAATAGAAAGCACATATAATTTAAAGTAAAGCCGGTGGTAAAAGATGAGAGGGATCAGATAGATGATAATTGCTAAAAATGATGAAGCAAAGAGGAGTAAGATCTGGAGAAGGGTTGTTTTGATAACTTCTGTCCTGATTGTAGTGACGGCAATTTTTCTTTTAACTAAATTGTTTACTACGAATCCGCTGGAAGGCGTATGGGTGGATGAGGACGGCAGGGTCAATCTGGATATCCAAAGCAACGGCGCTGTTATAGTGACGATGCCGGAGCTAGCAGAGAATGGGAGCGCCAGCATAGATCTTAAATATACCATAGACACGGATGACAAGATCCTTACGATTACAGGTGATGAGAGTAAGGCTCGTGAGCTGGCGGAAAAAACAGGTGAACAGTATACGGAGGAGGAACTTCGCAATATGCTTGCTTCTATCAGTACCACCTTTGATTACAGCGTAGATCAGAGGCGTCTCACCTTGTCAGAGCGGGAGTATGGCGAGCAGCTGATATTTATAAAAGAGTAGAAAGACAGGGATATCCCCTCTGTTCTTGCCGGACATATTAAGGAAAGATCCGGCAGGATCAGAGGGGGTTTAAGTATGAGACGCACGAAGCAGGAAAGAAGAGAGAAAGGTAAGGATATGTCACAATGAGAAGAGATGAGACGAAAAAGGTGTGGATTGGAGATGTCTGCGTGGGCGGCGGGAGCAGTATTGCCATCCAGTCTATGACAAATACAAGGACAGAGGATGTTCAGGCAACGGTACGGCAGATTCTGTCGCTTGAGCGGGCAGGCTGCGACATCATCCGCTGTGCGGTTCCGACAATGGAGGCCTGTGAGGCTCTCAGGGAAATAAAGAAAAGCATACATATCCCGCTGGTGGCCGATATCCATTTTGATTACCGGCTTGCCATTGCGGCAGTGGAACACGGCGCGGACAAGATCCGGATCAACCCGGGCAACATCGGCGGAGAGGACCGGGTGCGGGCAGTTGTGGATAAGGCAAAGGAATACGGAATTCCCATACGGGTAGGAGTCAACAGCGGTTCTCTGGAGAAATCTCTGGTTGAAAAATACGGAGGTGTTACGGCGGAGGGGCTGGTGGAGAGCGCCATGGACAAGGTCCGTATGATCGAGAGGATGGACTATGACAATTTGGTGGTGAGCATCAAGTCTTCGGACGTCATGATGTGCGTAAGGGCTCATGAGCTTATTGCCAGAGAATGCAGGTATCCTCTTCATGTAGGGATTACGGAAGCCGGAACGCTGCTGGCAGGCAATATCAAATCTTCCATCGGCCTGGGGCTGATTCTTGGCCGGGGGATCGGAGATACCATCCGGGTATCTCTGACGGGAGATCCAACGGAGGAGATCCGCTCTGCAAAGCTGATTCTGAAAACACTGGGACTTCGCCGGGGCGGCATTGAGGTGGTGTCCTGCCCTACCTGCGGAAGGACGAAAATAGATCTGATCGGCCTTGCAAACCAGGTAGAACGAATGGCAGCGGATATTCCGCTGGACATTAAGGTGGCTGTCATGGGCTGTGTAGTGAACGGTCCGGGGGAGGCCAGGGAAGCGGACATCGGCATTGCCGGCGGTATCGGCGAGGGACTTCTCATTAAAAAGGGCGAGATTGTGAAAAAGGTAAAGGAAGAAGAATTATTGGAGACATTGAGACAGGAGTTGTTGCACTGGGATGAGTAAGCCGTTTTTTGAAGTATTTCCCACCTTGAAGGTGCAGGAAGATGTACAGGTGCTTTTTCAGGAGGTTGAGGTTTTAAAAGTCACGACGAATTCCGGGCGTGACTTTATTAAAGTGTTTACCTTAAGCAGACACCTGATCCAGAAAAAAAGGATCTATGATATGGAACGGATGCTGAAGGAACAGCTTTTTGCCAGGAGCCCTGTCAGAGTTTCTATTGTAGAGAGATATGAACTGTCACGGCAGTATACGCCGGCAAACCTTATGGAGGAGTATTTCGGCAGCATGCTTTTGGAACTGGGTGAGAGAAGTATTGTAGAAAAAAGCATGATGCAGAACGCAAAATATACGTTTGAGGATGAATCCATCCTGTGCCTGAAACTCACAGATACGATTGTAGCCGAGGGAAAGAAAGAGGCGCTGTCCTCTTATCTCAAGGGCATCTTTGAGGATCGGTTTGCGCGGCCGGTGGAGATTCGGATTTTCTACGAAAATAATGGGGAGAGTAAGCTGAAATACAATGACCTGAAGCTTAAGCAGGAGGTGGACGCGATCCTTGAGCAGGCAGAAGCAGCCAAGGCAGCTAAGTCGGAGCAGGCAGCGTCAGATGAGAAGAAGGAAGCATCAAAGGAATCGGCCGGGAAAGCTCAGAAGGCTGCAGCCTTGAAGAGGGAAAAGAAAGGCTTTGGCGGCTACGCAAAAAAGGATGCCTATTATTCCGGACGGCGTACTTCCAGTGACCCGAACCTGATCTACGGGAGGGATTTTGAGGATGAGCCCATAGAATTATCTTCTGTGGTGGGAGAGATGGGAGAGATCACCCTCCGGGGCAAAGTAATCAGTTTTGACACCCGGGAGATCCGCAATGATAAGACGATCGTGATGTTTGCGGTCACTGATTTTACAGATACTATTATGGTGAAAATGTTTGTGAGAAATGAGCAGCTCCCAGATATCCTTGGAGATGTGAAGAAGGGCGCATTTTTGAAAATCAAGGGCGTCACGACCATCGACAAGTTTGACGGAGAACTCACAATCGGATCTGTCACGGGTATTAAGAAGACGGCAGATTTTACGGAGTCCCGCAATGATGCGGCGCCGGAGAAGCGGGTGGAACTCCACTGCCATACAAAGATGAGTGATATGGACGGGGTGTCTGAGGTGACGGACATCTTAAAGAGAGCACATGACTGGGGGCATAAGGCCATTGCCATCACGGATCACGGCGTGGTTCAGGGGTTCCCGGATGCCAACCATTTTGTGGAGAGGCTTGACAAGGATGATCCATTCAAGGTTATCTATGGTGTAGAAGGGTATCTTGTGGATGACCTTCAGGATGTGGCTGTGGGAGAGGACGGACAGACACTTGATGATGTGTATGTGGTATTTGATCTTGAGACGACAGGTTTCAGTTCCATCAAAGATAAGATTATAGAGATCGGTGCAGTGAAGGTGGAGGGCGGTAAGATCACGGATCGGTTCAGCACATTTGTCAATCCGAGAGTGCCGATTCCCTTTGATATTACAAAATTGACAGGCATTACGGATCAGATGGTGATGGATGCCCCGGGCATTGAGGAAGTCCTCGGAGCGTTCCTGGAGTTTGTAGGGGATGCGGTCCTGGTGGCCCACAATGCGGGGTTTGATGTGGGATTCATCGAGCAGAACTGCCGGTATCAGGATATTGTGCCGCATTTTGCGTATGTGGATACGGTTGCCATGGCCCAGATCCTGCTGCCCACGCTTGCCAAATTTAAACTGAATGTTGTGGCAAATGCGCTTCATATTTCTCTTGAAAACCATCACCGGGCGGTAGACGACGCCTATGCTACGGCGGAGATATTTGTCCGTTTTATCGAGATGCTCAAAGAACGGAATATTAAGACGCTGGCAAAGCTGAACCAGTTCGGGGCGCAGAGCAAGGATATGGTAAAGAAGCTGCCGTCCTACCATGTAATCATCCTGGCAAAGAATCAGACAGGCAGGGTGAATCTCTATCAATTGATTTCCGATTCTCATCTGAAGTATTTTGCGAGACGTCCCAGGATCCCGAAGAGTGATCTTTCCAGACACCGGGAAGGTCTCATCGTCGGAAGCGCCTGCGAGGCGGGGGAGCTTTATCAGGCTGTTTTGAATGACAAGTCGGAGGAACGGATTGCGAAGATCGTGAATTTCTATGATTACCTGGAGCTTCAGCCGGTAGGAAACAACCGGTTTATGATTGAGAGCGGCCGGATTACGAAGGTGAACAGTGAAGAGGATATCCGGGATATTAACCGGAAGATCATAGAACTTGGGGAGCGCTTCAATAAGCCGGTGGTGGCGACTTGTGACGTGCATTTCCTGGATCCGGGAGACGAGGTGTACCGCAGGATCATTATGACAGGCAAGGGATTTACAGATGCGGATGAGCAGGCACCTCTTTACCTGCACACTACGGATGAGATGCTGGCGGAGTTCGAATATCTCGGCTCTGCAAAAGCGAAGGAGATCGTCATAGACAACCCGAACCGGATTGCCGATATGATCGAACGCATTTCTCCGGTGAGGCCGGACAAATGTCCGCCGGTCATCCCGGATTCGGATAAGCTTCTTCGGGAGATCTGTTATAACAAGGCGTATTCTATGTATGGGAGGGAACTCCTGGAGCGGGAACTGAACTCTATCATTTCCAATGGATTTGCCGTGATGTACATCATTGCCCAGAAACTGGTGTGGAAATCCAATGAGGACGGCTATCTGGTAGGATCCAGGGGGTCGGTGGGGTCTTCGTTTGTGGCGACTATGGCGGGGATTACGGAGGTCAATCCGCTGAGCCCCCATTACTATTGCAGAAAATGCCATTACAGCGATTTTAATTCGGCGGAGGTAAGGGCATATGCCGGCGGGTGCGGCTGGGATATGCCGGACAAGGCATGCCCGGTCTGCGGGGAACTGCTTGTCAAGGATGGGTTTGATATTCCTTTTGAGACGTTTCTCGGGTTTAAGGGAAATAAAGAGCCGGATATCGACCTTAATTTTTCCGGGGATTATCAGAGCAACGCCCATAAGTATACGGAGGTCATTTTCGGCGCCGGACAGACTTATCGGGCAGGGACGATCGGTACGCTTGCGGACAAGACGGCATTTGGATATGTGAAGAATTATTATGCGGAGCGCGGGCAGGGGAAGAGAAACTGTGAGATTGACCGTATTGTGCAGGGGTGTACCGGGATCCGGCGGAGCACGGGACAGCACCCGGGCGGGATCATCGTGCTTCCGCTGGGGGAGGACATTAACTTTTTTACGCCGGTGCAGCACCCGGCCAATGATATGTCTACCGATATTGTTACCACACATTTTGACTACCATTCCATCGACCATAACCTGCTGAAGCTTGACATTCTGGGGCATGATGATCCTACCATGATCAAGACGCTGGAGGAATATATCAACTCTCCGGCTATGGAGAATGAATACGATGAGGATGAGCACCGGTTTGTGGCTACCGATATTCCGCTGGATGATCCGGGGGTTATGTCACTGTTCCACGATACGTCGGCGCTTGGGATTACGCCGGACGATATCGGCGGATGTCCGGTGGGGTGTCTTGGCATCCCGGAGTTCGGGACGGATTTCGTTATTCAGATGGTGGTGGACACAAAGCCTCAGAGCTTGTCGGATCTGATCCGTATCTCCGGGCTGTCCCACGGCACAGATGTATGGCTTAACAATGCCCAGGAGCTGATCCGAAGCGGGAAGGCCACGATTTCTACGGCAATCTGCACCCGTGACGATATTATGACATATCTTATTAACAAAGGACTCGACAGTGAGGAGTCCTTTACCATCATGGAGCGTGTGCGTAAGGGGACTGTGGCCAAGGGGAAATGTAAGGAGTGGCCGGAATTCAAGAAGGATATGGAGGCTCACGGAGTGCCGGACTGGTATATCTGGTCCTGCGGGAAGATCAAGTACATGTTTCCAAAGGCTCATGCGGCAGCCTATGTTATGATGGCATACCGGATCGCATATTGTAAGATCAATTATCCGCTGGCATATTATGGGGCGTATTTTGGTATCCGCGCGGATGCGTTCAGTTATGAACTTATGTGTCAGGGGAAGGAAAAGCTGCAGTATTATATCAATGATTACACAAGGCGGTCGGCGTCTCTTAGTAAGAAGGAGCAGGATACGATGAAGGACATGCGGATTGTCCAGGAAATGTATGCCAGAGGCTATGAGTTTTTGCCGCTTGATATTTACCGGGCGAAGGCTGCGAAGTTCCAGATCATCGACGGGAAGTTGATGCCTCCGTTTGCAAGTATTGACGGGATGGGGGAGAAAGCGGCAGAGGCCATGGAAGAGTCAGCGAAAGACGGGCCGTATTTGTCCCGGGATGATTTCCGGCAGAGGACAAAAGCGAGCAAGACGGTGATTGACTATATGGGGGAGCTGGGACTTTTGGGAGATCTGCCGGAGTCCAATCAGCTGTCGCTGTTTGATCTGTAGCGGAGGAAATGCAGAGACGTGCAGGGGAATATGGGCAGCAAGATGCAGGCGAAGCTCCATTTGTATGCAGGGAAATTAAGTGATAGGGATCAGGAGGCGGATATGGCTGGAATTGAGAACAAAAAGTATAAGGGCGTGCTGTATATTATATTGTCGGCGCTCTGCTTTGCATTTATGAATATGTTTGTGCACCTGTCCGGGGACCTGCCTTCCGTGCAGAAAAGCTTTTTCCGGAATTTTGTGGCGGCCATCTTTGCCTGTGCCATATTGGTAAAAGACAGGACGCCGTTCCGGTGTAAAAAGGAGAACCTGAAATACTTGGTGCTGAGGTCTGTCTTCGGGACATTGGGGATCCTGTGCAATTTCTATGCGGTGGATCACCTGGTTCTGGCCGATGCATCCATGCTGAATAAGATGTCTCCGTTTTTTGCAGTTATTTTCAGTATGCTGATATTGAAAGAAAAAGTAAGCATTAGACAGGCAATTATCATTGCCGGGGCTTTTGCAGGAAGCCTGTTTGTAGTGAAGCCGACAGTCACCAATATGGAGCTGCTCCCGTCCCTGATTGGTCTTATGGGGGGAATCGGCGCCGGTGCGGCGTATACCATGGTGAGAAAGTTAGGAGAAGGAGGAGAGAAGGGGCCATTCATCGTATTTTTCTTTTCTACTTTCTCCTGTGCGGCGACACTGCCGTGGCTGGTTTTTGACTATCATCCTATGACGCCGGCGCAGACGGTGATCCTGCTGCTGGCAGGCCTTTCGGCGGCAGGAGGACAGTTTGCCATAACGGCGGCCTACTGCTATGCACCTGCCAGGGAGATATCGGTGTATGATTATTCGCAGATTATATTTGCGGCAGTGCTTGGGTTTGCGGCATTCGGGCAGGTGCCGGATGTGTGGAGCTGGCTGGGATATGGAATCATATGCGGTATGGCAATACTTAATATTAGGACGTAGTAAAATTCAATTTTACTACGTCCTAAATTAACATATGCTATGTCCCAAATTGACATATGCCCTGTACCTAAATGGAATATGCCCTGTACCTCATCAGTTGAAAGGCACGTGTTCTACATGGTCAAGGCCGATGTTATGGAATACTTCATCCCAGCAGGAGAAGCCTTCCGGGATACGGTACCACGGTTCTGCGGCCTTTATGCCGATGATGGCCAGTTCCATGCCGATTTCAAGCTCATCGTTTGTAATTCCTTCTCCGCGTCCCAGGTGAATCATACCGATGGAGTCGGGGGCAGTCAGCAGTAATTTGCCGGTGGAGTCGTCCCGGAGGGCCAGGTTTTCGTTCTGAACCAGGAGGGTGTATGTGCCGTTCCCGGTATCAATGATTGTTTTGCCGAAGTCAAATCCGTCTTTGCAGACCCATTCCTTGTCCAAAACTTTGCCCCGGCAGAAGAATTTGCCGTCCAGTACCTTCAATACCTCGTCTACAGGGTCGGTGCGGCAGGCTTTTGCGCGGAGCAGGGCTTTGCCGGTTTCCTGAAGACTTGTGGGTGACCCGGGCACCAGGCATTCGCGGCAGGCCGCTTTGTCAAGGGGCGGGAGGCAATATGCGATCAGGATGTTATTGTAGGCGACTACGATGCTGCGGCCGATCCGTTCCATGGTGGAGGTGTCACAGGGATCCGGTGTCTCGATCACGACGCTTTCGCCGTAAATGGACGCGTACACCAGCGGGCTTATCGGATATTTATATACGCAGGTCAGTATATTCCCAAGGGTTGGGACAGAGCGGCCGCAGGAGTCTGCATTTAAGAGCGGCAGGCCGGCCTTAGATGCAACCTTGAGGAAATAGGGGAGCTGGATGCAGTCATGCTCCAGTGTATACAGGTAGCCGATTTTCTTCCCTTTTGCTTCCATGAGTTCCTGCATTTTACGCAGGGCAATGATACCGTCACGGGAGTCGTGACAGACGGCGGCGTCTGTGGATACCGGCCCCAGCTTGCCGACAGTGACGGCGCAGAGTCCTTCTTCCATCTCGTCAATATCTACCATCTCGATCTCGATCGGCTTCTCCTTGTCGATGCGCTCTATTTCTTCCAGGGCGCACTTAAGGGGATAATCTCCGCCGTCACTTCTGAGCACGGCGCCGTGACACATTTCTATAAAATCTTGTTTGTGAAGAATTCTTGACATGTTTTTCCTCCTGTTTGTCGTGTGGATTTGTTTTAAATATTTGTCTGAAAATGAATGAGACACTATACTAAATCTTGTTTTCAGAGACAGACGTATGGCTGCCTATAAGCTTCATGATAGCAAAATAAAGCGCACCGGATACGATCATTCCGTTAATAGTGGAAAATCCAAACGGAAGGAACAAGGCGGTAAGTACACCTGCGATCAGGCTGATGATCCCCGCCCAGTGGATGCCCGGGCGTTCCTTCCAGTTTTCGGGTCTGCCATGCATCAAGATCCAGTAATCAGTGATCATAATTCCCGCTACCGGCGGGATGCAGCTGGCCATCAGATCCAGGAAATTCGTAAAGTAATCCATGATGCCGAATACAGCCAGCAGGATCCCAACGATCCCTGCAATGGCGGTCGCTGCTGCCCGACGTTTTCCTGACAGGTGGAGAAGACTTGTGATAGCCAGCCCTCCGGTATAAGCGTCGCAGGCCATGGTCGTCCAGGTGGCAAGTACAAGGACGGTCAGCCCGATGACAGGAAGCCCTAATTTTGCAATCAGGACGGAAATATCAGATTCTCCGGTTGCCGCACCCATGATGGCTCCGGCGATGAAAAGGAACAGACAGTAAGGGATGATCCCTACAACTGCGGCGAGGCAGGAGCCCTTCCGGTCACGGCAGTAGCGGTGATAATCCGGGGAAATAGTGCTGCCTACTGCCTGCATGCCGAATACCATTGCAACACCTTCCGCGAGGCTTGTGGGTTCAACGGGCGAAGCCTTAACAAGCTCCCTAAAGGACATGTCCTTTAGGCATGTCACGATGCCGTAAATGCATAAAAGGATTAAGGCAGGCACAGCGATCGTGTTCAGCCGGGATATGATTTTCTCACCTAAGATAGAAACTGTCAGCATAATCAGCCCCAGGATGATAATTGTAATCTCGCGGTTCCAGTGGATATTGTTCAGATTCAGGATCTGGATAAATGATTCACCGGCGATCTGGCAGTCGCTTCCGGTCCAACAGATTAATGTAGTGGCAAGGATGAAGGATATGATGATTCCGGCTCCTTCACGTCCGAATGCAGAGCGGGCCAGCACGACGGTGGGAAGCCCGGTATCGGTTCCGGCAGTTCCCTGCAGGCAGAATACCACAGAGAGAAGTGCGGTGCCGATGATAACGGCAAGAATCATCTCGGTAAAGGACAGCCCTTTGATCATCAGGGCGCCCACCATGATCGTAGGGACGCAGATAGAACTTCCCGCCCAGATAAAGGCCGTTTTCCACCATCCGTGCCGTTCACTCTGGGACGCAGGCTGGAAGGCATCGTCTTCAAGGAAAGAGTTTTTTTCATGTTCGCTGCTCATTGGTTAGTACCTCCTTGTGTGTTGTTATTTATCAAAAGCGGGCAGTCGCTGCCGCTTAGATATCTGTTCATAGCCGAAGGCTGCCGACAGGATCTTTCCCTCCT
>CANSCI010000057.1 GCA_947645355.1 uncultured Dorea sp. | reverse complement strand
CGTCCCGCGAGGGGCGTGTGAGTAGAAATGCATGGCTGTTTCCGGAAGGGGTGCCCCAATCTGTCACGTCCCGCGAGGGGCGTGTGAGTAGAAATCGGACGGGATCATTAAGAATGTAAGGGCTTGTGTCGTCATGTCCCGCGAGGGGCGAGTGAGTAGGAATCAAAATGCGGTATCAATCCAAACACCGCGAAATTGTCACGTCCCGCGAGGGGCGTGTGAGTAGAAATGCAAGCCGGGAAGAATTAGGGCTTGAAGCACCGAAGTCACGTTCCGCAAGGAGCGAGTGAGTAGAAATATGCCTGTTTCCTCTTGGCAGTTTTGTTGCCAGCGCCCGTCCCACGGGGAGTGCATGAATATATGCCGCAAACAAGGTGGGAAGTTATGGGAAATTATGGACAAGAATGAGATGATTTTTTCTAGAAGTGGTGATCTGTACTTTTATATGTTATATGTGAGATATAGGCTTTGTGCGTATTTCTTTGTAGTTTTATTTTATCCTTTTACGGTACGTGGTTTAGTGGCGAATCCGATTTGTTGTTATTTTGGCATTTTTAAAACTTGAGTATCATAGATACCATCGGCTGAAGGTATTGAGGATAAAACTGTGGTAATTTAAGTAAGGAATAGGTTGAAGTAAATATAGTTAATCTGTATAATAGCAGTAAAATAACAGAATTGAAATCTGACGGCTGCAGGAGGAGATAAAAATGCCAGAGACAAAGCGGTTATTGCTGCGTCCGTGGGAGGAAGCGGATGCGGAAATTCTATATCAATATGCGAAGAGTCCAGAAGTCGGTCCGGCTGCCGGCTGGCCGCCCCATACCAGTGTGGAGAACAGCAGGGAAATCATAAGGGACGTGTTGTCCGAACCGGAGACATATGCTGTAATTCTGAAAGAGACCGGGGATCCGGTGGGGAGTGTAGGTATTATGCTGGGGCAGAAGAGTCATCTTCAGCTGGGAGAGGATGAAGGTGAGATCGGCTACTGGATTGGAGTGCCGTACTGGGGACAGGGACTTATACCTGAGGCAGTCTGTGAATTAATAAGGTATGGTTTTGAAGAACTGGGATTAAAAAAGCTATGGTGCGGGTATTATGAGGGCAATATAAAATCACGGCGTGTACAGGAGAAATGTGGTTTTCAGTATCACCATACGTCAGAGAATGTACCATGCTCTATGATTGATGAAAAGCGAACGGAGCATGTTTCCTGCATTACGAAGGAGCAGTGGAACAAGGAGTTAAAATGCGGTTACATGTGTAAATAAGGCGGCAGAGTAATGCCGCCTTACTGCTTTATATCGTGTTTTCTTTGATTGTACTTCGGTAACCGATTTTCTGCAGACGTTTTTGTACAACTTCCGCATTTTTAGGATCTGTATTAGTAAGAAGTATGTAGAGCTTTCGGCCGTCCATAATTCCCATATAGTCTGTCTGCCGTATATCACAGGCAAGCTTTCTTGAAACAGGTTCATAATCTTCGTATCCCAGATTAATTTCCAACAGTGTGCATTCTGCCAGGCCGTTGGATTTTGCGTCTAGAAATGTCTTTACAAGGGCTGTGAAAGCCTCTTCATTCAGTACGTTGCTTCCTTCCATATAATTCTGTTTCCGGAAGCTTACCATGCAGCGTTTTGCACGCAGGAGAGAATTCTGGATTAGGGTTATGATCACTGTCAGCCGGTTTGCCTCTATGGAAGTGATATTGCGGGAGGGGATGCCCCAGAACATTAAGAGCAGCTGTATCCTTTCATCTGCATAAACAGCGCCGGCCATTAACGGGAGATTTTCATCTCCAGCTGTGTTGAGGTAGATTTTCCCGTCTTGAAGATCTTGGTACATATCCTCCATAGCGGGATATTTTATTGAATTTCCAAGCTTTCGTGCCTCCGGTGAGGTGGCTGAGAATAATCTGGCATAAGTTTTATTCACCACGGTGTATATCGCAACGTCCTCACTGTGCATCAGGTCGGCAAGCAGCCGCGCCGTATAGAACAGCATTTGTTCGGTTGTGTATCTGTTCAGCCGGGCCATAATCTCATATACTGTATCCAGGCTGTCCTTGTATTTGTCAAGCTGCAGCCTGCTTTCCATTTTCATTTGTAATTCTTTTGCACGCACTTTTTATCACTCCTCCAGTATTTCTAACAACATTATTGTGCATGTTTTTGAGGGAAATGTCAAGAGATGTGCAGGGGTTGGATGTGGTTTTGTGATTTTTCCCGGCATTACATTTCCATTGCTGCTTTTTCGCTCTTTCGTGTGTTCTGGAAAAGAAGGTAAAGATTTCCTGAAGAAAAATTAAGAAATTCTGTAGATTGTAATATTTCCTGCCCGATAATCCGACCTATAAACAGAGACAAGGATTTTGTCAGGGCTTTTATCGTGAGTTTTATCATAAAAGACTTGCCAAAAGACGGTTATCGTTGTTTAATGGAGTTTGGGAGAAGACGGTAGAATCGGGGATATACGATGGCAGAAAGGAACAGACAATATGGAGACAGTACGAAAGAAAAGGCGTCATATCAGAAAAGCTATCCTGGTTCCGTTGATATTCATAGTTTGCGTGGTATTAGGGACTTGTGCATTTTACGGGGTGAAGGGCTACCGGATGTACCGTGAAGCTATAGAGGAGAAATCGATCGCGGACAGGGTAGAGGAGATCCGCAGTGCAGAGGATTTTGTCACTTATTCAGAACTGCCGGAATTTTACATAGATGCCGCGATATCGGTAGAAGATCAGCGTTTTATGGATCACTGGGGAATCGATCTGGTTGCTGTGGCGCGCGCCGCATGGACGGATCTGAAGGCGATGTCATTTGTAGAGGGCGGAAGTACGAGTACTCAGCAGATTGTCAAAAATATGCTCTTTACACAGGAGAAAAAGATGGAGCGGAAGGCGGCAGAGGTCTTTGCCGTGATAGAAATGGAGTCAGAATATTCCAAAGAGGAGATCTTTGAGTTGTATGTGAACAGTACAGATTTTGGCAGCGGGTATCACGGGATTTATCAGGCATCTATGGGATATTACGGGAAAGAACCGATCCGGCTTACAGATTATGAGTCTGTGATGCTTGCTGGAATCCCGAATGCACCGTCTGTCTATTCCCCGGATATCAGCAAGGAACTGGCGTACCAGCGTGTGCAGAAGGTGCTTGAGAGCATGGTGGACAATGGGGTTATCAGTAAGGAAAAAGCAGATGAGATCGAACAGGATGCCGAAGAACAAAGTAAACGGTAGGATAGAGTAAAATATAAGGAGGATGCAACAGATGAGTAAAGTATTATTAATTAATGGAAGTCCAAATGAACATGGCTGTACATATACGGCGTTGAGCGAGGTGGCAGACACACTTGCAGAGAATCAGATCGAGACCGATCTGGTATACCTGGGAAAAGCGCCGGTTGCAGGTTGTATCGCCTGCGGCAAATGTGCCCAGAACGGACAGTGTATCTTTGACGATCAGGTAAATGAGATTCTGGGGACGATTGACGAATATGACGGCATTGTTGTGGGTTCCCCGGTGTATTATGCCGGGCCATCCGGGCAGATCTGTGCGTTTCTTGACCGTCTGTTCTACAGCAGCAGGGGACGCATGGCAGGAAAACTGGCAGCGTCAGTAGTTTCCTGCCGAAGAGGAGGGGCAAGTGCAGCCTTTGACCGTCTGAATAAATATTTCGGAATCAGCAGCATGCACATTGTGGGTTCACAGTACTGGAACCAGGTGCACGGCAACAGCCCGGATCAGGTGCGTAAGGATGACGAGGGGCTGCAGACCATGCGCACTCTGGCTCAGAATATGGCGTGGCTTATGAAGGGGATCGAGGCCGGGCGGGAAAAGGGTATAGAAGCTCCGGTGTATGAAGCGAAGATCAATACCAATTTTATCCGTTAGCCGCGGTCTGCGATTACAGATACACCTATGCCTGCTGCATTTGTGCCTACATGGCAGGCAATGCTGCAGGAGAGAGGTGCGTAATAGACCGGATAATCAGGGAAGGCCGACTGCACGGTGTTTAGCCAGGCGTCGGCATCCTCCTTTTTTTCAAATGTCCCAGCGGTGGCTATGTGCAATCTTTTTGCCGGTATATCAGAAAACCGGGCTGCAATATCATTTTTAATCGCTTCTATCATTTTCTTTTCCGTCTGCTTTGCCCCTCTTACCTTTGCAAAGAGATCCAGACGTTCCCCCTGTATCGTAAGCACCGGCTTTATATTGAGGATGTTGGCCAGGGCAGCGGCGGAAGGGGTGATGCGTCCGCCCTTTTTTAAATATTTTAGCGAGTGGACAGTTATATAAATACTTGCCTGCATGGAAGTGTCTTCCAGATATTTCTTGATTTCTGCGGCAGATTTCCCGCGGCCTGCAAGGGATTTTGCGTCCAATACAGACTCCATTAGAGTGACAGAGATGCGATGATTGTCCACAACCTGTACTTTTGAGCCATATTCCTGTGCAAGCAGCATGGCGCTGCTGCAGGAGCCGCTTAAGGCGCTGGACATAGGGATGTAGACCAATTCGTCATATCCATCCTTCAGAACCAGGTCCCACAGGTTCATAATGTCCCCGGGGGAAGGCTGCGACGAGGAGAGCTCCCGGTCGGCCTGCATAGCGTCATATAATTGGGAATGTGTGATGTCCACACCTTCGAGGCAAGATGTCTCTTCGATGATTACCGGCATGGGGAGGACATAGATGCCCGCTTTTTGGCCTTCCTCCACGGTGATTCCACTGTTTGTATCTGTTACAACTGCTGTTTTCATATCTATATTCTCCTATTGACAAAATTATTTTTCCTGTTAAAATAACGTGAAACAACTGTATCATATTGAGGCGGATTCAACAAGACAGTAATGTGATACAAAACTACGGGATATTGTACCAGATTGCTGTTGGCAGGCAGAATTCGGCTTTGGGGGGGCTGTTAAAAATATCTGCGGGGGAGCAGATATTTTGCAGGGGCAGAAAAGGAGAGGCATATGGATAAACGAAAAGAGGCAAATATACGTGTGAAAAGCAGCATTACGAAAGCACTGCTCCGGTTGATGCATGAAAAAAGCTTCTCGGATATATCAATATCCGAATTGATCCGGGCGGCGGGGGTCGCGAGAGTGTCTTTTTATCGCAACTATGATTCCAAGGAGGATGTGCTGCTGACGTTAATTGAAGATATTCTGGAACAATTCCGCAGTATTGTTGACTATGACGAGACAGATTATTATACTTATCATAACATACGGAGGAGCTTTGAGTATTTTAAGCAGTATGGGGACTTTGTATTGGATCTGTATCAGTTTGGCTATGGATCAATCCTGCTGGAGAAGCTGAACCAGTTTCATGAGGAGATCGCAGGAACAATGCCCAATAGTTCCATTGAAAAATATCAGCTGTATATGTACATGGGAGCATTGTTTAATACGGCCATCGTATGGCTCAGAAATGGTGCAAAGGAAGACGTGGGCGATATAACAGATATATTTGTGAAAGGTGTAGGGTTGTAGATGAAATTAAAAAATGTGCTGATTGTTGTAAATGATATAGAACGTTCCAGAAAATTCTATAAGGAGTTGTTCGGACTGGATGTGGTGCTTGACAATGACGGAAACATGATTCTGACGGAGGGGCTGGTTCTTCAGGACGCTTCTATATGGAAGAAATTCCTGGGAAAAGATATCCTGCCCAGGAACCATGCGGCAGAGCTCTATTTTGAAGAAACGGATATTGAAGGATTTGTAGAAAAACTTGAGAATTATAAAGAGACGATCCAGTATGTGAATCGGCTGACGGAGCATTCCTGGGGGCAGAAGATCGTTCGTTTTTATGATCCGGACGGGAATCTGATTGAGGTCGGTACACCGATGTAGAGGATGTCGGCATGCAGGGCATGTATATGCGGCGAAAAAAATTTCGTATTATTTCTGTTGACTCTGACCTTGTGTCATAGTTTATGATAGATTTACACAAGTACAGTGTGCCATTTATCTTTGAACCGGTCGAAGCGGGAATGTGTCACTGTATGGGAAGGCGGCAATCATTATGATGACAGTTCATCAAGTCAGCAAATTGACAGGAGTAAGTATACGCGCGCTGCATCACTATGACAGGATTGGGCTTTTGCGCCCTTCAAAAGTCACAGATGCAGGGTACCGGCTGTATGACGATGCAGCTCTGGAACGCCTGCAATGTATTTTGCTGTTCAAGGAGATGGGATTCCCATTAAAAGAAATCAATGGAATCCTTGACAGTCCGGTCTTCGACCGCAATCTGGCGCTTGAGCAGCAGATCACACTGCTGGAGATGAAAAAAGAGCATCTGGAGAATCTGATTGACCTTGCCCGTGGAATAAAGATGATAGGAGTGAAGAAGTTGGATTTTACAGCATTTGATACAAGGAAGATTGATGAATATGCACGCCAGGCAAAAGAGCACTGGGGTGAAACGGCGGAGTACCTTGAATTTCAGAAAAAGTCGGAGGGCAGGACGCCGGAGGAGGAGCGGAAGCTTGGATTAGAATTTATGGGGATCTTTGCCGAATTTGGGAGAATGAAGGAGGGGGAGCCGTGCGGCGAAGCCGCGCAGACTCTGGTGCAGAAGCTCAAGGACTATATTACGGAACACTATTATACTTGCTCCGAAGAAATATTACGCTCACTTGGCAGGATGTATGCAGGAGGCGGACGTTTTACAGAGAGCATTGACAATGCCGGGGGTGACGGGACAGCGGAGTTTGCCTGCAGGGCGATTGAAGCTTACTGCAGCAGGTGAGGAATGAGAATTTGAGGATCGAAAGTGTGGATGATATGGAGCAGAGGGCCGAAAAAGGCTTTCTGCTCCAGTGTTGTTTACTGCTGAAATGCGCGGATCGTGTCGGCCCAGTTCTGCCGCATAGCATCTACGGCGCCTTCCAGGTCCTGGTTCCTAAGTGCATCAATTATGTCCTGGTGCTTTGATGCGGAATTTTCATGGTTATGGGTCTTCCCGGAAAAAAACAGGTTTTCCACCCGTTCCGTGTGGATATGCAGGGTCTCCGCAAAATTTGACAAAAATACATTGTCTGCCGCCCGGAAGAAAATTTTGTGGAACTGGTCATCCAGCTCCCGGAGCTCCTTTGCCTTGTCGGAATGCAGGGCTTCTTTGAACCGCCGGTTGGCGGCCTGCAGCTCGTCAAGGATATCTTCTGTAATCTCGGAGTATGCGAAACGCACCGCCAGGACATGAAGTTCAGAAATCATCTGGTAGATCTGGCAGATGTTTTTCGTGTTGACAGGCGCAATGCGGGACTCTTTCCCCGGAAAGATACAGACAAGGTTCTGTTCCTTCAGAAGCTGAAGCGCCTCCCGGATGGGAGTCCTGCTCACGGAAAAATATTGCGCGATCTCCTGATCAGAGATTCTCTCATCCGGTTTTAATGTCCCGTCGATAATCCATTCTTTTAATTGAAAATACACGCGTTCTCTTGCAGTTTTTGGCAGATCGTCTGCCGGTTTGCTCGGAATAGGCATAGGCTCCTCCATAAAAGTTTAGTTTGCTAAGATGCGATCTTAAGTTATGATTCAAAAAATTCTATTGAATATTGTACTATGCTGTGGTAAAATATTCAACAAAGTAATGCGATATATTGCATACAATATATTAAACAAAATTATTTCAAGAAAGATGGATGGAGGGAAAAAAATGAGGACGACATTTAAGATCGCACAGACAAAGAATACAAAAGAAGGGGAACGGACTTCGGTAAAAAGATTTGGCCCGGAGTCCGCCGCTAAAGCAAGGGCATTCCACAGTAGTTTTCCAGAGTATAAGGAGACGCCTCTTGTGAATCTGAAGGAACTGGCCAAGGTTTTGGGGGTTAAGTCTGTCCATGTGAAGGATGAGAGCTATCGTTTTGGTTTGAATGCCTTTAAGGTTCTTGGAGGAAGCTACACGATCGCCAATTATATTGCCAGGGAGCTTGGGATGGATGTCAGCGAGCTGTCTTATGATAGACTGGTCAGCAGCGAAATCAGGCAAAAGACGGGTGACCTGACTTTTGTTACTGCAACAGACGGCAACCATGGAAGGGGTGTGGCATGGACAGCCAGCCGGCTGGGTCAGAAAAGTGTGGTCTATATGCCGAAGGGAAGCACAGAAGAGAGGCTGGAGAATATCCGGGCGCTGGGGGCAGAGGCAAGCATTACAGATCTAAATTACGATGATGCCGTGCGCTTTGCCAAGAAGGGGGCAGACGAAAATGGCTGGATTATGGTTCAGGACACTGCATGGGACGGGTATGAGGAAATACCGGGCTGGATCATGGAGGGCTATACAACCATGGCGGTTGAGGCTTCTGAGCAGCTTAAGGGAGAGAAGCCTACACATATCTTTCTGCAGGCCGGGGTCGGTGCGATGGCGGGAGCGGTTACAGGATATTTTGCGGCTCTTTACGGGGAAGAAGACAGGCCGGTGATTACGATTGTGGAGCCTGACAAGGCAGATTGTATTTACCGGACCGCCCGCGCAGATGACGGACAGCTTCATTTTGTTGCAGACGATATGGCAACGATTATGGCAGGCCTGGCCTGTGGGGAACCTTGTACGATCGGGTGGGAGGTTCTTAAGAGCCATGCGGATTATTTTATATCTATGCCGGATTACGTGGCGGCACAGGGCATGCGTATTCTGGGCAGTCCGCTTCCGGGGGATCCGAGAGTGATTTCCGGAGAAAGCGGCGCTGCCACGATGGGGGTGGTGACTGAACTTTTCAGGAACGGAGAACTGAGGGATATCAAGGAGCGGCTGGGGCTTGACGAAAATTCCCGGATTCTGTGCTTCTCTACGGAAGGTGACACAGATAAAGAGAATTACCGACGAATTGTGTGGGATGGATCGTATCCGGGGATTTAAATGTGCGAAAGTATTTTCAAATCTTTTCCAAAGGTGTATAATGACTGAATAATAAAAGAACTGTTGTCAAAAATAAAAAAATGATTTCAGTTATGTAAGGAGGAAGGAATATGCTGAAAGGAAAAGTGGCTGTTGTCACAGGCGGAACAAGAGGGATCGGATATGCGATCG
The DNA here is from genome assembly GCA_947645355.1 of uncultured Dorea sp. Taxonomy (GTDB): domain Bacteria; phylum Bacillota; class Clostridia; order Lachnospirales; family Lachnospiraceae; genus Dorea_D. The sequence continues at coordinate 8,041 of CANSCI010000057.1, read as the reverse complement.
TAAAGAAGTATCTGGAAAATGGGGCAAAGGTAGTGCTTTTTGGCTCCAGGGCGGAGACTGTAGAGAAGGCACTTGCTTCTCTGAAAGCAGAAAATGCTGACTGGGAAGTGGAAGGGGATTATCCGAACCTTGCAGATGCAGGTGCGGTAAAAGAGGCTATCCAGAAAGTAAAGGATCGGTTCGGAAGGATTGATATTCTTGTAAATAATGCAGGTGTGTCCGACAGTACGAAGGTTGAAGGGTATGAGGAAGGACAGTTCGAGAGGGTTATGAAGCTGAATGTAAATGCTCTTTTTAATACGATCCAGCCAAGTGTTGCGATTATGAGAGAGCAGGGAGGCGGATGCATCCTCAATACCAGTTCTATGGTCAGCATCTCAGGCCAGCCAGGCGGTGTGGCATATCCTACAAGTAAGTTTGCTGTGAACGGTATGACACTGTCCCTTGCAAGAGAGCTTGGCCCAAGTAATATCCGCGTCAACGCAGTTGCTCCTGGTATTACGAAGACCGATATGGTAGCCGCTCTTCCCGAGCAGATGATAAAGCCGATGATCGGGGCTATTCCGCTTCGCAGGATCGGGGAGCCGGAGGATGTTGCAAATGCATTTCTGTTCCTGGCAAGTGATATGGCAAGCTACGTGACAGGTGAAGTATTGTCTGTGGACGGGGCAATGCGGGCATAAAGTGTGAAGGAGAGAGGACTGCCAAACGCGGCAGCAGACAGCCCCCTGAGGCGTGCTGCCTTTGGTCTGTCCGCTGCCGCACTTGGCCTAGGGATGACTTGAATCAAGCCGGCGGGAGATAGTGATTGAAATTTATAAGTAGCCGTATTTGCGTTTGCCGTACAGGATCATTAGAGGAACTGCGATCAAGCAGGTGAGCGCTTCTGCTGCAGGTACGGCAAGCCACAGGCCGTCTACTCCAAGGAAGGACGGCAGGGTCATCAGTGATCCGATAATGAACACGAATGTCCGCAGAAATGAGATCAGTGCGGATATTCCGCCGTTTGAGAAGGCGGAAAACAGGGATGAGGCAAATACATTGATGCCGGCGAATAAAAAGTTCCATATAAAGATCAGATAGCCGTGGTATGCCAGTGGGAATATGGCGGTTTCCCTGGGAGTAAACAAGGTGATCAGCGGCTGGGCGGCAAAAAAGGAGAGTGCCAGCATGGCTGCGGTGCTGCCGCCTATGATAATCAGGCAGTATCGGAAGAGTTTCTTCAGATGCATAGTATCACCTTTGCCGTAGTTATAGCTGATGACAGGTGCACAGCTGTTGGCAAAGCCAAAATACACAGAGGAATAGATGAACTGCGTATAGAGGACGATGGTCATAGCGGCAATGCCTTCTTCGCCTAACAATTTCATCATAGTAATATTGAATAAAAAGGTGGTGACACCTGCTGCGATATTGGAGACCATCTCCGAGGAACCGTTTGTAATAGTTCGGCTGATGACCCTAAAATCCAGCTTCGGTCTGCTGAAATGCAGGCCTTCTTTATTTACAATAAAATAGATGACCGGGTAGAGACCGCCGAAGGAACGGCTCAGGGCAGTGCCCCAGGCCGCCCCGCCAATTCCCATGTCAAAAATTGCAATAAACAGATAATCCAGAATCAGGTTCATGGCGCCTGCGATAGCGGTAACAGCGAGAGCCAGTTTCGGTTTGCCGGCAGTAATAAAAAGTGAGTTGAACATAAATTGAAGGATATAAGGAACAGCAAATGCTGTCAGAATATATCCATAGTCCATACAATAGGAGAACAGCCGGCGGCTTGCCCCAAGCATTGGTATGATGGATGGAAGGAAAAGGACGAAAAGCACAGCTGTGATCGTACCGATTATGACAGCAGCGACGGTGATCAATGTGAAATTTTCCTTTGCTTCCCGCTCCTGCCCGGCGCCCAGTTTAAAGCCGATGATCGCGCTTCCTCCTGTGCCGAACATGATGGAGAGACCGATCATGATACTGTCAAGGGGAAGAAGGATATTGATGGCGGACAGTGCGTCACTTCCTACAAAGCGTGATACAAATACCCCGTCTACCGAAGTATAGAGGGAGGTCAGGATCAGCATCAAAATAGAGGGAAGGGAGAACCGGAATAAGGAAGTTAATGTAAATTTCTGAGAGATACTGTTATTCATATTTATCACCTCTTGACCCCAATAATGTTGATTGATATTCTAAAGTATAGGGTAGCCCGAAAGTCAAGAAAGAAATAGAGAAATGATGCGAAATAAATAAGTCAGATGTGAGGAGAGATCAATATGATCCGTAAATTGTACAAGACAAGTGAATTTGCATCCCTCTGCGGGACGACAAAACATACTTTATACCATTATGATGCGATCGGCCTTCTCCGGCCGGAGACCGTGGGGGAAAATGGATATCGCTTTTACGGCGTAGAGCAGTTTGACCGGTTTCAGCTTATCTTTTTATTGAAAACTGCGGGGATGCCGTTAGAAGGCATCAAGTATTGCCTGGAGCACCCGGAAGAAACTCCGCTTCTGGAAGTTTTGAAGGTTAGGCTCTCTGATCTGCAGAAGGAAAAATGCCGGATAGAAAAAATGTGCAGACAGCTGGCCTGCACGATCGCTTCTATGGAGATGCCTCTGCATATTGGAGCAGAGAAGCTGGAGTTTATACAGTGTGAACAGGAGTATTTGATTGCCACAAAGGTCGTCTCGGCGGACCCTGAAGATGAGACGGCTGTCCTTCAAGACATCGGGGAGCACTTACGCTACTGCTCGAAGCATGGTCTTGGGATCGGGCTTCATGTGGGTGAGATTGTACTTTTAGAAGACATAAAAAGGGATTTCTTTCGAGAAAGCTATTATTACAGCAAAATCGAACGAAGGATTGAGGATGAGCGCTTTATGGTCAAACCGGCCGGTACATACGGAGTATTGTACCACAGAGGCGGTTATGATAGTCTTTACGAAACTTATCGGCGGATGCGGGATGAGATTGAGGAGAAGGGATACCAGCTTGTGGGAAATATTTATGAAGAGGATGTCATTGATTATCTGTCGGAGGAAGAGGAAGATAACTTTGTGATGCGGATATGTGTGCCTGTTTCGGAGAATCGTTCGGTTAGGGTATAAGATATAAAGACGGTACGCTGACCTGTACCGTCAATGCTGTATTTCTATATCCTGAGATGGTCGGTGCATAGCACATTACCTCATAAACTTATCAATGACATGGAGGATCCCGTCCTCATCGTTGGATTTTGTGATATAATCCGCGGTTTCACGGACCAGCGGCTGGGCATTGGCCATGGCGACACCTAAGCCGGCAGTCTCGATCATAGTCAGGTCATTGTATCCGTCCCCGCAGCAGATCATCTGCTCGGCAGTGAGCCCGATACTTGTCAGAAGCCGCAGCAGGGAATGAGCTTTATCAATGCGCGGCGGCATGATTTCCAGGAAATATGGCTCTGAACAGTAGATGTTCAGATAAGACCGGAAATACTCGTTGACCTCTGTCTGAATACGGCTGATGATAGCAGGATCTGCCGTGATAAGGAACTTGTTGACCGGTTCCGTAATCTCCAGGGGGAATTTCTCCACTCTGATGACAGGCATATGGTTAATATATGACTCCCGGTCGGTATACTCGTTGGGACAGATTCCCGATAAGAGATTTTCAGAAGTGTAGGAAAGGATATCTGCGCCGGCATACTTTTTCACAATATGGAACAACGGTGCTGCAACGTCATCTGGAAGCGTTTTGTTGTAGATTGCCTGTCCGCTTCGGCAGTCGATGATTCTCCCGCCGTTGAAGGACAGGATATAGCTGCCGTAATCCTCAAGGTGAAGCAGCCTGGCAAGCGGAAGAATCCCTTTTGGGGGGCGGCCGCTTGCCAGTACGACCTTTTTCCCCTGTTTCTGGATATCAATCAGAGCCTCAAGCGTGGGCGTTGATATTTCTTTTTTGGAATTGGTAAGAGTACCGTCCAGATCTAAAGCAAGAATCTGATAGTCCATGTCTTTGCTCCTTTTTTATAGTTTTCTGAGAGTTTCTACGATTTCCTCCAGGTGCATTCCGTGGGATGCCTTTACCAGTATATTATCTCCGGTTTTTATTATATCTTTCACAGCAGAAAGAAAGTCAGCTTTTGTTTCGAACCACAGTGTTTCTGTGTTTTCTCCGGAGGACGCTCCTTTTGCAATCTCTTTTCCAAGAGTTCCGACGGCACATACAAGGTCAATATCCTTTTCTGCCGCATACAGCCCGGTTTCATAATGCATCTTGCCGGCATTTTCTCCAAGCTCGCCCATATCACCGAGTATAGCGACTTTGCGCCCGAGCGCCAGGTCGAGGACGTCCATGGATGCCTTCATAGAGATCGGGTTGGCATTGTAGCAGTCATCCAGGATGACGATGCTGTCTGTAGAAATAATATTTCCGCGTCCCGGAATGGAAGGAAGGGACTCGATTCCGGCCTTAATCTCCTCCGGTGTCAGAGAAAGGCTGCAGCCTACTGCGGCGCCTGCCAGAGCGTTGGATATCATATGGCTTCCCGGCAGCGGCACGATACAGTCAAAGCTCTCCCCGGACGGCAGGTGTATGGTACAGGCGGATCCTTTAAGACCAAGAGATACTACGTGGTCTGCCCGGAATTCATTCTCTTCTCCAAGGCCGAAAAACTGCGGCTGAACGCCTTTGATTGCTCCGGTTTTGCATAAGATATTGTCATCTCCATTTAAAATGATAGTTCCCCCGTTTTTCATATCCTGGATCATCTGAGATTTTTCCTGGAAAATGCCTTCCCTTGTCTTAAAGAATTCAAGATGTGCGATGCCGATATTTGTAATCACACAGATATCCGGGCTCGCCACAGAGGAGAGTCTGCGCATTTCGCCAAAATGGTTCACTCCCATCTCCAGGACAGCGATTTCATGGGATTCGTTCATCTCAAAAATAGTGAGGGGAAGTCCCCATTCATTGTTAAAATTTCCAAGCGTCTTGTGTACATTGTATTTCTGGGCCAGGACGGAGGCTATCATTTCCTTTGTACTTGTTTTTCCTGCACTTCCCGTAACTCCCACAACCTTGATGTCAAAAGAATCGCGGTACAGCTTGGCAATGTCAAGGAGTGCCTGACCGGTGGATTCCACCAGTATATATGGGTAGTCTGTCTCGCCGAGATCTTCGTGGGACACGACGCATGCAGCTCCCCTTTTTATAGTATCGGGGATGAATTTGTGGGCATTGACGTTCGTCCCGTCAATGGCCACAAAAAGATCGTTCTCTTTTACTTTACGGCTGTCAATGACAACACCGGATACTTCCAGAGAAAGCTTGCTTTTATCACCGTGATAGGTGCCCCGGCATGCAGCTGTAATATTTTCTAACGTAAGGTTTTTCAAAGTCATATCCCCCTATTGGTAACGTGCTTTCATAGATTCTTCGATGATCCGTTCACATAGATCTCCAAATTCCATTCCCTCAGCCTGGGCAGCCTTCGGGTACAGGCTTGCAGGAGTCATGCCCGGGAGGGCATTTACCTCAAAACAATAGATCTCTTGATCAGATTCGTCGACAATGAAATCTGCGCGGGCATAGACATCCATGCGAAGGGAGGCAAAAGCAGCCTCTCCGGCCCGCTGTATCTTTTCCTGCAGTTCTTTACTGATCGACTGAGGCGGGCAGAGTTCCTTGGCGCCGCCTGCCTGGTATTTGTTTGCATAATCGAAGAATCCGTCTTTTGGTACAATCTCTACCAACGGCAGTGATTTGCCTGCGAAGATCCCGCATGCAAATTCCTGACCTTTGATGTAGGGCTCGATAACGACTTCTGTCTCTTTATTAATATCAAAAGACTGGCGGATAGCCGCAGTATATTCTTCTTCCGTGTGGACGATAAATACGCCGATGCTGGATCCGCTGGCACAAGGCTTGATCACAAGAGGCAGATAGTAGCCAAGCTCGCTTAAAGGGGTGTCCTTTGTCTTCTGTGTCAGGGAGGTTCCCCTGGGGGTAGGTACGCCGCTCATCTTGAAGATCTGCTTTGAGACAAGCTTATTCATAGATAGTGTACAGCCAAGGGCACTGGGGCCGGTATAGCGGATCCCGAGGACGTCAAAGGTTGCCTGCAGCTTTCCGTCTTCACCGATAGAGCCGTGGAGCCCCATAAATGTAATGTCAGCCATCCGGCACAATTCAATTACATTTGGGCCGATCAGGCAATCGGACTGGTCAGGGCGCTGTCTTCTCAGCTTTTCAAGGTCCGGTGCGGTTGTTTTGATCCCTTCGGCAATCCCAAGCCCGCCGTCCGGAAGGTCAAAGACTTCCTCCAGTCTGTCAGAATCATAGGGGAGTCCAAGGAACACATCCAAAAGAAATGCCTGGTGTCCTTTTTCCCTCAGGGTTTTGCAGATTCCGGCGCCCGACGTAAGAGATACGTCGCGTTCAGGGCTCAGCCCTCCGGCTAATACAATAATTTTCATACATTCGTCTCCTTCATTATTCTGTTGCATTCATTTTGTCCAGAAGTGACTCCTTAACGTCATACAGCTTCTGGGACAGATCCACATGGACCTGATGAGGATAGAAGAGCCGCTTTGCTTCATCCCACAAAGTTTCCTTTTCCTGCCTGCAGTAGGAGGCAATCTCCATAACGGACGGAGAACTGTAGATGCACTCGCCTTTTCTGAATATGGGGACAAGAAGTTCCCGCATAGTGTAAGAGCCGCCAGGCAGCTTGGTTTTCTTCCAGGTTGCAATCGGGTCAAAGAGCAGCAGGTCTTCGGAAGAATCGTAGGTTTCGTCAGCAAAACAGATCAGGTCTGCCCTCATCTTTCCTGTTGCTTTATCATAGATTCGATAGATTGTCTTGTTTCCTGGATTTGTAATCTTTTCTGTATTTTCAGACCGCTTGATCTTGGGAATGAATTTGCCGGATTCATCCTGGATTGCGGCAAGCTTGTATACTCCGCCGAAGGACGGACAGTCCTTGGAGGTGATCAGGTTGGTTCCCACACCCCAGGAATTAATAGCAGCCTGCTGCATCTTAAGGTCATGGAGCAGATATTCATCCAGATCATTGGAAGCGCAGATGGATGCGTCTTCGAATCCGGCAGCATCTAACATCTTGCGCGCTTCTTTTGATAAATAGGCAAGATCTCCGCTGTCCAGGCGGATCCCGTATTTCTTCAAAGGATAGCCCGAGTCTCTGAACTCTGTAAACACACGAATGGCATTGGGCACGCCGGATTTTAATGTGTCGTAGGTGTCCACAAGAAGGGTACAGTTATCCGGGTACATCTGGGCATAAATCTTAAAGGCCGTATATTCATCCTGAAAGCTCATGATCCAGCTATGTGCATGTGTTCCCATTACAGGAACGTCAAAGAGTTGTCCGGCAAGTACATTGGACGTTCCCACGCAGCCGCCGATCATAGCGGCCCTTGCACCGTACAGACCGGCATCCGGCCCCTGGGCGCGGCGGAGTCCGAATTCCATAATACCGTCCCCGTTGGCAGCAAATACGATCCGCGAGGTCTTAGTTGCGATCAGGGACTGGTGGTTGATAATATTCAGAATAGCAGTCTCAACAAGCTGCGCTTCCATAATAGGGGCAATAACTTTCAGGAGCGGTTCTTTTGGGAATACAACCGTTCCTTCCGGGATTGCGTAGATGTCTCCGCTGAAATGGAAGCCGCTTAAGTATTGAAGAAAGTCTTCACTGAACAGTTTCAGCCTCCTTAAATAGTCTACGTCTTCATAGGTGAAGTTGAGGTTTTTGATATAGTCGATGACCTGTGCCAGTCCGGCACATACCGAATAACCATTATTGCATGGATTCTGGCGGAAGAATACATCGAAAATGACCATCTCGTTCTGGCTTTCCTCATAATAGCCCTGCATCATGGTCAATTCATACAGATCCGTCAATAGAGTTAGATCTTGCCTGTTCATTTTTTCTTTTTGTCTCCTTTGATATTGCATAATTTGTAGGTGAGTTTATATTCCGCTCTATTATATCACCTGGGAGTGCAAAAGTAAAAGAAAAAAGTAAGAGAAAAACCAG
>CANSCI010000056.1 GCA_947645355.1 uncultured Dorea sp. | reverse complement strand
TTATGCAATGTGTTGATTATATTTACAGTCACATCAAAGAAAGAATCACGATTCAGGTTCTTGCTGACCACACCGAACTTTCCACGAATTATCTTTCACGCATTTTCAAGCAGAATCTGGGAGTCTCTGTCAGCGATTATATCCGTGAGCAGAAGATAGAAAAAGCAACTCATCTGCTGCGATACTCAGATAAATCAATTGTAGATATCGCAAATTATCTTGCTTTTTCTTCACAGAGTCACTTCATCCAGACATTCGAGAGCTTTACCGGGCTCACCCCAAAGAAGTACCGGGACAAATACTATAAAAGCATGTGGTAACATCAGATTTCTTCTCAGAAGAATTCTCAGATTTTCCCACAAAAAATACTGTCAGAAAGCAATTCTCTTTCTGACAGTATTTTTATCTTTTTTTAATCTGTCGATTATACTAATTCAATTTCAATCTTATGTGTCTCTTTCACTGAAAGCATCTGAATCTCTCTCTTTGAAAGTATTGTACACCTTTCAGCTGTTATTTCTAATGCTTTTCCATCGCAGGTTGCTTTCCGGATCTTCAACTGATTAAATTCTTTCTTTTCTTTATTATAGAATATAATCTCAAAGTTCCTTCCGGCAAATGTCATCTTAAGTACTGCTTTTCCATCCTGATTATACTGTTCCGGCATAAGTGCAGGTGCGATCTTCAAGTCACCGCAATCTCCTTTCACCCCAAACACTTCTGTGATCATGGTAAGCATATACCAGCTTGCAGCGCCTGTCAGATATGCATAGAGGCCTCTTCCCTGATTATCAAAATATTCCGGAAGTCCAGGATACATCTTACTGTTATCAAATTCCATTGCTGCATCTAAAAGTGCCTGAAGTACTTTATTTCCTTCTTTTGCAAATCCTCTCTGGTACAATGCATTTGAGTACATAACAGCCATGTGTGAGAACACTGCTCCATTCTCTTTCTCGCCATAAGCAAATCCAAACATTCTTCCAAGATCAAATTTTTCCTCATGGAAGTTTGTGTTCAAACGGTATCCGCCGGCTTTCTGATCATAAAGATACTTGTCTGCACTCCTGCAGATAGATTCCACCTGATCTTCTGTTGCCGTTCCACTCATAATGGCAAATACTTGTCCGGTCAGCATCATTCTCACGCTTTCATCCATAACGCCTTCTACTTTTCTGCCATGGTTATCATAATAGCCATTGAACCAGCCATCTTCTCCATCCTTCACCCATTCGTTGGCACGGATGTTTTTCATCATCCAGTCTGCTTTTCCCTCAAGATTAGCAGCAAGTTGATCCAGTCTTACAACAATTGTGTCTCCACTGATATTATGTTCACATTTCTTTGCGTATCCTGCAAGGAGTGCCTGCTTACGTGCTGCATCTTCATACAGTTCCACGCTTCCTGCAAGAAGATCTTCCATCTCATGTGCAATTTCAATCTTGCTGCTTCCACTGATTTCTTCCAACTGACGGAGTGTTTTTGCAATATTTCTCAAATTTCCGGCATAAGCACAGGTAAATGCAACACTTTCACCCTTCTCCCATGCCATGTCCAGTGCATCATTCCAGTCGGCACCATGAAGACGCATTTCATTATGCTCTCCTACATCATAGAACACACACAGATTCTGTAAAAGAATATGCTCCAAAACTGTTCCGAAATAAATGTGGTCTCTTTCTGTTTTCTGCTTCTGTCCATATTCGCTGTTCCAAAACTTATCATGTGCAGTACCTCTCATAGACTGCAAATCTTTAAAATACGGAACCTTTTCAAACAGAACCTCCATATCTCCTGTCTGATCCAGATACAGACGAGTCGTTACAAATGGCCAGAATGCATGATCCATCCAGACACGTGTAATATTGTTTCTGTCTGCAATAAACTCACCCTGCTTATTTCCGATGATTGTCGCATTTGTTCCATCAATTCTTACTCCGCCATAATTATCCACGATCATCTGACGGACGTTTGAGGGATTCATAATCAGAAGTGCAAGGCAATCCTGCCAGAGATCTCTCCAGCCTCTTCCTCCTTTTCCATAATCGTGATATGGAAGGAAGGAACATCCATAAATTCTTCTTAAAATTGGCTGGAAGCAAATCCACTTCAGATAATTGTCTGTAGCTTCATCACCGGTTTCAAACTCTACATTTACTTTTTCTGTCCAATACTTTTTCACTTTGGCAAGCTCGTTTTCCGCTTGCTCCTTCGTACCAAATAAAGTACAGATTTTTGAAATGGAAGCCTTTTCTCCCGTTGCTCCGGCAAGAACAACATACTCTATTGATTCATTTGCTTTTAATTTTCTGCGTTCAAACCTGAATGCCCCAACAGCCTCTTTCCCCTCCAGATGGCAGCCTGCGGTACATCCCGTTTTTTCTACACGTACTGCTTCCGGAATCAGGAAAGAACCTCCCTCTCCAATAAAGCTTTCAACAGTCGGATAAAACTCCTTCGGGGCATTTCCTTCTGCTGTAAAACCATATACAAAATAAGTCGTATCATTTTTCTGATGTCCACGCTCATCAAAGGATAATACCGGTGTAACTTCTACGCCACATTCTTTCGTGTCGATTCTGTGAAGAAGTGATGTAACATGTCTGTGGTCGCGGATATTATCTGCGCTTCTTCCATAAACCGGAATGGCAACGATCGGTGTTACTTCCTGTTCTTCTTCCGAAAGATTTGTAATCTTGATCAGCTGGATCTCTGTTGTGCCATCAATAGAAACAAAGGATGTGATTTCTGACTGAAGATCATATTTTTTTGAAGTTCTTGTCAACTTCTGCCACATCATTCCTGCTTCCAGAGTGCTTTCATCCTGTCTGTCTGTATATTTATCAAACTCCTGCTCCGCTGAAACTCCACATGCTGACCAGTAGCCTTTTCCTTCTACCCGACACCAGAAATTTCTGGTGCCACGGTTATTGTGAAGGTTTTCAATGCTGACAGGTTCGAGAAGGAAATGATTCTGGTCCGTTTTACTATCTCCCCCCAAAGTTGGTGTAATACTGGATTTCAGACCTTCTTCTCCTGCCAGTGGTAAGTAAAGTCCACTATAATTTTCCGGATTTGTAATCGTAAATGTTCCGTTTTTATCTGTAAAATTGATTTTTCTCATGTCCAGTCCCTCGTCATTTCATTAAGAAAGGAATAATTCTACCTCTGTTGTCTTTGTTAACTTCTCCTGTGGAATATAATTATCTTTCATTTGTTCTCCATTTACGAAAAGTTTTTCACATCCTGACTCTGCATGCCCCGGATTTTTCACAACGATATGTAAATGTGAACCTCTGAAATCTTTTTCGATTTCAAATTCCTCCCACTCTTTCGGTACTGACGGAGCAATCTTCAGTCCATAGAAGTCTGGCCGCATTCCGAGAATTCCTTCTACACATCCCACCATAACCGTAGATGCTGTTCCTGTCAGCCAGTGTACATGAGAACGGCCGAAGTTCGGGCTGTGTTTTCCTTCTGTAAACTGTCCATAGCAGTATGGTTCAAGTCTTCTGATCTCTGCACGATTATTCTGTGCAGCCGGTGCATTTTCAATAAAATAGTTAAATGCTCTCTCTCCGTGTCCACAAAGCGCCTCTGCAAGAATGATCCATCCCTGAGACTGTGAGAAAATTCCTGCATTTTCCTTTGTTCCGGCATTGTAGATCACAGCCAGTGCACCGTCAAATGCATGTGCATGATACGGAGGATCCATCAGGATTGCACCATATTCTGTATTCAGTTTGTCATATACATTCTGAAGTGCAAGATCTGCCTGCGCTTCATTTGCAAGCCCACTGATCACAGACCAGCTCTGTGGGTTCAGCCACATATTTGCCTCCGGATCTGTGCGCTGTCCGATCACTTCACCATCCTCTGTGAAGCCACGGATAAAGCGGTCTTCGTTCCAACAGAGATCCTGGATCAGTTTTTCCAGCTTCTTCTGACTTTCCTCCAGATAATTCAGATATTCTGTGTCTTTCTTATACTCAGCAAATTCCTTCAAAATTGTCATTGCATAGTAGAACTGTAATGCAACGAAGGTTGACTCTCCATCTTTTCCGAGTCTTAAGCAGTCATTCCAGTCAGCATAAAGGCCTGCCGGCATACCATGCTTTCCAAGATGATTCATGGAGAAATCTACTGCACGTTTCAAATGCTCGTACACGGTACCTTCTTCTTTATTTGCAAACGGAATCACTTCATCGATAAATTCCAGATTTCCCGTCTCGGAAATGTATTTGTATACTGTCGGGAACAGCCACAGCGCATCATCTGCACGATAAGCCGGGTGTCCTGTCTCCTGCACATAAGAAGCATCATCCGGTGTATCCTCATGTCCCGGATTGTGTGTGAATTTTACAAGTGGAAGCCCTCCACCATTATTTACTTGTGCAGAAAGCATGAAGCGGATCTTCTCTACTGCCATCTCCGGTGCCAGATGGATCACACCCTGGATATCCTGTACTGTGTCACGATAACCGTATCCATTTCTCAGTCCACAATATGTAAAGGATGCAGCACGTGACCAGATAAATGTCATAAAGCAGTTATATGCATTCCATGTATTGATCATTATATTAAATTCTTCGCTTGGTGTCTTCACCTGGAAATGGGACAGATGTCCATGCCAGTACTGGATTAATTCTTCCAGTTCATTTCTGCAGATTGTTTCACAATCCTCATAACGAGACACGATTGTTTCTGCATCAACATCTTCTTTCATACTAACAAGAAATGCTATTTCTTTTGTCTCTCCCGGATATAAAGTCAGGATTGTAGCTAATGCTCCACATCCATTTTCATTATAATTTCCTTCACAATTTAAAATACCATCTTCCACTCCGACCGGATTGTTGTATCCATGATATCTTCCAAGGAAACCTTCCCTGCTTCCACACCAGGAATCAACCTTTGCACCTGCAAGTCCGAAGAAACGGTCAACAACGATCTTGTCATCCACATCTTTTCCATCTTCCAGCTGATCCAGATTGGCATGGATCAGCTGCCGCACACGGTTTCCACGGAACACTGTTCTTGTAATGAACTGAGAGTACTGAAGATTTACCTGATCCTGCTCGTAATTGCTGTTGTTTGTAAATTCTGCATAGCCTGTTACATTGATCTTGCGCATGCGATCCGAGGTATTTGTCACTGCAAGATTCCACACTTCATAAGACTGTTCCAGCGGAACATAGTATCTTACTTCTGAATGGATCTCGCTATAATCAGCCATCATCTTTGTGTATGCTGTACCATGATGACATTCGCTCTTATAAGAATTCAGATCTTTTCCTACCGGCTGCCAGGAAGCTGACCAATAATCTTCACTCTCCTGATCTCTTAAGTAGATATATCTTCCCGGCTGGTCAAACTGATTGAAGATATATCTTAAAATTCTTCCGTTCGCTCCTGATTTTGCAAAGCTATATCCACCTGCATTATTAGAAATAATTGCTCCATATTCTGGAGATCCAAGATAGTTCACCCAAGGTGCCGGTGTATCCGGTCTTGTGATCACATATTCTTTTTTCGATTCGTCAAAAAAACCATATTTCATACTTCACATTCTCCTATCACACTTATTATAAACAAATTGCAGCCATTCCTACTATCTGCAATTCTATCTTTACTGTGATAAAAGAATATCAAATCAGAACACATTAATATACAAAATAAGAACTCAAAATATCAAATTCGTGACATGACAAAAAGGGATTTACCATATCTGGTTTTCCTATTTTCTGATGTCCGGAGATAGAAATTTCCTATGACCTGATTGTCCCAAATTGGACTATCCGCTCTTAGGCACTTCTCTTCTCCACTTAATCATTTTCTTCTCCTAATGGAACTTCCCGGATAATATATTCGGTATCTCCATAAAAGCCATATTCATTACGCAATCTATGACGTTCCACATATCCATGATGCTCTAATTCCTTAATTGCAGAACGAACAGAATCAATCCCATCTCTGCTCAATGTTGCCAGTCCTTGCATATTGTAATTCCAGTCATCTGGCAAACTTAACATCAGCGATAATAGACCTTTCGCTTTCAATGTCAAATTCTTATTCTTGAAATGATGATTACTCATTACCGTAAAATTCTTAGTTCTCTCTACACGAAAAATCTGTGCCATGCTCCCATCCTCCAGTTCAAAAGAAAAAGCGTAAGTAATATCTCTATCACTCACGCCTTCTCTAAACATTTTATTCTTTTTTCAATAAATTTTTAATCTGTCCAATTACCTGTTCAATCCTCAGTTACAAACTTCAACTTTGTTAAACATAGATCAGTTCCTTTAAAATAATCTCTTCCGCAATCGCTTTGTGTTGATTAGCAGCTCTTATCCATGCCATCTGATCTGCTTTTTTATCCGCCAATGGTTCTTTTTCTTCCAACTGTTTCAGAATCATTTCTTCCCGTTCTCTGGCTGCCTTATCCACTTCCAGAAGATGCTCTCCAATGGTGTCCTGCAGAAGCATCACCTGATAAGTTGAATTTCGATGGTTCTTCAGATAATCTCTGCGAAGAAAACCATACTTGCCAAGTTGCTCCATCTGCTCATCGGATTTATAGGTGAGATTCGGAATTTATCTCTGCGTACTCCCGTTCCAGTTCTTCTGCCAAGTACGCATCGCTCATGCAGTGCATATCAGATACACCATCACGGAGCAACTGATAAACCTGGGAATAATAGAAAAAATCCAATGCCGCATCCAATGAAAGTTCTCTGTGCAAAAACAAATTCCATGATGTCTCCAACATCACAATTTAAAACAGAACAAATTCTTGACACAATCTCCGTACTAAAATTTTCATCTTTTGATCATCGGGACATTGTTGCCGTACTAACCATCGTCATCGCACGCAGATCTTTCTTCATCCTATCTTTATCAAGCAACAATTTTTCTATTTCTCGAAATTCTTTCTTCATTGCAATGATTCCGCCTGCAGCTGATCAAACTTCGCCATACATTCATCTACAGAAGCCCCGTCCAACAGATCCCTCACGATCAGGCACGTATTCCCCCATTGCTCTACCTTCATACCTGCATTCGAGCCGAGAACATATACATTTTCCTCTATCCTGTCATTTAAAGGTTTCAATGCAGGGATACACTCTACCTCCACATTTTTGGACGGGGAAATAACCTTATTGGTTTCCGCATAAACCTGAAGCGCTTCATCAGAGACAAGAATATCTAATACCTGCATGGCATCTTCTGCATTTTCAGCATTTGCACCGATACCAAAGCCTGTCATCGGCATAACCGGCATCTGGCCGCGCTTGCTGGGAAATCCGATAACCAACATATTAAAATCCGGCTTCCCGTAGGCTGTCTCAGCATTCGCCGCCCCCCAGTACGCCATGACAATCGGCGTCTTCTGTGCAAGGAAATCTTCTCCCTCACCTTCTATAGCCTCACTGACAAGCGCTTTTTGGGCATCCACATACCCGCGGTCAATCAATTCCTGAAGGAATTCAAATCCCGGGCGCATATAATCACTGTACTTTTTCTCACCGCTATTTAACGCCGCAATTTCTGCTTCTGTATTTCCTCCATTGTACAGATCTGCATATGCCTGGGCAAGAACAAAAGTTTCGAGCCACCAACGATTCGCTCCGATCGGCGTCTCAATCCCGTTCTCTTTAAATACCCTGCAGCATTCCAGAAACTCCTCCGGAGTCTCCGGCAAACTGAGTTCATACTTATCGAACATATCTTTATTGATAAACAGACCGTATGCTACAACCTCCTGGGGAATGGCCACCAGTTTGCCGTCCACGATATTTGCCGCCTTTACTACATCGCGAAGATTCTCTGCACTCTTAAGCCCGGACAGATCCTTAAGCGCACCTTCTTCCCCTAACGCCATAATCGTATCCGGATTCAGCAGATACATGTCGTCCATATTATTACGCGCACGCTCCAGGGTTACATCATCATATGTTTTATCCTTGTAATCCTGTGCAGTATATGTTCGATACGCCACGGTCACCCCAAGCTGCTCCTCTGCCATTATGACTGTCAGATCTGTTGCCGCCCTTGCAATATTCCCGGCATCCGGGTCTGTCTTCTCCATAGGACTGAACAGATTCACCACTTTTTCCTTGTCCTTTTCTGACTTTACCATAACCTTATCTGAATTCCCATTCCCACAGGCTGCTGATGACGCCATCAAAGCAAGTGCAAGGCAAACTACCGCAATTTTTTTGTTATTTTCTTTTCTCATTCTTTTCTTCTTTACTTCCTTTCTACCACATGCTGTTTTATAACCATTTTTAATAATTCTATATCAATCGGTTTCGCCATATGCACATCCATCCCTGCATCCAGGGCCTCTTTTTCATCCTCCGCAAACGCATTGGCAGTCATGGCTATAATCGGTATCTCTCCGGCATCTCTTCGTTTCAGCGCCCTGATTGCCCGTGTCGCCTCGTAGCCGTTCATAACAGGCATCTGAACGTCCATCAAAATCGCGTCAAACTCTCCCTCTGAGGATTCCATGAAACGTTCCACAGCCTGCTGCCCATTCTCCACAATCTCGCAGCCTGCTCCTTCTATATCCAGAATCTCTGCCAGAATCTCCGCATTGATCTCGTTGTCCTCCGCCGCAAGGAAATGCAGCCCCGCCAGACTTTCAACCACTGCAGATTCAGACCTGTTTTCTTCCGCAGATTTGTGCAGTTCCATCATTCTTTCTTTAAAGGCTGCCACAAAAAACGGTTTCATGAGAGTTCCTGTATTTTCCATCCGAAGCACTTCTTCCACATCTTCTTGATCATACGCCGCAAGAAACAGGAGGGGGTCAGATACAGGCATCGACTTCCGTATCTTCGCTGCTGTCCGCAGAGCATCTGTACCTATGATATTCCAGTCAACCAGAACAGCCTGATATCTCTCTCCTGTATCATCTTCCTGCATAAGATTAATGGCTTCTTCGATACTGAGAGCGGTGTCTACCAGAACTTCCGTATCACTCATAAGTACCCGGATATCATTGCATGCCTCCGGATCTCCATCTGCCACAAGGATCCTGCCGATTCCCATTTTCTTCCAAAACAGTTTATCTGCCTGACCTTCCGGTATGCGGAACTCCAGTTCAACTCCAAACAGACTTCCCTTATCGACCTCACTGGAAACTTCTATCGTTCCGCCCATGAGCTCTACAATATTTTTTGTAATCGCCATTCCCAGCCCGGTGCCCTGCACTTTGTTCGTTGTACTGTTTTCCGCCCTGGTAAATGCGTCAAAAATAGTCTCCAAATATTCCGGTGTCATTCCGTACCCGTCATCCTCAACTTCAATACGGATATGTTCATATTGATCTGACCGCTGCTTCAGCCCCAGAATACGGAACCAGATATTGCCTCCCTCCTGTGTATATTTCACGGCATTTGACAGCAAATTAATCAGAATCTGGTTGACCCTTGTCTCGTCCCCCATCAGATACTCATGTTTGATACCTGTCACTTCAACATGGAAACTCTGCCCCTTTGCCTTTGCCATGGGCCTGATAATTGCATCCACAGAAGAAACCAGGTCATTTAATGTAAACTCTTCGAAGTTGAGCACCACCTTACCGCTCTCAATCTTGGAAACATCCAGAATATCATTGATCAGGCTGAGCAGATGCTGGCCGGACGCCGTGATTTTTTTTGTATATTCTCTTACTTTATCTTCATTTCCTGCATCCCTGGACAGCAGTGCCGTAAAGCCCAGAACCGCATTCATAGGAGTACGAATGTCATGGGACATGTTGGAGAGGAACATCGTCTTAGAATTACTTGCAATCTGCGCCGCCTGCAGGGCTTCTGCAAGCTGCCTGTTCTGGATCTCCCGTTCCCCTTCCCGCTCTTTTCTTGCTATATCCTGCTGCCTCTTGTTAAAATAATACAAAATGCAGCACAGGAAGAACGCGATCAACATAACGCTGACGACAATCAATATACTCTGGTTAACCGTCCTCCCCTCCTGCTGAATTGCTTCAACCGGTACATAACCAATCAGGAAAATGGTTCCATCATTCACTGCCCACATATAATTTAAGGCATTTTTTCCCTGGATATCGTGGTAAAACAAAATATCATCCGCATTTTCTATACATTCGGATGCTTCTGCCCGTAATCCTTCATCCTGAATCTTATTTGCACGGTAAAAATCATCCAGATTCAGATGTCCTGCACTTCTCTTGCCCATCCCTTTCGGCTTAAGCACGAACCGCTGACTCTCCGCATCCATAACATAGAGCATTGCCTTTTTATTATAAAAACCGTCCGGAAGCGATTGGTCAAAGGAATCATACACATATTCAATATAAAGCACTGCGATCTCCCGGCCCTCCCTTACAACAGGACACTTCATGGTATATGACCACGTACCCATATAATTCACATAAGATTGGGAAACCGGAAGTTCCTCTATCGTCCCTCCCGCCGAAAAATTCAGGCCATCCTCCGAAAACTCTTCGCCGGTATTAGAGACCCCTTTTGATTCCCCATCTAAAATCAACGACATCTTTACCATTGTCTGATTTTTTTCATAGGCGCGAACGTATGCTTCCGGATCGTCCGATGCCGCAATCTCCCGGGCTATCAGTTTCTGGAACTCCGCCTCATTCTTCAGGATTGCCTCCATAGTACACCTGATCAAATCCAGACTTTCGTTCAGATTTTGAATCGCTGATGCCGACATCTCCTCTATTATCTTCTTGGACACAGAAAATACAACGCCCCCTAAAATACAAAAAACCAATATAATGGAAAGAAACAAAGAGATTCCTTTCTTGTTTTTGCTATTCTGTCCCTTTTTCATCCTCAAACCCCATTCTGCCTTTTGCTGATGATCTTTTGACATATTTTAACTTATTGCCATTATACTCTTCTCTTTATTTTTATGTCAATAAGTTCAGTTCATCTCTCCATCGTACAGCCGCATCACTGCTGCTTTTTCACTCTGTTCTCAATAACGCATCATTACCTTCCCCTGCTGCAATGAAGCCAATGTCAGATACCGTGCTCTCAGGTAAAAGGGTGCCGTTGTATTCTTTAGAAGCAATATGAAGTACATTTCCTTTTACAGTATATTCACCATTCCAGCTGTCTGTCAGCCGGATATCACCCTCAAACGGAAGATCCAACTCCCAACTGGTACACTCCTTCCCTGACACATTTTTTAGTGTAAGGTCATACTGATACACAGTTTCTCCGTCTGCCTCCCAGCTGTTTTTCAAACAGACCGTAACCTCTATGCCTCCGACGGTTAGTATATCGGTATCTTGCTTTGTCTCTCCGCCTATGCTTTTTGGTGCCTTATCTGCCTCCTGTGCAGACCCGCCGGCATTCTGTATGGTTTCGCCTGACTCTGATTCCCCTTCGCGGGTAAGCATCCGATAGACCCATCGCCCGGACTCACTCAGGTCGTCCTGGGAGAAATCATTCACCTTACTGCAGGAGCTCTTAAATATAGCTGAAGACTCATTTTTATTCGAAAGATTCCATGCCACATAACTGATCCCACAGCTGTCAAGCAATGCCGTCCACTGCTCTGCCTGTTCCTCATCAACAGCGCCGTTTCCACTGGCATCGCAGATCCCGAATTCGGACACAAACACTGGAAGCCCGTCCTCCACCGCCTGTGACAGCTTCCCCCGAAGTTCGTCTGTATGTGTCGCTGCATAAAAATGCAGCGTGTACATCACATTATCATACTCCGTGATCGGATCTGCTGCCGCTTCATCTACAAACTGAGACCAGTTAGGAGTTCCTACCAGAATCACTGCGTCCTCATCATTGGCGCGGATGACGCCGATGACCTCCTGGGCGTAGGATTTGATCGCGTCCCAGCTTGTGCCTCCATTCGGTTCATTGCATATTTCATATAAAATATGGTTATCTCCTGCATATTCCGCCGACATCTCCGCAAAAAAATCTTTCGCCTCTTCTATGTACATATTCGGGTCAGAATCTGACAGGATATGCCAGTCTATAATTACATACAGGTCCTGTGACCTGGCATATGCCACTCCGTCCCGGATCAGCCCCTTTAGATACTCCTTGTCGCCGTCGCTGCAATAGCCCCCCGATTCTGCCGTATACATGGCAAGACGTATGACATTTGCCTGCCACTCCTCACGGAGCTGGCGAAAGCATTCTTCGTTTACATAATCCGGGAACCATGCAAGCCCGTGCGTACTGATGCCCTTAAGCTGCACCGGCTCCCCGCTGCTCCCCACAAGCTGTGTCCCCTCTACATGCAGCGCACCTGTGACTGACGGGGCGGCGCCTTTCTCGTTGGTTGTGTCCGCCTCACTGCTCTCCTTCTCTACATGCTCTTCTTTTTCACTCTGCTTTGCCGCATCCTTTTCTTCTTTCTTACTGCCGCACCCCGCAATAAGTGCCGCAGACAATAACAGGAGCACGATACACCAATGAACCCTGCTTCTTAACCTCATCATTCGCCTCCGCCTTTCCCTTATTCCTATAAAAAATGATATATATCAATTTACCATAAT
Source organism: uncultured Dorea sp. (assembly GCA_947645355.1). Lineage (GTDB taxonomy): Bacteria > Bacillota > Clostridia > Lachnospirales > Lachnospiraceae > Dorea_D. The sequence goes on along the minus strand of CANSCI010000056.1, from coordinate 4,615 downwards.
GTTTCGGCAATGTATACTCCTTCGTACACAAATTACGAAATGCACGCATGAGAATACAAAAAGGCACATGTATCGCCGGCCGTCTCTCATGGCCGATCCTACATGTGCCCGTTTGTTACTCTCCTCCCGGCCCGTCCTTCCGCGGACGCTCAGACTCCGGCAGAGGTTCCGTCAACCCGGGGGAAGTTTCCTTCTTTTTTTCATCCCGCCTGGCTGCCTGTTCCCTGGCCGCATACAGATTGCTCGGAAAAAGATCCGTCTTTATCTCTTTCATGTGCACATACTCCTGTCCGGCAGAGTGATTTTAATTCTCCTCCGCCTGTACTATAACGAATATTCGTTACACTAGACATAGTATGCCCGGCTCAGCCAGGACTATTCTCCCCGCGGTAATTTTATGACTCAAGAGAGTATACCCACATAGCTTTAATCTGTCCTTTTATATCTGCAAACTCCCACATCTTTTCGCTGTTTGCCCGGCTGAAAGGATCATTTACCTTTACTTTACCATCTTTGTAGGCGGTGAGGACAATAAAATGCCCGTTCTGAGTAAAATACCCAGGTCCTACACTGCAGATGATCGGATGCCCCGCGTTCAATTCCGCCGCTGTCTGGGCCTCGTCCAGCATTGCCTCATAGCAGGAAATTCCCCAATTCCCTGAAACATCACTGATAAACTTCCAGTATGTATTGTTATCTTCATCCACGTAATTATTCCGAGTACCATATTCAGCCATCTTCGCCGGAGTCACAGACGCATCTCCTGTCAGGCCGGCAATCACCATAGACATACAGGTCGGCCCGCACCCGCTGACTGCGATAATGCTTGTCCCGTAAGGTGCATACCCCCACCGTTCATCCCACTGCAGAAGCTGCGGGATCTCACCCTTGGTAATGCTTTCACCGATCGTATCTGCCGCAGGTACTGCATTTTTCTCTCCGTAATGTTCCACAAACTCCGCAGTCTCCGGGTTTTTATCCAAAAGGGCTGTTACCGTATCCGGATATCCGCCCGCCCTGGCTTCATTCCTGATGCGTTCTAGCTTCTCACCCAAAGCCTCTGTGTTTTCCACACCTGCCGCACTCTGTTCCTTCCCTGTAGCAGAGATCTCTTTTATTGACCCTTGCACAGCCCAAATTTTATTTATAATGATATTTATAACAACCACCAGCAGAATCGCTCCCATTACCAACAAAAATATTTGTCTGCGCACTTGCTGTCTTCGTCTCGAATAGATACGTCTTCTCCTCTGCGTCATATATTCTGTCCTCCTGATTGGAACTCATTATACTATACTATGACAAGAACTGACAACTTAAACTATTCTTAAAGTATTCTTAATTCCCTGGGAATATAAGGAAATACGACATTGTCTGATTCCCCGTCTATGGTTATAATAGATGAAAAGGAGGTACACTGAAATGAAAATCGTTTTTCTTGACGCTAAAACTATTGGGGACGATATAGACCTGTCCGGCTTTGACAAACTTGGACAGGTAGTAAAATATCCCTTCTCCGCATCCGCTGATATCCCCGAACGGGCTCTGGACGCCGATGTTCTAATTGTGAATAAAGTGCAAGTTAACCAAAACACTGTCGGCCGTGCCCACAGACTGAAACTTGTATGTGTCACTGCTACCGGCACCAACAACCTGGACAAGGATTATCTAGAGAGCCGCGGCATTGCATGGAGAAATGTGGCCGGCTATTCCACAGAGTCTGTCGCACAGCACACATTTGCCATGCTGTTCTACCTGCTTGAGCACTTGCGTTATTACGACGACTATGTTAAAAACGACCACTACACCAATGACACAATTTTCACTCATTTTGAAAAAACATTCTATGAATTAAAGGGCAAGACCTGGGGGATCATAGGCCTGGGCAATATCGGTAGGCGGGTAGCCCAAATTGCTGAGGCTTTCGGCGCCGAAGTCATCTACACCTCTCCCTCCGGAAATGCACCCCAGAACGGTTATCAGCAGGTAGATCTTCATACCCTCCTTACGGATTCAGACATCATCTCTGTGCATGCCCCTCTGAACAGATATACTGAAAATCTGATCGATGCATCTGCATTTCGTAAGATGAAAAACAGCTGCATCTTTCTCAACCTCGGCCGCGGCCCTATCGTTGTAGAACAGGATCTTGCAGATGCATTAAATACCCGAGAAATACAGGCCGCCGGTCTGGATGTGCTGAGCGCAGAGCCTATGAGCCCCGACAATCCGCTCCGGCATTTTCCGGACACCGGCCGGCTGTTCATCACTCCTCATGTTGCCTGGGCAAGTATAGAGGCGCGCTCCAGACTCATGGAGACTATCCTTGGACAAGTAAAAGACTTTTTCACTCTATAATCCTCGCTGCATTTTTATACCAGATTTTGTCAATCAGCGACTCCCTCAAGCCCTTTTTCCTTAGGGCATCCCAGAGCCGGTCCATCTGCCGCGGATCCGGGATCTCCAGGATCTCGATTCCGTCAAATCCGTCAAAATCTGTCCCGATCGCAGGAAACTCGCTGCCGCCGACGCGGAGCATATGAATAATATGCTCCGCCATATATTCTATCCTGGATTCCCCACTGTCAGAAAGAAAATACCCATACAGGTTCAGCCCGGCAACCCCGCCCTTCTCTGCCAGGGCACGGATCATTTCATCGGTCAGGTTTCTCGGATGGCTGCACAGCGCACGGCAGTTCGAGTGGGAAGCAGCAACCGGACCCCTGGCGTGTGCAAGGATATCCCGAAAAGTCCCGTCCGATGCATGAGAGACATCTACGATCATTCCCAGTTCACCCATATATTCTACCGCTTCCACCCCAAAAGGTTTCAGCCCCTTTTTCATCACATGACTGTCTCTGCTGTTGGGATATCCAAAGCAATTCTCATAATTCCACACAGGCGTTAAAAGCCTCACGCCTCTTTGGTACAACTCCTCTATACGCGCCATCTGCCCGTTAATCACTCCACCTTCCTCCACAGTAAGAAATGCAGATATCCTGCCCTCTGCTTCGTGCCTCTCCATCTCCTCTTTTGTGCATGCAGCAGCAATTTCTCCGGAAAACTGCTCCATCTGCGCATAAAAATAATCGATCATCTCAAGCACATGGCAATAGGCATCCTCATACCCTCTTTGCTCCCTGTAATCTTCAAAATAAGTAAAACAGGCAAAAAACTGGGCAAGTACCCCCGCCTGCTTAAGCCCGGGAAGTGTAATGCTGCATCCGCTCTTCCCCAGGTCACCTCTTTGGTCCAGATCCATCAACTTCCACAAGGTATCACAATGCATATCTATCAACTTCATATTTCCACCCCTTGGCACATACGTTTTTATTATAGTATACCTCACCGGGCAGCAGTCCGCCAGTCCGGAATGCTGCGGCTTACACTACTTTAAAATATATTTGCGAAAGGAATTATTATGAAACCTGTCATCGGCATTGTATATTGCGGCTTTATAGATCAGAAAATGTTTGTATCGGCGCCTTATATTGAAGCAATCGATATCTCGGGCGGCCTTCCTGTCATTATTCCCTATTCTCCTGTCTATGATAATATAGCAAGCTATATTAATTTGTGCGATGGTTTCCTGTTTTGCGGCGGTGACGACATCACACCTTTGCTTTTTGGAGAAGAGTTGTTGACAGATCGCGGGAAAACAGACCAGAAAACAGATGTCTTCCATCTGAACTTGATGCGTCAGATCCTGCATTCTGGTCTGCCTCTGCTCGGAATCTGCCGTGGAATGCAGGTTTTAAACCTGGCTCTGGGGGGCACGATCTATCAGGATATCTCCCTGCGTCCCCGAAAATCGTTAAATCATATGCAGTTATCCGGTGACCGCTCAGATATTTGTCATAAAATCACCCTCTCAGAAAATAGCATACTATATAATTTTTTCGGAAAACACTTGGATGTAAATAGTTTTCACCACCAGTGTATTAAAGATCCGGGCAGGGATCTAAGACTGACCGGCATTGCATCTGACGGCATCGTTGAGGCAATCGAGTCTTCCTCACACCCCTTTGTCCTCGGTGTCCAATGGCACCCTGAATGTATGCTTGGACAGGATCAGGGAATGCAAAAACTATTTTCTTTTTTTATAAAAAAATCAGAACAAGCAAAAACGATTTCACTTTTATAAATCCATAGGCATTCTCAAGACATACTTTTCTCATTTCTGCACATACTAACCAGGAACAAAAAGAGATGAAGGAGGAAAAATCACATGTCCGAAATATCTGTATTAGATCTGCAGAACCTGCGTCACCTCATCGGAGGTTATGACACAGAGCATTGTAAAATGTCTGATTATGCATCACAGGCAAAGGATCCGGAGGTTAAAAAGCTGTTCCAGGACGCTGCAAACAGTGCAATGAAAAACAAGCAGGATTTAATGAAATTCTTATAGGAGGAGAAAGTTATGTTAGACGACAAAACAATGGTATCTGACGCTTTAGCCGGCGTCAACGGAGAACTTGTAAGATACGGCGAAATGATCTCACAGACAGAAAACAAGGAACTGAAGCAATGCCTGAAACAAATCCGCAACCAGTGCGAGATGTCACAGGAGAAGCTTTACCAGGTTGCACGGGAAAAAAGCTACTATGTTCCT
>CANSCI010000055.1 GCA_947645355.1 uncultured Dorea sp. | reverse complement strand
AGAGATTATGCAGGCACTGGAGAAGAGACCATGATTCGAGATATCACCATAGGACAATATTATCCGGCAAAGAGTGTACTGCATCGGCTGGACCCCAGGGTTAAGCTGGTGTCTACACTTTTATACTTGATTTCCCTGTTTTTGTTTAAAAGCATATCAGGATATATTATAGCCACTTTGTTTCTTATAGGGATCATTCTGGCATCCCAAGTCCCGTTCTCCTATATTGTAAAAGGGCTGAAGCCGGTAATTATGCTGCTTATGATCACGGTATTGTTCAACCTGTTTTTGACAAGGGAGGGGGATATCCTGTTTCATGGGTGGATCTTTACCATTACTGAGGGGGGACTTCGCACAGCAGTTTACATGGCGGTGCGGCTGGTATATCTGATTATCGGTTCTTCGCTGATGACATTTACCACAACCCCAAATGAACTGACGGATGGGATCGAGAGACTTCTTGGGCCTCTCAATAAGATCCATGTCCCTGTCCATGAGATTGCCATGATGATGTCAATTGCACTTCGGTTTATCCCGATCCTTTTAGAAGAGACAGATAAGATTATGAAGGCACAGCTCGCCCGCGGGGCGGATTTTGAGAGCGGGAACATCATCCAGAGGGCGAAAAGCATGATCCCGATCCTGGTACCGTTGTTTGTATCTGCTTTCCGCCGCGCCAATGACCTGGCAATGGCAATGGAAGCCAGATGTTACCGCGGAGGTGAGGGAAGGACAAAGATGAAACCGCTGCATTATCGGCAGAGAGATTATGCGGCGTATATTGTTGTAATTGTTTATGTGGTTGCAGTGGTGGTGGTCGGAAGATGCGTAAAATTGCGGGTTTGGATATTTTAAATTGTAGTTGGGGACGTAGCATTTTTTAAAAATGCTACGTCCCCAACTACAAAGTGACCTGTACCTAATTTGAAAATGCCCTGTACCGGAGGCGAATCTATGAAAAGAGTCAGAATTGTTGTAGCATATGATGGAACAAACTACTGTGGCTGGCAGATCCAGCCCAACGGTATTACCATTGAGGAGGTGCTGAACCAAAGTTTAAGAAAACTGACCGGTGAAGATGTCCATGTGATCGGAGCCAGCCGCACGGATTCGGGTGTGCATGCGCTGGGGAATGTGGCGGTGTTTGACACGGAATCACCGATCCCGCCGGAACGTATGGCGTATGCACTGAACCAAAAACTCCCGGAGGATATTGTAATAGTGAGGTCGGACGAGGTGGAAATGGGTTGGCATCCCAGATATCAGGATGTGGTGATGAAAACTTATGAGTACCATATTTATAATGCTTCGGTTCCAAATCCGTTAAGACGCCGGTACAGTACTTTTGTATCATTTCCCATGGATATTGAGAAGATGCGTGAGGGAGCCAGGTACCTGGTGGGGGAGCATGATTTTGCAAGCTTCTGCAATATTAAAACGAATGTGGAGGATACGGTGCGTACCATCACATCTATCGAAGTTCTTAAGGATGGCGGGGAGATTGTAATACGGGTTGCCGGAAAAGGTTTTTTATATAATATGGTGCGGATCATTGCAGGTACGCTGATCCGTGTGGGACGAGGTTTTTATACTCCGGAGCGGGTAAAAGAAATACTAAAGGAAAGGGAACGGACTGCGGCAGGGGTGACGGCTCCGCCGGAAGGTCTTGTTTTGGTAGGTATCGAATATGGACCATAAGATTTATTTTGACAATGGGAGTACTTCGTGGCCGAAGGCTCCGGGTGTAGCAGAGGCAATGTCCTCACTCTTATTAAACGGCGCCTTTAATATTAACCGGGGGAATTATGAAGGCGCTTACGAGGTGGAAGGGATCGTCCTTGAGACAAGGGAGCAGCTGGCGCGGCTGTTTCACGCGAAGGACTCCCGGAAGGTGATCTTCACCCCGGGGATTACCTATTCTCTGAATTATTTTATTAAAGGGTTCTTAAAGCCGGGGGATCATGTGATCGTGACCGGGATTGAGCACAATGCAGTGATGCGTCCCCTGTACCAGATGTCCGGGGGCGGCGTATCTTACGATGTGGCTGATACTGCTGTGGACGGGAGTGTAGTTCCGGAAAGCATTGAGAAGCTTATAAGGCCTCAGACGAAGGCTGTAATTATTTCCCATGCGTCCAATGTATGCGGTACGGTTATGCCGGTAGAGGAAATCGGCGAGATCTGCCGGCGGCATCATCTTTTCTTTGTAGTAGATTCCGCCCAGAGCGCGGGTACTCTGGAGATTGACATGGAAAGGGATGGTATTGATTTTCTTGCATTTACCGGGCATAAGGGTTTGCTTGGTCCCCAGGGGATCGGCGGATTTCTGATCTCTGAAGCGTTGGATGAGAAAATGGTTCCTTATATTGCAGGCGGTACCGGAAGTCAGTCGGATTCTCTGGCAATGCCGCAAGGTCTGCCGGATAAATATGAGAGCGGTACAATGAACCTGCCCGGAATCATCGGTCTGCATGCAGCCCTGGAACATATAGAGTATGCAGGTCTTTCCGAGATACATAGGAAAAAGATGGAACTTACCGAATATTTCCTTGAAAAAGTGAAGGGCTTAAACGGTGTCCGGATTGCAGGAAAGCAGGGAATTCAAGGACGGGTAGCTGTGGTTTCCCTGGATTTTGTTGAAAAGGACAATGCGGTGGCGGCCTTTGAGCTTGAGCGTGCGTATGGGGTTATGACAAGAGTCGGCCTTCACTGTGCACCGCTGGCCCATCAATCCCTGCGGACCTGGCCCCAGGGGACAGTGCGGTTTGCCTTCAGCGCTGTCAATACGAAGGAGGAGATAGACTGCTGTATAGAGGGACTCCGGGATCTGTTGTAATCTGCGGGTGCTCTGGCCAGAGACGGAATAGTCCCGTATCTTTTTTGTTGGTTATCGTTAATATTAGATATAGAAAAAAATAATAAACAGCTGGATTTATTACAAAAAACAATAGCCATTCCTGCCTGATGATATTGTTATGACGACAAAAAATTGCTACCATGAATATAGTAGACAATACGAAAAGATAACAAGGATCAAGGAGGAAATTTATTATGGCTGATTATCGTAAGATGTGGGAAGACCTGGGGATGGATGTGGAAACACACGATCAGCTCTGTGCGGTTCTGCCGCAGGCATTTGGGGATGTCTTTTTATCCCAGGAAAACCGCCCGGAAGGTATGGACTATTATAATATGGTAGTGGCTGATATCCACGGTATCCGCCCAGCAGAGCTTATTGAGCATCAGAAAAAGGGCGGCAAAGTATTTGGGACATTTTGTGTGTATGTGCCGGATGAGATCGTATTTGCGGCAGATGCAATTGCGACAGGGCTGTGCGGTGGTTCTCAGTTCTGGGTTCCGGGCGGCGAGAAGGTGCTGCCGACCAATACCTGCCCGCTGATCAAGGCTTCTGTTGGTGCAAGAGTTGACCGTACCTGCCCGTTCTTCAGGATCGCTGATATGTATGTAGGCGAGACAACCTGCGACGGCAAGAAGAAGGCTTGGGAGATCCTGGCCGAGGATGTTCCGGTTCACGTGATGAATCTTCCGCAGATGAAGCGGGCCAAAGATGTAAAGGCATGGGCAGAAGAGATCGAGGCGTTCAAAGATGTAGTGGAAGAATTCACTGGCAATAAGGTGACGGCAGAAAAACTGGCAGAGAGCATTAAGCTGATCAACAATAAGAGAAAGGCTCTGGAGCGGTTGTATGACCTCCGCAAGAATGAGACACTTCCGATCAGCGGGTGCGATGCGCTCTTGATTTCACAGATTGCATTCTACGATGATCCGACCAGATTTACACAGATGACGAATAAACTGTGCGACGAGCTTGAGAAGCGGGTGGCAGACGGCGTGAGTGTAGTGCCGGCAGGGACAAAGCGTATTATGCTTACCGGAACTCCGCTTGCAATTCCGAACTGGAAGCTGCATAATATTGTTGAGACAAGCGGCGGTGCAGTTGTCTGTGAAGAGATGTGTACCGGCACACGCTATTTTGAGAAGCAGGTGGATGAGACGGCAGAAACTTTGGAAGACCAGTACATGGCGCTTGCAAACAGATATATGAACATCAACTGTGCATGCTTTACACCGAACTCTGGAAGGATTGACGATATCCTGCGTCTTGCAGAGGAATACAAAGTTGACGGTATTATTGATGTAAATCTGAAGTTCTGCGGCCTTTACGATACCGAGGGATATTTTGTAGAGCGTGCAATGAAAGAGGCGGGTATTCCTGTTCTCGGTATTGAGACAGATTACACAGACAGTGATGCACAGCAGCTCCGCACAAGGGTAAGCGCCTTTATCGAGATGCTGAATAATTAGCAGAATATGAAGATGATAAAGATCTTTTGCAAATAATGTGAAAAGGAAGGATTCGGTATGCATAAGACAGAGCATTACGTTTTGTTCCCTAATCACGACAATGGTATGAGGCTTTATAAAGAATTAAAAAACCTGGGGGTTCGGGCAACCATTGCCCCTACCCCCAGAGCTGCGAGTAAATGCTGCGGCATCTCGCTGCTGGTGGAGGAAAAGGACCTGGATGTGATAAAGGATTGTGTCAGGGAACATGAAATAGAAATTCTGAGTATTGCAGAGATTGAGAGGGACATTAACCCCAAAAGAGATAAATATTGTTAAAGGGAGTAAGAGAGATGAATTATGTAGGGATTGACATTGGGTCAACAGCATCTAAGGTGGCGGTCAGAGGGGAGAAAAGCATGTATTTTGTCCTCCCCACCGGCTGGAGCAGCAAGGAAACTTGTCTGACAATTAAAGAAAGATTGGCCGCAGAAGCAATTGACGTCCTATCAGATGACACGAAGGTAGTAGCTACCGGTTACGGGCGGGTGGCAGTAGATTTTGCCGATTATGTCATCACAGAGATTACCTGCCATGCAAGGGGCGGCCGTGAGATGGCAGGAGACAATTGTGCGATTATTGATGTGGGAGGCCAGGATACGAAGGTCATTATTGTAGAAAACGGCATGGTCCAGGATTTTCTGATGAATGATAAATGTTCGGCCGGGACCGGGAAATTCCTGGAGATTATGGCAAACCGCCTGGGAGTTGCTCTGCAGGAACTGTTCGATATGGCGGAAGCGGGGACGGTGCTTCCCATCAGTTCCCTCTGTACGGTGTTTGCAGAGTCCGAGGTCATCAATTATATCGGAGAGGGCAGAAAAAGAGGGGATATAGCCGCCGGTGTTGTAGATTCTGTAGCGTCTAAGGTAGCGCAGTTAAGCCAGAGAAAGACTCTGCTGGAGAAGGTGATCCTGACAGGAGGATTGAGCGACAGTGAGTATTTCTGCCGGATTCTGTCAGAGAAGATCGGTCACAAAGTAGAGGGAACAGAGTATGGAAGGTATGCAGGCGCCTTGGGGGCGGCGCTGCTTGCAGAGGAGAAGTCAAGGTAATTTTGACTTCTCTTTTGCTTAAAAAAGAATTGTAATTTTTTCACAATAAATGCGCAAATATAATAATATTCGAAAATTCTGCAAAATATCTTTCTCCAACCCACATATCTGTGTTAATATATTAGTAACTAAAAAATCTGTGGGAGGATTCATTTATGGAGAGGTTTTTAATGATTGTCCCTGCTTTAGGGCTGGTTGCCCTTCTGTTTGCGGCAGTGCTGGCTGCAAGGGTGAACAGGCAGGATGCGGGGACAGACAGGATGAAAGAGATTGCAGCGGCAATCAGTGACGGTGCGCAGGCGTTTTTAACTGCAGAATATAAGATTCTTGTATTTTTTGTGGTGGTGCTGTTTGTGCTGATCGGAGTCGGTATTGGCAACTGGGTAACGGCGGTATGTTTTGTAGTGGGTGCTCTATTTTCTACTTTAGCTGGGTATTGTGGAATGAGTGTAGCTACAAGAGCCAATGTAAGGACTGCAAATGCAGCGAGAAAGGAAGGGATGAATAAAGCCCTTTCCATTGCATTTTCCGGCGGCGCGGTTATGGGGATGTGTGTGGCAGGACTTGGTGTTCTTGGAGTGAGCGCTATTTATCTGATTACAAAGAATGTAGACGTACTCTCTGGTTTTAGCCTGGGTGCGTCGTCCATCGCATTATTTGCCCGTGTGGGCGGAGGTATTTACACAAAGGCCGCAGACGTCGGCGCGGATCTTGTAGGTAAAGTGGAGGCGGGGATTCCCGAGGATGATCCGCGTAATCCGGCCGTGATTGCCGACAATGTGGGTGACAATGTGGGTGATGTAGCGGGCATGGGAGCCGATTTGTTCGAGTCCTATGTTGGAGCTCTGATCTCAGCTCTGACTCTTGGAATTGTATATTTTAAGGCGGCAGGTGCCGTTTATCCTCTTGTTATTGCCGGGTTGGGCCTTTTGGGGGCAATCCTCGGTACATTTTTCGTAAAGGGTGATGAAAATGCGAATCCGCACAAGGCCCTTAAAATGGGTTCTTATGTAGCAAGTATCCTTGTATTGATCGTGTCCTTTGTGTTCAGCAAATACTGCTTTGGGGATTTCAATGCAGCAATCGCAATCACTTCAGGACTTGTGGTTGGCCTGCTGATCGGATTTATTACAGAGGTTTACACATCCGGAGACTATAAGTCGGTGAAAGAGATCGCTTCCCAGTCGGAGACTGGAGCAGCTACTACGATCATCAGTGGTATTGCGGTAGGTATGAGGTCTACGGCAATTCCGATTCTGCTGATCTGTATTGGTATTTTTGCTGCATACCAGTTCTGCGGCCTTTATGGAATTGCACTGGCGGCAGTGGGGATGTTGTCTACAACGGCGATCACGGTAGCAGTTGACGCTTACGGACCGATCGCAGACAATGCAGGCGGTATCGCAGAAATGTCCGGGTTAGAGCCGGAGGTACGTAAGATTACGGACAAGCTGGATGCTGTGGGCAATACGACAGCGGCTATGGGAAAAGGCTTTGCTATTGGTTCTGCGGCCCTTACAGCGTTGGCGTTGTTTGTTTCTTATGCGGAGGCAGTTCAGCTTAAGAACATTGATATTCTGGATAGCCGTGTTATTATCGGATTGTTTATCGGCGGTATGCTGCCGTTCCTGTTTTCTGCTATGACGATGTCTTCGGTATCCAGAGCTGCTTATCAGATGATCGAGGAAGTGAGGCGTCAGTTTAAGGCAATTCCGGGTATTATGGAAGGTACAGAGAAACCGGATTACAAGTCTTGTGTTGCGATCTCTACGACTGCGGCATTGAAGGAAATGCTGGTTCCCGGTGTGATGGCAGTCCTTGCCCCGCTGGCAGTAGGACTTCTGCTGGGGCCTGCGGCTTTGGGAGGCCTTCTGGCTGGCGCGCTTGTGACGGGTGTTATGATGGCAATTTTCATGTCCAACGCCGGCGGTGCCTGGGACAATGCGAAGAAATATATCGAAGACGGCAGCCATGGCGGCAAGGGAAGTGAAGCACACAAAGCAGCGGTTGTGGGAGATACGGTCGGTGATCCATTTAAGGATACGTCAGGGCCGTCTATCAACATTTTGATTAAGCTGATGACTATTGTGTCACTGGTATTCGCTCCGTTATTCTTATCTGTGGGCGGACTGCTGTAGAAGAAGACGGAAGTTGAAGAAACATATATGAGAGAAAGCGACAGTATTTCCTGGATAAATATGGGAATACTGTCGTTATGATTTATGTTCGGCAGCAAGTAAATACAGAAAAGAGGTAATTAAGCATGACAAAGGTAGATATTATATCAGGTTTTCTGGGCGCAGGAAAAACAACATTTATTAAAAAGCTTATTGAGCAGGTGTTTGCAGGGGAGAAGCTGGTGCTGATTGAAAATGAATTCGGCGAGATCGGCATTGACGGAGGGTTTCTAAAGGATGCGGGAATTGAGATCACAGAGATGAATTCCGGATGTATCTGCTGTATGCTGGTAGGTGATTTCAGCAAAGCGCTCCAAAAGGTCCTTGCAGAGTATAAGCCTGACAGGGTGATCATAGAGCCGTCCGGGGTGGGGAAGCTGTCGGATGTGGTGAAGGCTGTTGAGAAAGTAAAAAAAGATGCTGACATTGAGATTGCGGGACGTGTTGCAGTGGTTGACGGTAAGCGGGCTAAAATGTATCTGGAAAATTTCGGAGAATTTTACAGAAATCAGGTGGAGCATGCATCTGCTATTGTGATCAGCCGTACACAGATGATGCCGGATGATAAGATTGAGGAATGTGTGAAGCTTCTCCGAAAGGAGAATCCGGAGGCGGCTATCATATCCACACCCTGGGAGGAGTTAGGAAAGGATGCGGTCTGTCATGCCCTGAATACAGAAAGAGAGATTGAAGGGATCTTTGCGGATAAGAAATGCGGCCATGATCATCACCATGATGGAGAATGCTGCGGTCACGAGCATCATCACCACGGAGAAGGATGCTGCGGTCATGAGCATCGTCACCACGGAGAAGAATGCTGCGGTCATGAGCATCATCACCACCATGACGGCCATCATCATGCGGATGAGGTGTTTTCAAGCTGGGGCAGGGAGACGGCCCACAAATATACAGAGGAAGAGCTTGATTTTGTCCTGAAGGCGCTGGCGGAGACAGGAGGATATGGGAAGATCCTGCGCTCCAAAGGAATTATACAGATGTCTGACGGCGGATGGAAACAATTTGACCTTGTACCGGAGGAATATGAAGTGAGAAAATGTGACGCGGATTATGCGGGACGTGTGTGTGTTATCGGGACAGATCTGGATGAAAAGGAGCTGCAGGAGTTATTTCGGATTTAGCAGGAAAGGGTGAGGGATGTATGAAGACGCCGGTATTTGTCTGTACAGGTTTTCTGGACAGCGGAAAGTCTACGTTAATAAAGGAGACACTGATGGAGCAGGACTGGATCGAACCGGGGCTCACTCTTTTGATTCTGTGCGAGGAAGGTGAAGTGGATTTCCCACGGGAATATCTGGATGAGAAGGAAATGGCGCTGCTTAAGGTGGACGGATTTGAGCAGTTGAATGCAGCATTTTTCAGGAACTGTGAGAAAAATTACCATCCGGCTCAGGTGGTGATCGAATATAATGGGATGTGGAAGCTTGCAGAGCTGCTGAGTATCCGTTATCCGAGAAGCTGGGCGCTCAGCGGTGTATATTCTACAGTCAATGGCATGACGCTTGACTTGTACTTGAAAAATATGAAGAATATGCTGATGGAGCAGCTTGCAGAGTCTGAGTTGATCGTGGTAAATCGTTGTGACAGGCAGATGGACCGCTCCGGTTTCCGCAGGGCGCTGAAAGTGCAAAATCCTATGGCTCAATTGATTTTTGAGGATCCGGAGGGAAAGATCATTATGCCTACGGAAGATGACCTTCCATATGATGTGAAGGGTGACCGGATCGTGATTGATGATGAGGACTTTGGAATCTGGTATGTAGATGCCTATGACCATCCGCAGACTTATCTTCATAAGGAACTTGAGTTTAAGGCACAGGCGTTCCGCCCTAAGGGGATGGATGAGGATATGTTTGTGCCTGTCCGTAAGATTATGACTTGTTGTGCGGACGATCTGCGTTTCTATGGGTATCCGTGCAAATTGGATAAGAAGACAGAGATTCCTGAAAAGCAATGGGTGAAGGTACGCGCCAGGTTTGAATTTGAGCCGGTGGCGTATCAGGACAGCAGGCAGCCGGTACTGTATTTGACCGGGATGGAGGCGGCAGAGAAACCAAAGGATGAGATTGTTTATCTGGGTTGACGCTTTGTCTGCTTTTCCGATTGCACGACGAAGAAAGCTGCGGTTATTTACAGTTCGGATGAGAGGAGAAAGGTATGACAAGAGGAGAAGGAGCCTGTCTGGTGTGCGGCAGGCCGGTAGTATATTATGAGAAGGCGCGTCAGATGGAATGTGTCATGTGCCATAAGATGTATGAGAGCCATGCGGGATGCGAGGAAGGTCATTATGTATGTGATGAGTGCCATGGAAGAAAGGGAATAGAGGTTATTGTGGAGGGGTGCCGGAAAAGTACCTCCAAAAATCCTGTTTTTATTATGCAGAAGCTGATGGAGGATCCGTATATTTATATGCATGGCCCTGAGCATCATGTGATGGTGGGGGCAGCCCTGCTTACCGCATACCATAATGCCGGCGGAGATGTGGAATATGAGACGGCGCTCCGGGAGGTGAGAGCGCGGGGAAGCGAGTATCCGGGAGGTTCCTGTGGTTTGTGGGGATGCTGCGGGGCAGCTGTCAGCGCAGGTATATTTATGAGTGTGATCACAAAGGCAACGCCTTTGACCGGGAGATCATGGAAGCTGTCAAACCAGATGACGGCAAAGGCGCTGAATGCAATTGCCGGACTTGGAGGTCCGCGGTGCTGTAAGCGGAATTCATTCACGGCGGCCAGGGAGGCTGCAGAGTTTGTGCGGGAGGAATTGAAGATAGAGATGGAGCTTCCAGAACAAATTTTATGTGATTACTCACAGGAGAACCAGCAGTGCCTGAAAAACCACTGCCCTTATTATAAATAGAAATTATGTCACTGTGAACGGAGTAAACAATAACAAAATTATCTGAAAAGCAGGGGAGTGAATCATATTGCCCCCTTGACAAAGAACACCAAATCCGTTAGACTTTCAGTCAGATAAACAAAAGAAAAGAAATAAAAGCTAAGAAGGGAAAAAGTAGTAGTCTGTGCACCCATACAGAAAGCAGCCGGCGGATGAGAGGCGCATGAAGGAGCGGATTATGAATACATCCCGGAGCTTCACACCGAACGCAGGCAGAAGATGTATGAAAGAACCGTGCAAGTAGGCTGTGACGTACAGGCACACGTTATCGTGCACAGGCTGCAGAATGCTGCGGCTGAGTAAGGCTGACAGTAATAATGTGTCAGTGAATTAAGGTGGTACCGTGAATTGCAGATTTCACCCTTATCTGAGAGGATAGGGGTGTTTTTTATTATACGGAAGAATTTGACTGATTCGTGTGAAAAGCATCCATCCAGGTGCTTTCAAAATAATAAAATATAAAAAGGAGATGAAGATCATGGGAATATACGAAGAGCTGCAGGCAAGAGGCCTGATTGCGCAGGTGACAGATGAGGAAGAGATCCGGGAACTGGTGAACAATGGGAAGGCTACCTTTTACATTGGGTTTGATCCGACGGCGGACAGCCTTCATGTGGGACATTTTATGGCGCTGTGCCTGATGAAACGTCTGCAGGAGGCAGGCAATAAGCCGATTGCGCTGATTGGAGGCGGCACGGCTTATATCGGGGACCCTTCCGGCAGGTCAGATATGCGGTCTATGATGACGCCGGAGATGATCCAGCACAATTGTGACTGCTTTAAAGAGCAGATGAGCCGGTTCATTGACTTTTCGGAAGGAAAGGCGTTGATGGTAAATAATGCAGACTGGCTGTTGGATCTCAATTATGTAGATCTGCTGAGAGAGGTGGGGACGCATTTCAGCGTAAACCGTATGCTGACTGCAGAATGCTACAGGCAGAGGATGGAAAAGGGTTTAAGTTTTCTGGAATTCAATTACATGATTATGCAGAGCTATGATTTTTATGCTTTGTTCCAGAAGTATGGGTGCAATCTGCAGTTTGGCGGGGATGACCAGTGGAGCAATATGCTGGGGGGCACAGAATTGATCCGCCGCAAGCTTGGAAAAAATGCCAGCGCTATGACAATCACACTTCTTCTTAATTCAGAGGGGAAGAAAATGGGGAAGACACAGAGCGGGGCAGTGTGGCTGGATCCGAATAAGACGACTCCATTTGAGTTTTACCAGTACTGGCGGAATGTGGCAGATGCAGATGTATTGAAATGTATCCGGATGCTTACGTTCCTTCCGCTGGAGGAGATTGACAAGATGGATGCGTGGGAGGGAGCTCAGTTAAATACTGCCAAAGAGATCCTGGCATATGAGCTTACAAAGCTGGTACACGGGGAGGAGGAAGCGAAGAAGGCACAGGAAGCTGCAAGGGCGTTATTCAGCCAGGGTGCGGCTGCAGATATGCCGACAGCAGAGTTGACGGCAGATGACCTGGCAGACGGTCAGATCGACATCCTTGCCATGCTTGTAAAAGGGGGTCTGGTTCCGTCCAAGTCCGAGGCGCGCCGCGCCGTGCAGCAGGGGGGCGTATCTGTGGACGGAGAAAAGGTAACAGATATCTACGCGGCATTTTCGGCAGATAGGATCAGTGCAGAGGGCCTTGTGGTGAAAAAAGGGAAAAAGAATTTCCGCAGAGTTATACTAAAATAAAAAGAAAAAAGTAATACAGAGAAAAATAACAGAAAATACGCAGAAGAGGAAAAAAATTATGTGGTGTCCGAATTGTGGTGAAAAATTAGAGGATGATTCTGTATTTTGCCCGGAGTGTGGGGCAAGAGTACAGGAAGAACTGGATTCAGAGTTCGGTTGTGAAGAACCTGAGAAAAAAATGAATATGCCCTTGATGATCGTGGCTGCTATTGTGGTGTGTTCCCTGTTGTTGGGAGTCGGCGCTTATTTCTTTGTTTCTGGAAGCAGATCCTCAGAAAAGAAAAAAGAGCCGGCCAGGCAGGAAATTGTGGAGGACGAAACAAAGACAGATGACCAGGAAGGGAAGGATACAGATGCCGGGGAGCAGGACGATGAGGCAGGAGAGGCAGATTCCAGGGAAACGGCAGTGATCCTGGCGGATATTATCAGTACGCCGGCCGGCACTGACCCTTATGTAAAGCTTGGAGTGGCTTCTGCCGCTGCTACTTCTGTGATCGATCAGGAGGGGCATGATAACAGTGCGGCCATGGTGCTGGACGGCCGGGACGAGACATCCTGGCAGGAAGGCGTGCCGGGAAATGGAGTCGGCGAAGGTCTTACTTTCCGGTTTGACCGGGAATGTAAGGTGAAATACATGGCCTTTAAGCTTGGGAACTGGAGAACAGAGGACTATTACTGGCAGAATAACCGTCCAAAGATACTGGAGATCCGCACAGACAATTCAACGTCATTGATCTTGTTCCCAGATGCAAAAACAGAGCATTGGGTCGGATTTTCAGAACCGTGCCCCACTTCTGAGATTCAGTTGACCATCAAAGAGATTTATCCGGGAAGCAGCGCGAAGTGGAATGATACCTGCATTGCAGGAATAGAGATATATGGATCGACCCAATAGGAGAATTCGGTGAAAAAGAGGATGAGTAAAGGGAAAAAAATCAGACATCGTGCAGGCAGGCGCCGCCGGAGAATTGGATTCATCTGTGCGGCCTGCCTTGCAGGTGCATTAGCTGTGTCAGCCTGTAAAATAGTATGGCAGGGTCATGACAGGCAGGTGAAGAAGGCACAGAACAGTGTAAAAACATCGGACAATACGCTTCTGGAAGATCTGGCAGTTCCCCTGACAAGTATTAAGGATATGGACGCCGGGACAGTCATACAGCCAGAGAAGCTTAACCTTGAACAGTCCTCTTTGTATTTTTCCGTCCAGGAGATCGATGAGGACGTCTTTCAATATATAAACGGTAAGTCTTACACGGAAAATGACAATATTAGTCTTCAGGATCTGCGGTATCTGAAGGTGCTTCATTACAATTATGACCATAAGATCCAGGTGGGAGAACTGATTGTAAATAAGAAGATTGCAGACGACTGCAGTCATATTTTCATGGAACTGTTTGCGCAGGAATATGAGATACAGTCCATGTATCTTATAGACAGATTCTGGGTTGGCAATGGTGTGGATTCGGACACAGTATCAATAGAAAATAATAACACATCTGCTTTTAATTACCGTGTGGTGCCTGGGTCAGACCACCTGTCCAACCATGCGGGGGGATGTGCCGTTGACCTGAATCCGCTTCAGAATCCATATGTAAAATATAAAAAGGACGGAACATTTGACAAGTATTATAAGGATATGGAGAAATATCTTGAACGAGACAGCAACGAGCCGCATATGATCACCCACGAAGACCCTGCATATCAGATATTTACCAAATATGGTTTTACCTGGGGCGGTGACTGGCAGAGTTCAAAAGATTATCAGCACTTTGAGAAAAAATAGCCTGGACCGCCCCATGGTTTTGGGTCTGTTCTGATGCGTTTATTTGATTTGAATGTATTGGACGCTGTATGGCGGCAGGCAAAGCTGCCCCTGGAGGTCTGCTGCTTTCTTTGTCAGCAGGTCTGTGCCTGCACCCTGCAATTCATGGTGACAGGCGGTATATGGCTCGTCTGCTGCATTGACGGCAGCAATGATGCGCTCCTTTTCTGAACAACGCTCAAATACTAACTGATGATTCTGGATTACAATATTTTTGTAGGAACCATTACATAAGGCATCGCTTGCTTTTCTGATCTGAATCAATTTTTTGATATATTCGGTAAGTTCATTCGGTTTTGGTTCTTCAAAGCATGGTCTCAGGGCATAGTCGTTGTCCGGCGCTTTTTCACCCGTCTCTCCCCACTCACTTCCATAATACAGGCACGGGACCCCCGGCATACCCAGAAGCAGACCGTAGGCAAGGGGAATATGCTCCTTATTGGTCAGGATGCTTGCGAGCCTGGTCACATCGTGGTTATCTGCAAATGTCATCAGATGCTTTCCACGGTAGATGCACCACGGATCCCCGCCGAATTGCCGGTGCAGGGAATGTGCGATTTCAAACAGATTCATAGAATTAAAGCTGGAGTAGAGTCCTTTGTAGCATTCGTAATTTGTGCAGCTGTGAAGCATTTCGTCATTAACAATCAGGTTGTAGTCTCCGAACAGAACCTCTCCGATCAATGCAAAATCCTCCTTCAGACCCTGGACATAGGTACGCAGACGACGCATGAAATTATGATCCAGGCTGTAAGCTACGTCAAGTCGCAAGCCGTCGATATCAAAGGTTTCCACCCAGAATTTTACGCAGTCCAGAAGGTAATCTACGACTGCAGGGTTCTGGAGGTTCAGCTTAACCAGTTCAAAATGGCCTTCCCATCCCTCATACCAGAAACCGTCATTGTAGCAACTGTTCCCGTCGAAACTGATATGGAACCAATCTTTGTACGGAGAATCCCATTTCTTATCAAGAACGTCCTTAAATGCCCAGAATCCGCGCCCTACATGGTTGAAAACTCCGTCTAATACAATTTTGACACCGTTTTTATGGAGGGATCTGCACACATCTGCAAAATCTTCATTTGTTCCGAGCCTGCAGTCGATAGTTTTGAAATCTCTGGTATCGTAGCCATGATTGTCAGACTCGAAGATAGGATTCAGTAGGACGGAAGTGACCCCGAGTGACCCCAGATATTCGGACCAGTCAATCAGTTTGCGGATCCTGGGAATGCATACTCCGTCATTGTGCACGGGAGCGCCGCAGAATCCGATGGGATATATTTGATAAAAAACACCACTATATGCCCACATATATATACCTCACTTTACTTTAAAAATTTGACTGTTTTGTAAAAACTGCCAGTAATATTATAGCAAAATTGTGGATGTTTTACAAAGGTTTTAGTTGCTATGTGCTTCATTATCTTTTATAATATTAAAAGAATAATAATTCCTTACATAGGAACGTAACAGGAGGAAAAGAGAGATGAAAAAAATTGTAAGCATGATCCTTGTGTGTATTATGGCTATGAGCCTCATGGCTTGCGGGGGCAAAGAGGTAGAGGATGCCGCCGTGTGTACAATGGAGCAGAACGGTGTCACAATTACGATGGCACTTGATGCAAAGGGCGACACGATCACAAAGATCAAACAGAGTTCTACGATCAGTATTGAGGGCTACTCCGAGGCAGATGTAGAGACACTTCAGGCTACTATTGACCAGGCAGCGGAAGCGTACAAGGATATTGACGGTGTTGAATATTCTATTGACCAGAAAGATACACAGATCGTTGAGAATATTAACATGAATGTAGGCGACAAGGATACTTTGAAGGCCGTAGTTGACGGGGAGCTTCTTCCGGTAGATGATAAGAATGTTACGAAGTTGTCACTGAAAGCAACAGCAGAGGCGCTTGAAGCGTCAGGATGGACAGTAGAGAAGAAATAAGCAGATATATTTTCTCAAAAAAGAAAATGCACCGGGTCAGGGTTCCCGGTGCATTTCTTTTTTGAGGAAGATCAGAAACCATATAAGCAGAAGGACTCCCTTGAAAATACTGGAGACTGTAATACTCCACCAGATGCCGTTAAGGCCGAGGGCAGTGCGGATCAAAAGCAGCGCCAGAGGAATACGCAGAGCAGTAAATATGATGCTGATAACCGAAGGCGGGATTGTCCGCCCATACCCCGAGAACGCACCGGCGGTGGTGATCTCTACGCTCATGAACAGTTGTGAGACTCCAAGGATCATCAGGTAATCAATTCCCAGGGGCAGGATGTCGGCCTCCGTAATAAAGATGCGGAAAATAGGAGTCGGGCAGCAGATCAACAGAAACGTACATATGACGCCCCAGATGAGGACGATTGCCATAGCGCATCTGTAACCGCTTTTGATCCGTGCCTTATTGCCGGCGCCGTGGTTCTGGGCAATAAAGGAATTGACGGCGGCAGCAAACCCGTCGGCGGTCATCCAGGATATAGACTCAATCTGCGAACCGACCTTCTGGACGGCTACTGCCGCATCTCCGTAGTTTGCCACGAACCTTGCAATGATCATAGATATTCCGGTAAATAGAAGGCTCTGGATGGATGTGGGCAGACCGATCCGTATGATGGAAGATGCACACTTGAGGTCGGGCTTTCTGATTATTTTTACATTTTGAAAGATCAGACGGTCTTGGGATGCAAAATACAAAAACATAAGGGTAACAATTGCCTGCGCCAGCACAGTAGCAGCAGCAGCGCCCATAATATGAAGCCTTGGGAAAGGACCGACTCCGAAGATCAGCAGGGGATCAAGTACAATATTGACAAGGAGTCCTGCGGTGGTGGCCAGAAATGCTGCGCGGCTGTTGCCGATGGCCGTAAAGATTCCTGTAAACGTCTGATTCAGGAAAGAAAACACCACCAGTCCGCAGGTGATCTGCAGATATATTTCTGCATCTGCGATTACCTGCGGGCTGTTCAGATTGAAAAATCCAATCAGCGGGGATGAAAAAAAGACACAGACGATCCCGAATATTATTCCCAGGAGCATGGTCAGCTGCAGTGCCGTGGAAGTGTATTTTGAAGCTTCCTCCTGATGCCCGCTCCCGAGGGCGTAGCCTGCATTTACCTGACCGCCCATCTTAGAG
>CANSCI010000054.1 GCA_947645355.1 uncultured Dorea sp. | reverse complement strand
TTCCCGAAAAATCAGCGGATGTCCGTCTGGCACAGTACGAAACTGGCTCACGCAAGCCAAAGGCAGACTTGACGGCTGCACTGGCGCAGGCTCTTGACGTTGCGCCGCAGGCTCTGGACATACCCGACATTGACAGCTACATCGGGCTTATGCACACCTTATTTGTCCTTGAGGACATTTACGGTCTTACCATCACTGAAGCAGACGGAGAAGTCTGCTTAAAGGTCAACAAAGACAAAAGTAAGGATGCCGCCGAACTGCTGAAAATGCTCTGCGCTTGGCAGGAACAGGCTGCAAAGCTCTCTGCCGAGGAAATCAGCAGGGAAGATTACGACCAGTGGCGGTACAATTACCCGAAGTTTGACACCACGCAGCATTGGGCGAAAGTCCCCTCTAAGGAATTGAGCCATACCTTAGTCGAAGCGTTCAAGGACAAACTGAAAACCGATTGACAAGCACGACAAAAAACGCCCTTAGCCATGAGTTCCTACCCACAGCTAAGGGCGTTTCTAATATGGATTTATTTCAGCCGTCCAAACCACTTCTCAATCATTCCCCCACCAACAAACCACTTGACAGTAAGAATAATCGCACTCAAACGACTGTTATCAATTTGTTATCAAAAGACATTTCAAAATGCCGCAAACCCGCATAAACACTGGATTTACTAAGCATTTCTGTTTATTCGAACTCAATCGTCCCAGGCGGCTTGCTAGTCAGATCATACATCACTCGATTAACCCCTTTCACCTCATTAATGATCCTTCCCATCACCTTCTGAAGCACTTCAAACGGAATCTCCGCCGCCTCCGCCGTCATAAAATCAACCGTATTCACAGCCCGGAGCGCCACTGCATAGTCATAGGTTCTCTCATCTCCCATAACACCGACACTCCGCATATTAGTAAGGCCTGCAAAATACTGGCCGATACTGCGATCCAGGCCGGCATTGGCGATCTCCTCACGGTAGATGGCATCTGCATCCTGTACGATCCTCACCTTATCCGCAGTGACTTCACCCACAATACGGACGCCGAGACCCGGTCCCGGGAACGGCTGGCGGAACACCAGATACTCAGGAATACCAAGTTCCAGCCCCACCTTGCGTACCTCATCCTTAAAAAGATTTTTGAGCGGCTCAATAATTTCTTTAAAATCTACATAATCAGGCAAGCCGCCCACATTATGGTGGGACTTGATAATTACGGATTCACCGCCAAGGCCGCTCTCAACTACATCTGGGTAGATCGTACCCTGTACAAGGAAATCCACCGCCCCGATTTTTTTTGCTTCCTCCTCAAATACATGGATAAATTCTTCACCGATAATCTTTCTTTTCTCCTCAGGCTCCGCAACACCCGCCAACCTGCCATAGAATCTCTCCTGGGCATTCACACGGATAAAGTTAAGGTCGTATGTGCCCTCCGGGCCAAATACAGCCTCCACCTCGTTCCCTTCATCTTTACGAAGAAGACCATGATCCACAAATACACAGGTAAGCTGTGAACCGATCGCCTTTGACAGCATAACTGCCGCAACAGAAGAGTCCACACCGCCGGATAAAGCACAGAGCACCTTGCCGGCTCCCACCTTTTCACGGATCTGTCTCACGGACTCTTCCACAAATGAATCCATTCTCCAATCCCCGCAGCATCCACACACTCCAAGCACAAAATTGGAGAGCATTTTCATCCCTTCTGCAGTATGCATGACCTCCGGGTGATACTGTACAGCATAGAGTCCTGCCTCTGCATTTTCAGCAGCTGCCACCGGACAGTCTGCCGTATGTGCTGTAATCTCGAAACCAGGTGCAGCCTCAAATATCGTATCAAAATGGCTCATCCAACAGACTGTCTCCTCTGCCACACCCTGGAAGATCTGGGAAGATGGTTTATCTACCAGCACCTTTGTCTTCCCGTACCTTTCCCCCGAGCACATGCTGCATCAACTGTGCCCCGTAGCAAAGCCCGAGAACCGGAACTCCAAGTTCAAAAAGCTCCCGGGAGCAAGTCGGCGAATCCTCTTCATAGCAGCTGTTCGGCCCGCCGGTCAGGATAATTCCCCTGGGCTTCATAGCCTTAAGCTTCTCAAGATCTGTTTTATAGGAATAAATCTCACAGTATACATTACATTCCCTGACACGCCTTGCCACTAACTGATTATACTGTCCTCCAAAATCAATCACAATTACTAACTCACTCTTCACAGAACTCCTCCTACTAAATATAATGATAAATAAAAATATTCATTCAACCTGAATACATGAAATTTCTCTGAATCACACATAACACCCTGCCCATAAAAAACAAAATAATTATACAATATTCTCCTGTACTTTTACAAGAAATATTTCCCCGGCAGATCTGCCGCTGATACGCCGGATAAAAAACGACACGTACATTATGCCGCTATAGATTTCTTCTTCCAGCTTCCCTTTACATATCGGATTGTAAAGCATACTGCCCGGAATGCCCAATCAATGATCATTGCAATCCACACACCAAAGACTCCCATCCCCAGATATTTCCCAAGCACATAGCTAAATCCAATCCGGAATATCCACATAGATAAAATGGAAATATACATGCACGCCTTTACATCACCGGAAGCCCGGAAGGTCGCCGGCATAACAAAAGAGGCAGGCCAGATAAAAATAGCACAGATTCCGTGAAGATTAATAATCTGTCTGGTGATTCTTTCTGTTATCTCCGATAAGTGATACGCATTTAATATCACCGGAAGAAGCAGATAAATCACAGTGACGGTCACTGCCATGCTGACATAAGCAACAGTCATTAATTTTTTGTGGTAATATTTTACCTGCTCATAATCTCCCGCTCCTACACACCGGGCTATCACAGTCGTAACTGCAAAAGTAACCGACATGCCCGGAAGAATCTGGAACAAAGCTACTGCATTGCTGACCGCATTTGCTGCAATCGCGTAAGTGCCGAACCCGGACACCAAGCTCAAGACGATAATCTTCCCCAGCTGGAACATACTGTTTTCCAGGCCATTCGGCACACCTATGCTCAATATTTTCTTTACAATAAACCAGTTGATTCGATATCTGAATGTCCGTTCTATATGCAGCGGACGTTTCTGGTCACATAAAAGGGATACAATCAGAACTGCAGCTGCAACTCTGGAGACCAGGGTCGGAATCGCGACCCCCTCCGTCCCCCTGTGGAAGCCGTATATCAATATGGCATTGCCTCCCACATTGATCACATTCATAACAATGGATACCTGCATAGAGATCCTGGAATTCCCCATTGCCCGAAAAATCGCCGCCCCGCCGTTATACATAGCCATAAATGGGATAGAAGCCGTCACGATCATCAGATAGGTATTCGCATGATCCATTACTTCCGGTTCAATCCTCCCGAATACCCCATGAAGGATAAAATATTTTCCAGCATACACAAAAAATGTAATCACCACCGCACATATAGTGATAAACCACACAAGCTGCGTTGCCGACTTTGCGGCTTCTTCTGTCTTCTTAGATCCCAGATACTGCCCTGCAACCACTGCCCCTCCTGTTGCAAGCGCAGCAAAAGCATTAATCAGAAGAACCATAATCTGATCCACCAGGGACACGCCAGACACAGCAGCCTCCCCTACACTCGCAATCATAATAGAATCTGCCATTCCTACGAATACAGCCAACAGCTGCTCAATGATAAGCGGAATAATGAGTGCGGTCAATGCTCTATTATCAAATAAATAATTACTCCTGTCACTCTTTGTCTTCTTTTCCATAATAAAAAACTCCTTGGTGTTTATTATACGCCAGAAAAAATGAGATTTCAAACAGTCAATAGCGCCTTCCGGTGTTGCCGTCCGGTGTTTCTGTCCTATTTTTTGTTTGATTTCTGCCGCAATTTATTGTATAATAGGAAAACAGTGAATATTTTATGGAAAGGATATATGTATGATTGATAAGAAAAAGAAACATATATTGCGATTATGCCTTGGAATCACATGCGCTGTAACAATTGCTTCAACTAATATTCTGGCGTATGCGAAGCCTTCGTCAAAAGAACTAAAAAATAAAACTGTGGAATTACAGAATGAAATCAATAATCTTAACAACGAACTTACCTCACTGGGAAAAGAAATTGAAGAAAAATCATCAGAGATTGAAGCCTTAGCTGCAGAAGCAGAACAAACAAAGCTTGATCTTGCTGCTGCCAAGTTGAATGAAGAAGCTCAGTATGCGGCAATGAAGGAAAGAATAAAATTCATGTATGAAGGAGGGAGCATCTCTCTTCTTACAATTGTATTTTCTTCGGAAAGCATGTCAGACTTTCTAAACAACGCAGAGTATGTTGCAACAATCAGTGAATACGACCGGAATATGTTGGACAACCTCCGGGCCGTGCGTACCGATGTAGAAGAAAAACAGGCAAGCCTTGAAAACAAGCAGAATGAAATTGCTTCTCTGACAGAAGAACTCAAAGAAAAGCAGAATACACTGACTTCCAAGGTTGCATCCGCTTCAAGCGAACTCGCAGACTATAACGCACAGCTTGAACACGCCAAAGCTGCAGAAGCCGCAGCTGCACTTGCGCAGAACAATGAAGTTTCGGCTTCCACAAGCAGTAAAAATACTTCAGCCGACAAAAATACTTCAGCTAATAACTCTAACCATGGAACATCCTCTGTCCCTGCAAATACAAGTGATGTTGCACTGCTGGCAGCAGTTCTTCAGCTTGAATCAGGTGCAAGTTATGACGGCATGCTGGCGGTAGGAACAGTTATTATGAACCGTGTAAGAAGTTCCTCTTTCCCGAATACAATTCCGGGGGTTATTTATCAAAAAAATCAATTCTATGATAAAGGGAATGCAGCGCTGAATAATGTTCTTTCTAAGGGACCATCTTCTTCTGCATATGCAGCAGCGCAGGCAGTAATTGGAGGCTCCAGGCATCCTTCTGTATCTAACTGCTATTTCTTTTATTCAGACTGGTATGCTGAAAAATTAGGCGTCTCAGGTGTAAATGTTGCCGGAAATGTATTTTTCCAAAGTTATCCGAAGTAATAAGATCCGGCAAGCCGGGAGAATCAAACATTACACATTGTAATAATTTGACTCTCCCGGCTTTCTTTCTGCCTGAGCCATGTCATTTCTTTTTTTCCGCCAATACATCCGCAATAGACTCGTCTCTCAAAAATGTATTTATGTTATATAGAAACAATATATCTGTAATACTATAAAATTCTATAATCTCATTGATACTTTTATAATAATATCTGGGATCAATTATCACAATATTCTGAAAATACGGAACCAAAAACTGTATCATACAATTGGCATAAGAATCTTTAAAAAGCAGCAGATTCTTGCGTTCTTTTTGTGTGGTACTGATATCTATTCTGGCATAATCCCCTCCCAAAAACACATCATATTTATCCTTCCCCTCTACACAGCTGCTGTTATAGATGGAAGTAGATTTTTCCCCTTCCTCCACATAACTTACAATGTATTCCTGATTTGCATGCCTCGGCTCATATACTTCCACAGTATCCCTGGATTCATAATACCCGCTTCTAAGTGCTAATGCTCCCTGGAAATCTTCGGCTACTGTATAAATATTATAATTGCTTTCAGGATTTCTGATTCCCATTGTTTCTGCGATCTCACCAAACGCATAGTAAGCTCCTAAGCTCGTCCAATGACAGTCTGTCTTATAGTATAATTCCTCCTGCGCATGACACTGTAAAATGCCCGCTATGTTGATACTCTGAAATGCATCCCCAAGCATATTGCTGACCCGTTTCAAATCATTCATCTGATTCCTGACCGTTTTTTCACCGGACATTTTGTCCTTCATAATACAAAAGGAATCTGGCACAAGACACATATATGCCGGAATATCGGAGTGTTGCTCAGTAAGAGCTATCATACATTCTATATTTTTTTCTACGTTTCTCCACTTCGGCTCGTCCGGCATTTCCATCAAATATCCGTCTTTGCCAATATATATTCCGTTCTGTTCTATTCCCTGCCGAGCCCCAACATCCCAGGAACCTATAATCTCAGTGCAAAGATCTACCCCTATTACAATTGCAAGCACAATGCTTATTGCCGGATAGAAACTGCGCTGCTTTTGCCGTATCCTTATCTCTCTGCTTCCCTTTTGCCTTTTCAGTGCCATATTCTCCGTCCTTCCTTAAAACTACGCTGAGATACTCCATCACTCATCTATATAAGGTCAATCGCCCCCTCTATATATATATGATATGCAGCAAAATGTAGAACCAAAAGATCCCATATTGTTTTCAATAAAAAACAGCCGACAAACCAAATGTTCATCGGCCATTTAATTCAGGCAATAACTTTTTATGATCCTTTATCATATCTCTATTTCTGCCAGCATGTTGATTGCCCAATACTCATAAAATGCCTCCTGGAAATGTATGCCGTCGATATCATACAGATCATTATGTTCCTCAAATACTTCTGTATTATCAATATAGGAGTATCCTTTTTCTTCACACCATGCTTTCAAGGCATTATTATACTCCGGTATATTTCTCCACAGCTCAGACTTCTCAAACGCCGGATCCTTGGCAGGAAAAATAGAATTAATATAAATATGAGTATCTGGAAGTTCTTTCATAAGCAATTGCATTTTTTCCTCATACGCCGCCACATATTCCTCCGGAGTCGGCCACAAACCAATACTTACGTCATTAATTCCCGTACACATAAATAAGTAAGACGGATTCAATGTCTTTATCACATTAAGACAGTCCGGGACCGCATCTATCGTCCGCCCTGCCTCTGCTAAAACTCTTTGGCTGTCAAGCAGTTCATAGAAAGTAAAACCAACGCTTCTGGAATCCCCGAACACAACATAATCACTAAATTGTGCCCAAACCGACAGCTCTCCATTGGCAATTGCTTCTGCCTGTGCTTCTTTCCTGACCTTTTTTACAGCTCCCTCCACATCATCCATGTCTTTCGCCTCTAATTGCTTTAAATACGCAACACCCTTTTTGGCTTCCTTTATATTTGGATTCCATAAGGCCTTAATCAGCAGAATAACCAGCACAGCTGCGGCAGCACCGGCAATGATTATTGCAGCCGTTTTTTTATTTTTAAAAAAATTAAAAATAAAAAGTACTAAATTACCAAAAAAAATGATCTATTCTTCTTACACAATTTTCCACTTGCATAAGTATAACTTCTCTGACGACATTTTTCAAGACAATTCGACGAAGGAAATACAAGATTCCATAAATATTCTCCATTGCCAAAAACAAGAAAAATGATTATGATATTATCATACCAGTAATATACAAGATATCCTTCTGGTACAGCGCAGGCAGCTAAAAACAGAAAAAGGAGACGGATATGACAAAGCATTTGCAGATCGACCGGGTAAT
Source organism: uncultured Dorea sp. (assembly GCA_947645355.1). Taxonomy (GTDB): domain Bacteria; phylum Bacillota; class Clostridia; order Lachnospirales; family Lachnospiraceae; genus Dorea_D. The sequence continues at coordinate 9,967 of CANSCI010000054.1, read as the reverse complement.
GAAAGCCCTCTGGCCTGCAGCAAGGGTCGGGTGCTTTCAATACAAGGTACAGGTAGGAAAGAAAAACGAAGAAATGTGGAAATATCTCAAAAAAGATATTTTTAAGAAGGTAAAGGACGATATTTTTGATTACGGCATAAACGAAATTCCAAATATCAAGGCATCCCGCCAGGCCTACAAGGCTTTTGGGAAGGATCCCAGCCGTTACCGTGTATCCTCGGAAGCGCTGATCCGCAGAATCGGCCAGGGAAAAGGGCTCTATGAGGTAAACACGGTGGTGGATACTAACAACCTGATCTCCATCCAGTCCGGATTTTCTGTCGGCTCCTATGACGCCGGCAGGATTTCTGATGAACTGACCTTCCGCATTGGCCGAAAGGGCGAAACTTACAAGGGCATCGGGAAGGATGAAGTCAACATAGAAGGGCTCCCCGTACTGGCAGATGAATCAGGGGCTGTAGGAAGTTCTACCAGTGACTCAGAACGGGCCATGATCACAGAACAGACAGTGGAAGTCCTCACACTGATCTATTCTTTTTCTGATAATCAGGATCTGGAAAAAGCAATGGATTACGGAAAAGAATATCTGGAAAAATACGCAGGCGCACAGGATATCCAGTGTTGGATCATTTAATCATAAGGAGGAACAAACATGGACAAAAAAGCAATGTATAAACTCACCTACGGGCTCTTCATCCTGACAGCAAAGGAAGGGGACAAAGACAACGGCTGCATCGTTAATACGGTAACACAGGTTACGACTGAACCTAACAGGATTACCGTGGCAGTAAATAAAAAGAATTATACCCACGATATGATCCAGCGAACCGGAATGTTCAATGTCTCCATACTTACAGAAGGATCGAAATTCGACACCTTTAAGCATTGGGGCTTCCAGAGCGGCGCAGAGGTTGATAAGATGCAGGCCATTGCCTTCCGGCGATCAGAAAACGGAATTGCATATATTGAGGAGGCGTGCAACGCATATATCTCTGCAAAGGTGATATCTGCTACAGATCTGGGCACACATACCCTTTTCCTGGCAGATGTGACAGACGCATGCACACTGTCCGATGTGGACTCCGTAACCTACGCCTACTATCAGAAGAATATCAAACCTGCCCCAAAAGCAGCTGCCGGCAAAAAAGGATTCATCTGCACGGTGTGCGGGTATATCTATGAAGGCAACACCCTGCCGGAAGATTTTATCTGTCCGTTGTGCAAGCACCCGGCAAGTGATTTTAAACCGCTCGCCGATAAGTAGTATATCCGGTATTTACAATAAAGAGGTGGTTGGGAACAGATGCCTTTCCCAACCACCTCTTTATCGATGTTCCAGATGAAGATATTTCTCCCGGGTAGCAAGTCCACCGCGTATATGGCGTTCCGACTTATTCAAATCCAGTACCTTGCGCGCCCGTGCGGCCAGTGATGGATTGATTTTTTGCAGGCGCTCGGTAACATCCTTATGTATCGTGCTCTTACTGACCCCAAACGCCTTCGCTGTCTGCCTAACCGTTGCCTTATTTTCAATAATATAATACGCGATCTCCACTGCCCTTTCCTCAATATAATCCTTCATATAAAACCCCTGCACTCATTGTTTTTACAATGTATGCAGCGGCAAGTTCTCTTATACCCAAAGAATAGGAAAATACATTTTTATAAGCACGGCGTTACCCTTCCACAAATTCTCTCATCCCCTGAAAGATCAGCCACACAGAAGTTGCTCCCGCGTCCTGATATCCGACGGCTCTTTCCATCAAAGATTTGGCACGTCCGAATTTTGCCTGATAATTCTTCGTACTCTCCATCCCCTGCCTTGCAGCCTCTTCCGCCGCCCAAAGCATCTCAAGAAGCCCCTTGTCATAATTCGCCTCCAATGCTTCCACCGCCGGAACCAATGCATCTACCATCGTCTTATCTCCTACTTGCGCTTTGCCTCTCTCCTGAATTGCGGACAGACTTTTTCTTTCCATCCTGGCAATATCTTCCGCCGTAAGGACTGCTTTTGCCTCCATATCCTTAGCGCCCGCAAGATACAGGCTCCCAAAAATAACCCCGGAAGCCCCGCCCATGGACAAAAGCATTGCTTTTCCGGCCGCTTCAAAGACTGCATATGCATTTTCTTCCGATTCCATCTTCATCAGCTTTTTCTTCGCTTTCTGCATTCCGCCTGCCATGCCGATCCCATGGTCTCCGTCTCCGATCGCGCTGTCGATCTCGGTCAAATATGATTTCTTCGCAATGATCTTATCTGCTATAGACAGCAGCATATTTCTGGCATCCTGCGCATTTAACTCTGTAAGCTCTCCTTCTTTACTTCTTACAATGTCCGCCGTCTCCACATCATTTTCATCAAATTCCGGTTCTGCCACAATTGTAGATATTCCCTCATAATCTCTGTCTGCCGAAGCTCCTGTAAGTTCGCCTTTTGCATAAAACGGGCAATAACAGGGCATATCATAATATTTCTTTAATTCTTCATCCAATTTGAACAGCGTAATAGAAAAGCCGCCCATCTCCATACTGGTGCAATAGCTGTTTAAATCTGCATCATACACCTTGATTCCGTCCCCGGTCAAAAGCTGCTTTACTCTGCGGAAGGCAATAGCAAGCTCTGTGATTGTTGCAGAACCAAGCCCATTTACAAGCACGCATACTTCGTCTCCCGCTTTCAGCTGTGCATCCGCCATCAGTTCGCCGTACATCTTATCCACTAATGCATCTGCATCCTGCCACGTTGTACGAAGCACGCCTCTCTCCCCGTGAAGTCCCATACCATACTCAATCTCACCCTCTGGAAGTTCAAAGATCGGCTTATCCACACCCGGAAGCTGCGCCGGCGCTGTCGCCACTCCGATCGACTTTGTGTTGTCTCTTGCTTTTTCTGTCACTCTCGTAACTTCCGCAAGGTCAAGCCCCGCATCACAGGCAGCCCCGGCTATTTTAATGACGAAAACATCTCCTGCAATTCCGCGGCGGTCTTCAATCCTTTCTTTCGGCGCAGAAGCCACATCATCCCATACTCGCACATGAGCAGCCGCAATTCCGTCGTCATTCAGAAATTCTTCCCCCATGTCAAAATTTAAGTTGTCACCTGCATAACAGCCGTATACAAAGATCACCCCTTTCCCCTGTTCTACTGCTTTCGCAGTCTGGTAGATGGTATTCGGGTCGGGAGATGCGAAAATATTTCCGCAGGCCGCGGCATCTGCCAGCCCCTTGCCCACAAATCCGGAGAACATTGGCTCATGTCCGCTTCCGCCTCCGATTACCAGGGCAACCTTGTCTTTTCTCCTCTGCCTTGCGATGACCCCGTTTACTTCCGGATGCTTTTCCACATATTTTCCATAAGCTCCGATATACCCCTCCATCATCTCTGCCACTACGTTATCTGGATTGTTCATAATCTTTCTCATTGCTCAACCTCTTTTCATTATCTCATTTGTACTTTAGTTTACCACAATCAATAATAGAAAACAGCATTCTTAAATTAAGGTTTAACCCAAAACAGGGAATGGAGCCACACATTTTACTTTGCCTTATGCTAATTGTTCCATGATTCCATCTGCCATAGCCTGAAGGATAATACAGCAGGAGACTGCTCCGGCGTCCAGAACACCTCTGGACCTCTCGCCCAGCCTGCTGGATCGTCCGAACTTTGCAGTCAGATCCTTTGTAGAATCTCTGCCTGCCGCAGCAGCCTCCTTCAATGCCTCCAGAGCCTCTTTAAAACTTTTTCCACCGAAAGCTGCACGCTTCAATGTATCTACAGACGGCGCCAGTGTATCTACTAAAGTCTTATCTCCGACTTTTGCTTCTACAATATCATATAGCTCTGTAAGTCCTGCCTCCAGCATATTGGCGAAATCTTTTAAAGAGATCTCACAAAGATCCTCTCCTGCCTCTGCCATCCCCATTAAGACAGTTCCATAGATAGGTCCCATTGAGCCGCCGATCTCGTCCAAAAGAATCTGTCCTAACTCGTTAAGTCCTTCCGCAAAACCGAACGCTTCATCTTTAAAACGGCTTTCAAATACAGTGAATCCTTTATTCATATTCATTCCGTGATCCCCATCGCCGATCAGTCCGTCAACTTCTCCAAGATAATCCTTGTTATCCTGAATTCCTTTTACCATTTTAAGCAGGATGTTTTTTCCGTCCTTATTACTAAAACATTCCATATCTCATTTCCTCCTAGAATTGCTTTAATCCCATGCTCTCTGCCGGCATATCTATTAATTCCTTTAATTCATCATCCAGCTTCATCACGGTCAGTGTTGCTCCCATCATTTCCATAGACGTGAAATAATTGCCGACATAAGATCTGTGTACTTTTATTCCTTTCTCCTGCAGGATCTGCTCGATTTCATCATACAGTACGTATAACTCCATAACCGGTGTTGCTCCAAGGCCGGACACTAAGACGGCCGCTTCATCTCCTGCCTCAAACGGATAATCGGGAAGAACGATATCTGTCATTCTCTTAGCCATACCTTTTGCCGTCTCTAACTCACAGACTTCAATTCCCGGCTCACCATGATGGCCGATTCCAACTTCCATTGTTCCGTCCTTGATCTCAAAGTTCGGATGTCCTACCGCCGGAAGCGTACAGGGGGTTAACCCAATTCCTACACTCCTTGTGTTGTCGATGGCTTTCTGTGCAGCTTCAATAACTTCCTCCAGACTTCCTCCTATAGAAGCTTTTGCTCCGCCCACCTTCCACATGAAAACTTCACCGGCAACTCCGCGTCTTTTTTCTCTCTGATCCCTGGGCGCAGATGCAGCATCATCATTTGCCACAACTGTTTTTACTGTAATCCCCTGCTTTTTCGCCATTTTTACAGCCATTTTAACATTCATGTTGTCACCGGAGTAGTTTCCATAAAGACATGCTACGCCTTTTCCCTGATCAGCCTCTTTGAAAGCATCCAGGAAAGCGGCTGCTGTCGGTGATGAACAGATTTCTCCTACTGCGGCGGCGTCACACATATTTTTTCCGACATATCCGATGAATGCCGGCTTATGTCCGGAACCGCCTCCCGTAACTACACCTACCTTATCACTGGAAATATTCTTTGCCTTTATTACTCGCGGGTTCTCAGTTTTTTCTACAATATCTCCATGTACTTTCAGGAAACCTTTCAGCATCTCATCTACGATATCATCCGGATTATTTAATATTCTCTGCATTTTTCTTTTCCCTTCTTTCTATGAAACAGCTGCCGGTACTTCTTTATTGTTGTTTGCAAAATTCTGTAAGATTACTAACGGCTGATAGCTGCTTGTATTTTTCACTGTGATACCAGCGTTTGCCGCCTTTTCAGAAACAAAATATTCATCTCCTGTAACATCTTCGTATCTGACAAGCTCCGGAGCTTCACACTCAAAAGCGCCAAAACTTCCATGCCCCTGGACAACCAGTGCACAGTAACATGCTGCATCCTTCAGAACATATTCTCTGCCGGGGACAACCGTCACTTCTTTTGCCGCAACCCAGTCATTTGCATAAGCAACCCATTTTTCAACTGCTGCGTCACACTCACATCTTATCCTGGGAGCTCTGAAATATACTTCTTTATAATCCGGTCTTGTACTTTCTTCCCAATCAATCTGATTAAAGATTGATTGTAAGTTATCCTTTTCCTCTTCCGGAGCACAATCGGTCAGTAAATTATGCGGATTTACTTCCCCCATCGTCACATTTTCCATAATGGTATTCACATCACTGTTCCACTGCGGCTCATAAGTAACCAGAGAAGCCGGCGCATGGATCACACCTGCCGGAGTATACCACCCGGTACCAAGCTGAATACGATACGCCCGGGAAAGTTCTGTGATCCGGTTATCTTTTGTATCATAATTTTCCAGGCATTCCATTACCTGTTCTTTTGTTGTAGACGGGTCAAATCCAAAATATGTAAGCGGCATTCTTCCCAGATAACCACTGTTATACTGTCTTGGGAAATAATAGGATTCTGGTTTCCCATGCATTCCTATTTTGTTTGCCATCTCTTCGGTCAAATGTAAATGATGGAACAACGGCTTGTCATAATCATATAATTTTGCGAAAGTCGGCCATGTCCCATAGGTCCCCATCAGGGAAGTCCCTATTAAATCCGCTCCCAACTCATCCACGTAATCTTTGAATAAACGTACCGTCTTTGTCTTTTCATCTTCCAGAACAAAACTCATACCCTCATATTCTCCTGTTTTCGGACCGTTTAATGCTTTTGCCAGAGAACCCAGCCATCTTTCACAGATACCGCCTCTGTCCATTCCCAGAGCAAAATAATCATCCGGATGCAGACGAAGTCTTCGTCCAGGCTCGTTAAACCCGCGCGGTACCCATGTCGGTGTGAGATGTAAAACACCTTTTCCTTTTGCAAAGACTTCTTATATAGCAGCCATAATCTATACCTTCTTTCCTTGTATAAGTGTTATTTCGTCTGTGTCTTTTTCTTTCTGTCAATACTGATAAATACAGCAAGAACTAAAATGGTTCCTTTTACAATACTCTGTAAGTATGGGGACAGCCCCATCATATTCATACCATTACTTAAGATCTGGATCACGAATGCGCCAAGGATCGTTCCTCCGATACTTCCGACTCCGCCGGACATTGGTGTTCCGCCTACTACTACGGCTGTAATAACATCCATCTCAAAGCCTTCGCCTAAAGTTGCTGTTGCAGCAAGAACCCGCGCACACTGAAGGAGTCCTGCAATACCGAACATCGTTCCTGCCCATACATAAGAGAGCACTTTTACTTTTGTCACTTTAATGCCGGCAAGCTCAGCTACACGCTCGCCGCCGCCGACTGCACGGATCTCTTTGCCGAAAGGAGTCTTTTCTAAAACAACCCAGGAAATAAAAATAATAATCACCATAAAGACGGCAGTATTTGGAATTCCAAATAAACTCTTGCCAGAGAATACCTCCAGAAATTTTTGGTCTGTAATCTGGATCGGCACACCTTCTGTCAAGATCAGCACGATACCCCTTGTTACTGTCATAGTTCCTAAGGTTGCGATAAAAGATGGGACTCTTCCGACCGCAAAGATGATACCGTTCACAAGACCACAGAATGCACCTACAAGAAGTGCTGCAACGAAAGACAACACGCCCCATTTCGGAACGGTAAGCGCTGTTGCCACTGCAGCAAGCGCCAGTGTAGATCCTACAGACAAATCGATCGAGCCTGCCATAATAACGAATGTTAATCCCATACCGGACACTAACAGTGTAACGATCTGAACTAAAATAACAGTAAAATTCCTCCATGAGATAAATCTGTCATTCATGAAGCCAAATGCAATGCACATGACCAATAAAAAGATGATTGGAAAATAATCACGAAATGCCTTTCCCTTCATTCTATTAAGCAGAGTATTTTTATTCATAGCTTTATTTTCTCCCAATTTCTTTTCCTCCAATCTTCTACAGCATATACTGAATCATACTTTCTTCCGTCGGAGTCTCGTCGAATTCATACATCTTGCTCATTTCGCCCCTGCGGAAAATCATGGTTCTGTTGCAAAGACCAATCAACTCGCCAAGGTCTTCACTTAATAAGATAATACCCATACCTTCTTTTGCCAGATTACTGATTACTGTATAAATCTCCAGTCTGGCCCCCACATCGATTCCCCGGGTAGGATTATTTAGAAGTAAAATCTTTGGATTTGTTGCCAGACATTTTGCGATTACAACCTTCTGCATATTACCGCCGCTCAGGGAATCACAGGGCATTTCACAGGATGGGGTTTTGATTGTAACTTCTTTGATCATTTTATTTGCAATCTCAGTTTCCTGTGATTTATCAAGCAAAAATCCTTTTGTTTTCATAGCTCCCATATTGATATTATCTTTGATAGAAAATGATGTAATTAATCCCTCCAGTGTTCGTTCTCCCGGAAGCAGTGAAAAACCATTTTTCATCGCATTATTAGGATTTTTATGTGCATATTCTTTATCATCAACCCAAATTTTTCCTGATGTTTCCTTTTCATCACCAAAAAGAATCCCCAGAAGTTCATCGCCGCCTGCACCCTTAAGTCCGCCAATTCCAAGTATTTCTCCCTCATGCAGTTCGAAACTGATGTTTTTAAGCTTATTGTTTTGGGACAAATTTTCTACTTTCAAAACGACTGTTTCTGGTAATGAATCTGCTTTTTCCGGATAAATTGTTGATAAAGTTCTGCCTACCATCATCTGCTGCAATTCGGACTCTGTAACTTCACTCAAATTCTTATCAGCCACCCATTTCCCGTCTTTCATTACTGTAACGCAATCTGCTATTTCAAAAATTTCGTTCATATGGTGTGTTACAATGCCAATTGCCATACCATTTGCTTTTAATCTCTTTACTATGCCTAAGAAGGCTTTTACTTCGTTATAATTTAAGAAAGCTGTTGATTCGTCGAAAAAGATAACCTTTGGTTCATAAGCAAGCCCTCTGGCAACTTCAATCGTTTTCCATTGTCCTAAGTTCAGGCTCTGAATCGGATCAGTTACTTTAAAATCAACACCAATATCGTCCAGAATTTTCTGCGCGGCATTATTTAATTTTTTCCTGTCAATCAATCCCAGCCTGTTTCTAAATTCCCGCAGGCGGTTAATAAAGATATTTTCGGCAACTCCCAGGTATGGATTGATCGTTGTCTCCTGAAATACATAGGCAACCCCGGACATCGCTGCATCCACATAGCTTGTCGGATGAAACGGCTGGTCATCGAAATAAACTTCTCCTGCATCTCTTTGATGGATCCCTGATACCAATTTTAGAAGTGTTGATTTACCTGCGCCATTTTCACCGACGATCGCTCTGATCTCACCCGATTGAAAAGTTACACTTACATCATCTACTGCAACTGTTGAACCGAAGGCCTTTCTTATATTCTTTACTGTAAAATTCACACATTTCACTCCTTACATATATTTAGAAAAGGGATTTGTGTACGCTCTTACCGAGCGTACACACCATCCCTTTCTAAATCTTATTCTTTCATCCCACTGCTTATTTGTAGTTAAGTGCCGGAGGTTCTGCTGCTGCATCCGGATTGAAAGTACGTGAATATTCTGTTGCATCGTATGGCGGCAAGAAGTCAACGAATACAGACAGGAATGTATCAACGTCATCCTGGAATACCGGAATAGGCTCAAGTTTTACGTTTCTGTCAGACGGAAGGTCAAAGCCATTGAGGTAATCGCACATCATCGTTACTGCAAAGGCACCCTGAAGCCAGTGTCCGCCTACATCAAAGAGGATCTCGCCGTTCTTAACACTGTTTACATTCTCTTCGTTAAGATCCATACATACGATCTTAATATCTTTGCCAGGCTCGAATCCCATACCTTTCACAGCTGCAAGGACACCCGTACCAGTACCGCCGTTAGCCGCCCAGATACCTTGGATGTCAGAATTTCCCTGCAATAAGGACTCTGTTACTTCCTGAGATTTATCACGAACAAAATCACCGGTTACTTCGCCAGCTATTCTGATCTTTTCACCTTTGTCTGTGTACTCTTTGTATGCACGCTCGAAACCTGCACGTCTGTCAACTGCTACTGTAGAACCGGCTGTACCATTTACGACGCCGACAACTTTTTCACCGTCTGCGTTTGCTTCCATTCCGTCAAATAATGCACAAGCCATCTGATATCCGGATTCTTCATCGGAAGGTCCGATAAATGCAAGATAGTTATCATAATCAGCTGCACCCGGCTCAATAGTCGGGATATAAGCATCGATAATAATTACCGGAATATCTGCTGCTTTTGCTGTCTCAAGACATTTAGGACCCATATCAAAATATGCAACAAAAATCAGTCCGTCTATCCCAGAGTTGCATGCAGTCTCAATGTACTCTGCACATTTGTCTGAACTATCCTCACAGTTATAGGTTGTAACTAAGACTTCCCATACCTGAAATGGGATTCGCACCTTGAAAATTCAATATTT
>CANSCI010000053.1 GCA_947645355.1 uncultured Dorea sp. | reverse complement strand
CCATCTCGGCATATCCAAGCCCCAGCTGATCCATCAGGTCGATCCTTGCCTCCTCAAACCATCTGATATAATTAGAGTGATGAACAATTCCCATCTGATCGGTCTCATAATAATGTGCTTTACGTCTGTAGCTTTCTCTTTCTGCCATCTTCTGCTCCTTTTTCTCTAAAATAAAGCTCTTTCCTATAAAATAAAAATCCCTCACAGCACATAAATTGCTGCAAGGGACGAGTTCTCTAAAGCCTCGCGGTTCCACCCTGCTTGAACCGGTCATTATCAAACCGGAACCACTTCATTCATGATGATAACGGAATCACCGGGCTGTTTTGCAGCCGCTCAGAGGTAGTCTTCGGATGGTTCCAAAATAAGAAGCTTTCAGCCGCCGGCTTCTCTCTCTTTCATTTCTTTCCCAACTTACTCGTCTCGTCAACGCATTTTCGTATATGCAATCTATTATAACACCGAATCCGGCTTTGTCAACACCACATTTTCCACACTGCAAATACTTCCCGCATCATATAATTCACAAAAAGAACCGGATGGCACCCTGCGCAGACCGGATATGCCTTCTTATACCCCAGTTTCCGGGCATAACGGCACGCACGGTACAGGTGGAAGTTATTGGACACAATGCCTGTGACAGTCTTTTCCTTTTCCAGATATGCAGAAGAGAACAACAGGTTTTCTTTTGTCGTCCTGGATCTTAATTCTTTGATAATACGTGTCTTTTCGATCCCGCAGTCCAAAAGATAAGCTTCCATTGCCCTTGCCTCCTCGATCTCCTCTCCCTTCCCCCGGCCGCCGGAAACAATCACCTTCGTATCCGGATGTTCCTTCAGATACGCACAGGCCTTTTTAAGCCTCCGAAGAAGTGAATCGGTAATCTTCGTTCCTCTCACCTGCGCCCCCAGCACGATCAGATATTCATAGTCTGTCCTTCCGGAAGAAAACATCCCGGCAGCAATACGTATAAGGGTTCCGGCTGTCAGAAGAAGTGCTGCGGCAATTCCCTGCCGGAAGATAAGCGGGATTACCTCCTTCTTATGTAAAACCGAAAAGACCGGCAGCAGAATCCCTGCCGCCAGCCAGAATCTCGAAAATGTCGCATCCCATTTCCCAAGCAGGATGCAGATACATACATAGTAACCCAGGCTCAAAAAGCCGGCAAAAAACAGCACTATTTCCCACAGCATTTCTTATACTTCTTACCGGAACCGCACGGACACGGCTCATTGCGTCCGATTTTCTTCTCTTTGCGGATCGTTGTAGATTCCTTCTGTTCTTTATAGAACTTCTTTAATTCTTCCTCCGAATAGATCTCCCTCCACTGCGGGAGCTCATACAGCCAGTCGGCCTTTGCGGCTACCATATTCTTATACAGCCGCTCTTTGTCAAAAGCAAGACTTACAACCGTATCCTCATCCATAGTCTCAATCGGATTCTGTTCCTTTAAACTCTCATCGATTCCATCCAGAAAACCTACCATGGTAAGCACTTCCTGGCCATATTTCTCTGCCAGTTCCTTTACGGTTCCCTTCACTTCCTCATCCGGGTTCGCAAGCAGCTGCTCGTAGATCTCCTTCTCGATCTGGAAATAGCTTCCCCAGAACTTCTGAAGCTGTCCTCTGTCTGCATTTTCATCATAGGCTATATTTCTCCATTGCTCTAATAATGTACGACTCATTTTTTTCGTGCTCCTTTGTATTTATTTGCATTTTTTGTCCGCTCTTTATATAATATACTAAAGTCTTGATTAGATGTAAAGGAGGATTCGTATGAAAAAGACAAATACGAAAAAAACAAAACGCATCCTTTCAGCCATCGGCGCCCTTCTGCTTGCCGGTATGTATGTAAGCACTCTTGTGTTTGCACTGATCGGAAGCCCGGCGGCTGTCAGATGGCTGAAGGCCTCGATTGCCTGCACGATCCTTCTTCCTGTTATGCTGTACGGGTATGTCCTTGTCTACCGCGTTCTGCGAGGGACAGACAAGGAGGACGAACAGAACATCAAAGAAAAAAGACAAGAATAAAAAGACAGGCACCCCCACCGGATACCTGTCTCTTTCTCTCATTAAAACTGCCGGGGACAAAGACAGATCCTGTCCGTCCTTTCCGCTCCTTGCATATCAGGTTGTTATAGATACAGGCAGGCAAGCCCAAGGACCTGCCTGCCTGTGGGAAGCATTCCACTATCTTTCTCCAGGGCGTCTTCTCTGCCCTTTTGTCTTTTGGTAAGGTATTCTATCATAGATATTGATTCCGGATAGTTGTTCTTATTCTTCTTCTGCATCTTATCGACCTCCGTTTCTATTATTTTACTCCGCCTTATTATTATATTCACACACTGTTTCATGTATGACTTTTCATTGCATGTTCATTCTAACTGCAAAATGTGTCTATAATATGGCAGGCTTCTAAAATTAAAATAATATATTTCTTAAGAGGTTTTAAGATTTCTCACAGACAGCCTATCGGTTCCGGTAGATAATATCTTCCCTTCCCGGCCCGTTGGATACCATTGTAATCGGATAACCAAGCTTTTCCTCTACAAATTCGATATATTTCCGGCAGTTTTCCGGCAATTCCTCATATTTTCGGATGCCGCGGATGTCACACTGCCATCCCGGCAGGACCTCAAGCACCGGCTTTGCTTTTTCAAGCAAATGTGTCGGCGGAAAGTCTGTTGTCACTGTTTTGTCAATCTCGTACCCTGTACATACCGGGATTTCCTCCAGGTATCCAAGCACGTCAAGCACTGTAAATGCCACATCTGTCGTCCCCTGCATACGGCATCCATATCTGGAAGCCACACAGTCAAACCAGCCCATGCGCCTTGGCCTTCCGGTCGTTGCACCAAATTCTCCGCCGTCACCCCCGCGTTTTCTGAGTTCGTCCGCCTCTTCTCCAAAAATCTCACTGACAAATGCACCGGCGCCCACGGCACTGGAATAAGCCTTGCACACCGTGACCACCTGCTTGATCTCATACGGAGGGATCCCTGCCCCTACTGCGCCGAAGCCTGCCAGCGTAGACGATGACGTAACCATAGGATAAATCCCATGATCCGGATCCTTCAAAGAGCCAAGCTGCCCCTCCAGCAGGATATTCTTTCCTTCCTTGATCGCATTGTGGAGGAACAACGCAGTATCACACACAAACGGCGCGATCATTTCTTTATATTCCATAAGCTCCGCATAGAGGTCATCCGGGCAGATCAGCGGTTTATGGTAAAGATGCTCAAGCAGGACATTTTTCTGTTCCGCCGCGCGCACCACCTTTTCCTTCAAAAGTTCTTCGTCAAAAAGTTCGCTCACCTGAAACCCGATCTTGGCATACTTGTCAGAATAAAACGGCGCAATCCCGGATTTGGTGGAACCAAAAGATTTTCCGCCCAACCGCTCTTCCTCATATGCATCAAAATTTTTATGATAAGACATCACCATCTGAGCCCGGTCAGAGACAAGGATCTTCGGCGCTGGTACGCCTTTCTCTATAATAGACTGTACCTCTTTAAACAAAACCGGAACATCAAGCGCTACTCCATTTCCGATGATGCTTGTGGTATGCCCGTAGAAAACCCCGGACGGCAATGTATGGAGGGCAAATTTCCCATAATTATTGATAATAGTATGCCCCGCATTGGCTCCCCCCTGGAAGCGCACAATGATATCTGCCTCCTCGGCAAGCATATCTGTAATCTTGCCCTTTCCTTCATCTCCCCAGTTCGCACCTACTACTGCTTTTACCATATCCATTCCTCCTAATATCCGTCATTATCTGCCGTTCCAGTTTCTCATTATACTACAATCCCCCGCGCCTGTAAAATGCAATTTCTTTGATGTTTTTTATCTTTATTACATCAATGGCGCAACCAGTCTCAGCACATGTCCTACAATCTTCGTGAGCAGTGAACGCTTCTTCACCTCGATCACTGTAACCTTATGGCATTTCGCCAGCGTCTGCTGAAAATCACGTTCTATCTTATCAACCACTGCATTATTGTAAATGAAGGTCCCGCACTCAAAATGCAGGTACAGGCTCCGGTAATCCAGGTTGATTGTCCCGACGGTGGCCGTATCATCGTCCGATATAAACACTTTGGCATGCACAAACCCCGGCGTGTATTCATAGATCTGCACCCCGCCTGCGATCAGCTCCTTATAATAAGTCTTTGCCACCGCAAAGGCATACCATTTATCCGGAATATGCGGCATAATGATAATCACCTCAATGCCGCACTTGGCCGCCCGTATCAATGTGGTGATCATTTCATGGTCCAGGATCAGATACGGCGTCATAATGTGCACATACTTTTTTGCATGGTTTAAAATGTGGAAATACACTTCCTCACCCACATTCTCATTGTCAAACGGGCTGTCTGCATAAGGGATCACATATCCCAGCTCCCGCTTCAGCCCTTCCCGCTTCGGTGTCAGGTAACGCCTGTAATTACCGGTATTTTTCGCATCCACATTCCACATCTGCAGAAACATCATCGTCAGGCTCTGTACACCGTCTCCCCGAAGCATGACTGCAGTATCCTTCCAGTGTCCGAAACGAATCTTCTGGTTAATATACTCGTCCCCGATATTGACCCCGCCGGTAAATCCTACCCTGCCGTCAATGACACAGATCTTCCGGTGATCCCTGTTATTCTGGATGGTAGATAAAAAGGGCTTCATCGCATTGGACATTTTACATCGGATCCCATATTTCTTTAACTGCTCCGGATAATTATACGGCAGCATGGAGATGGCACACATGCCGTCATACATAAAACGAACTTCCACCCCTCTTTGTGCCTTATCAATCAGGATATCCAGGATCGTATCCCACATATACCCTTTTTCCACAATAAAATATTCCATAAATATAAATTTCCGGGCCTTTTTCAACTCCGTCACCATCTCACGGAATTTGTACTCTCCAAGCGGAAAATATTTTACTTCTGTATTGCGGTACGTAGGGAATCCCAGATAGTGAGCCAGATAATGCGCCAGATTGGCGTTGGCCGACTTACTGGCCCAGATTGCATCTATGACCGCCGGATCCTGCTCCATATAACGGTCTGTCTCAATCTTCAGTACTGCCAGACGCCGTCTCATAAATTGCGTCCCGGGCTGAAATTTTACATATACAAAAAAAATTGTCCCGATCAGCGGGAATGCAATGACAAATAAAATCCACGTCATCTTAAATGCCGGATTACCCTCTGCATTAATAATATAAATAATGACCACTACCCTTAAGATCATCATAGCGCCATATATGTAAGTCGAAAATGCTTCCAGATAAAACGTTGTGGCCACAAAAGTCCCCATCTGCATTAAAATCAGCAGCAGAATAATCCCGGTTCTGCTGAATACCACGCGAAACAGTCCTTTTTTAGCCGTCCCCGGCGCTTCATTTTTCCTCATGTCGTCTCTCCCTTTGATGCTTTTCAGTATTACGGATACAGTTTAACACACTTTCTGAATCATCACAACAGGGCTGCCTCGACACAACTTCTTAAATTTCTGCTAAAACTTTGTTAAATTTTTCTACAATTTATGTACCAGGTCTTTCCTTTTTTCCGGAAAAGTATTACAATACGTATATTAGGGATAAAGACGGATGAAAGGAGATCTATTCACTATGTCAAAATTTTTTAAGAAAATATTGGGAATTGCCGCAGTCGGTACTGCCGTTGCAGGTGCTGTTTAATATTTTAAAAAGAATAAGGTGACGGACGAAGATTTCGAAGATGAATTTGAAGATGAGGACTTTGACCTTGATAATGATTTGAAACCGGTTGCTGACCGGGAGTATGTGTCTCTGACTCCAAAGAGTGAGGAAGCAAAAGAAGAAGACGCCAAAGAAAGTTCTGACGCAAAGGACGACGACGAACCAGCCGCAGAGACAGAAGAAACAAAAGAAGAACCGGACAAAGACGGTGAAGCAGAGGCTTCCAAAGACGAATAAAAGACGAAAAAGCGAAAGGGCGTATGCCGGTTGACTGAGGATTTTCAGTCAACCGGCAGGACGCCCTTTTTCATCTGTTTTATAGTTACTCTGTCTGCTCTGTTATCCTGCCCCAGCACTGTGTCAATTGTTTCACGGCCTCTTTAATCTGTTCCCCGGAAAGGTTGGCATACCCCAACAGCACCGTGGCCCTCTCTCCTTCTCTGCGCCGGACTCGATAGTCCGATAATCCATACACCTTGATCTTGCATTCCTTCGCACGCCGGATCAATTCATCCTCCGACACACCCGCATGGAACCTTAAAAGCAGATGTACTCCTGCATTCTCCCCGAAAACCTCACAGACTGCAAGCAGCGGCCTAAGAGCCTCAAGCATTGTATCATGGCGGCTCTTATACAGCGCTCTCGTCTTGTTCAGATGCCGTTCATAATAGCCTTCCTCAATAAATCTCTGTACGATCATCTGATCCACCTTAGAGACTGTAGAGCTTATAAATTTCACCTTCTCCTGATACTTTGCAAGAAGCGGCCCGGGAAGAACCATGTAGCTTAAGCGGATAGCCGGCGCCACAGACCTTGAAAATGTCCCCAGATAAATAACCCTGCCGCCGGCGTCGTATCCCTGGAGGGCGGGGATTGGTTTGCCCTTGTACCTGAATTCGCTGTCATAGTCATCTTCTATGATATAACGGTCTTCTCGTTTATCAGCCCACATTAAAAGTTCCATTCTGCGCCGCATTGGCATAACGATACCTGTAGGATACTGGTGGGACGGCGTCACGTAAGCGATATCCGCGCCGCTTTGCTCCAGCTCACCGACACACATACCGCTTTGATCCAGAGAAATCGGAACGGTCTCATAAGCGAGGCTCTCCATCACCCGGTATGCCTGCTTATAAGCAGGATCCTCAAACGCAATCCGATAACCTCTCCCAAGAATCGTACTTAACAGCATCAGAATGTAGTCGCTCCCTGCCCCTATGATAATCTGCTCCGGCGTACAGTTGACACCCCTTGCCTGGTGAAGATAACTGCAGATTGCATTGCGGAAGCTGTATTCCCCCTGTGCATCACCGCTTTTAAAGAGCTCCGTACGGTCATCCATCAGGATATCCTTCGACAGCTTCCTCCACACATGATACGGAAAGCTGCCCAGATCCACTCCATTAGGTGTAAAATCATACTGGTACTCTTCTTTTTGGGCCTCTTTCTCCGGAAGTCTGGCTCTCACCTTCGGCAGATGATACAGGCCTTCTATCTTCGCCGCAAAAAATCCCCTGTACGGTTCTGATTCAATATACCCTTCCGACAGAAGCTGCTCATAGGCCAGTTCTACTGTACTCCGACTGACCTCCAGATGCCTGGAAAGTGCCCGGGTGGAAGGAAGCTTCTCTCCGTAAGCAATCCTTCCACCCTGGATATCATTCTTTATATAGGAATAAATCTGTTCATACATCGGAATCTTATCATGCGGCTTCAAATTAATCGTTAATTCATTCATGCCCCCACCTGTCCATGCGCTTATTTAGGCAGCTTAAAAGAACTCTTCAAGGACACAATCCTGTTGAACACCAACTGCTCCGGCGCAGAATCTTTAGCGTCAATACAAAAATATCCGTTCCGCACAAACTGATAGCTGTCATATGCCTCTGCACCGTCAAAGTTCGGCTCTACATAACAGTTTTTGCGAACCTCCAAAGAGTTCGGGTTCAGGTTCATGGAGCCGTCCTCTTCATTATACACGCCCTTCTCTTCGTCGATCAGGTTCTCATAAAGCCTTACCTCTGCCTGCTTTGCATAGGGTGCGGCCACCCAGTGGATCGTTCCCTTCACTTTACGCCCGGTAAACCCGCTCCCGCTTTTCGTCTCCGGGTCATAGGTGCAGTGCACCGTCGTGACCTTGCCGTCTTTGTCTGTCTCATAGCTTACACATGTTACAAAATATGCCTGCATCAGGCGTACCTCATTTCCCGGAAACAGACGGAAATATTTTTTCGGCGGCTCGATCATAAAGTCATCACGCTCAATATAGAGTTCTCTGCAAAACGGAATCTTTCTCTTTCCGAGAGACTCATTTTCCAGATTATTCTCTGCCTCCAGCCACTCCATTTCCTCTTCGGGATAATTGTCGATCACCAGCCTGATCGGATCAAGAACAGCCATCATACGGGGCTTTTTCAGCTTCAGATCTTCGCGGATACAATATTCAAGCATGGCATAATCCACAGACCCCTGTGCTTTGGACACTCCGCAGAGATCTACGAACATCTTCAGGGATTCCGGTGTGAACCCACGCCTTCTCAAAGCTGCGATGGACACCAGACGAGGGTCATCCCAGCCGTCTACTACTCCATCCTGCACCAGCTTCTTAATGTACCTCTTTCCTGTCACCACATTCGTCAGATACATTTTTGCAAATTCAATCTGCCTCGGCGCCGGGTCAAATTCGCACTCTCTGACTACCCAGTCATAAAGCGGCCTGTGATCCTCAAACTCCAGCGTACAGATCGAATGGGTAATCTTCTCCACCGCATCCTCAATTGGATGGGCAAAATCATACATCGGGTAGATGCACCATTTGTCTCCGGTATTGTGATGGGACATATGTGCTACACGGTAAATGACCGGGTCACGCATATTAATATTCGGGGATGCCATGTCAATCTTGGCACGGAGCACTTTCTCCCCGTCCTTGTACTTCCCGTCCTTCATCTCCTCAAACAGCCGCAGGTTCTCCTCGATAGAACGGTCACGGCAGGGACTGTTCTGTCCGGCTTCCTTCAGGGTACCTCTGTATTTTCGGATCTCGTCTGCGCTCAGATCACAGACAAAAGCCTTGCCCTTTTTGATCAGTTTTACGGCACACTCATACATTACGTCAAAATAATCAGATGCAAAATACAGATGCTCCTTATAGTCTGCCCCAAGCCATTCTACATCCTCTTTAATGGATTCTACAAACTCCGTATCCTCCTTCGTCGGATTCGTATCATCAAATCTTAGATGGAACGTTCCGTTATATTTCTTTGCCAATCCAAAGTTCAAAAGAATCGATTTTGCATGTCCGATATGAAGATATCCGTTTGGCTCCGGCGGAAACCTGGTACACACCTCCGTATAGACACCTTCCCTCAGATCTTTATCTATCTCCTGCTCAATAAAATTTTTAGAAACTACTGCCTCTTCTCCCATTTCTTTCCTCCTTCGATTCTACCCATAATCACACACATATTACGGGCATGGCTCATACCATGCGTACATCTTATCACAAAATTTACCTTGAAACAAGGATTCATCCATTATTCTTCAACGGCCGCAGCGGTTCTATACGGCATCCAGTTTCCCTTCCATACATAGAGGAGGATCAACACCACGCCAACCAGCCATGACGTTGGGTATGCCAGCATCAATCCGGTAATATTGTGGGCAATCCGAAGTACTGCCCAGATCCAGCACACACGGAAGATGCACATGGAAAACAGGAACACCAGCATGACCTGCATCGTCTTTCCTGCACCTCGCACTGTGCCGGCCAGCACCTGCAGTATACCGATCATCCAGTAGAACGGACAGAAGAACCACATGATGGAAGAACCGAACTCCACTACTGCCTGCTCCTTCGTAAATACACTGATGACCTGCGGCGCAAATAAAAGCAGCAGAACCCCTGTCACAATGGTATAGCCTACCCCCATGGCCATGGATACATACATCCCTTTTTTCACCCGATCCAGGCGGCCGGCGCCGATGTTCTGCCCTGTAAATGTGGTGGCCGCCATACTGATGCTCAGAACCGGAAGGATATTAAAGCCGTCCACCTTAATGTAAGCTGCAAATCCCGCCATTGCCACCGCACCGAAGCTGTTGACGCTGGACTGTACAATGACGTTTGATAAGGAGATTACAATGTTTTGAATTCCGGTAGGCAGCCCGATCTTCACGATCTTCCCAAACAAGTGGTCATAAAACCGGATGTCACGGATTCTTACCTTATAGACTTCCTGGCTCCTGGTCAGGAACACCATAATAAAAATGCAGGATAACAGCTGACTGAGATCCGTCGCAAGAGCGGCACCAATGATTCCCATTTTCAGGACTACAACAAACAGAAGATCCAGAAATATATTGGAAATTGCGGCAATCATCAGATAAATAAGGGAACGTCTGGAATTTCCCACTGCATTCAGGATACCTGCGGACATATTATAGATCACAGAGAAGAAAATGCCTCCGAAAAACACCTGCAGATAGATGGATGCCTGCTGAAATACTTCCTGTGGCGTACCCATCGCCCGCAGGATCACAGGTGTCGTCACAACACCTGTCACCGTCAGGATCGCCCCCGCCCCGATGGCTACTGCGATCGTAGTATGTACCGCTTTTCGGACACCCTCTGCGTCCTGCGCCCCGTAGAACTGGGCAATAATGACACCGGCTCCCGCCGATGCACCGATACAGAAGCCGATCAGCAGATTGATGATGGAACCGCTGGAGCCGACCGCTGCCAATGCCTCGCTTCCTATATAATTTCCCACAATGATAGAATCCACCGTGTTGTACAATTGCTGAAACAAATTACCCAAGATCAGCGGAATTGAAAAATATAAGATTTTCTTCCAGATAGCTCCTTCTGTCATTACCGTTGATTTTTTCATCTGCGCTCACACTCCATAAAATCTTGAATACCTGTTGGCTTATGTTCCATAAAAAAATTACTCCCGCGTCAGGAGTAATTAAAACTTTGTATCAAAAGCTGTCGAGCGGAATCGAACCGCCGACCTCCGCCTTACCAAGGCGACGCTCTACCGACTGAGCCACGACAGCACACATATGTGATATGCAACAGTAGTAGTATACATTATTTATCACAGATTTGTCAACATATTTTATCCTTATCCATAAATTCTTATCCATAAATTACTTTTTCGTCCCGCCGGACTCCTCCCGCTCCAGAATCTTCTCTGTCTTATTCTTAATCCTCTGCAGCGCATTGTCAATAGTCTTGGGGCTCTTGTCGAGAAGCCGCGCGATGGTTTTATAGTCGGTGCCAAGAAGGTGCAGATACAGCACCCGGTTCTCCAGGTCACTTAAGCTCTCCTCCAGCCTGCTCTCAAGCAAAGCGGCATGCTCCCGGCTTACAAAAAGCTCCTCTGGATTGCTCTGCCTCCCCGCCTCCATCGTATCGATCAGAGAACTGTCATCCTCCCGTTTCTCATATAAGGATATATAGCTGTTCAACGGGCTGTGCTTCTTCCTCTTTGAAGCCGTGATCGCAGAATACATCTGTCTTGTGATGCAGAGTCTTGCAAAACTGTAAAAGGAAGTGTCCTGATCCGGCTGATAATCCTGCACCGCTTTAAAAAGCCCGATCATCCCCTCCTGGATCAGGTCGTCGTTCTCGCCGCCCAGAAGGTACATGGCATTGGCTTCTTTCCGTACCATATTTTTATATTTTTCCATAATATAATCTATAATACTTTTTTCGCCGTCCCTTAACCGGCAGATCAACTGTTCATCCGTCATATGTTCATAATTGCTCATGGTTCTCCCCCCTGCGGCCATACGTCCCCGCCTGTCAAATGCATCCCTCCGGCAGCTGCTCCCCTTAACTTACGGTCATATGATCATACCCTCTGCATTTACTGCCTCTGCCTTACGATCTCATATGCCAGGACACCTGCTGCCACAGATGCATTCAGGGAATCTATGTCTCCTTTCATAGGGATTGCCGCCGCAAAATCGCAAGTTTCCTTCACCAGGCGGCTCACACCCTCTCCTTCGTTTCCAATCACAACGCCGATCGGGCCGGTAAGGTTCAGGTCATACATCCTCGTGCCGTCCATATCTGCACAGACAAACCACAGACCTTCTTTTTTCAGCTCTTCCATTGTCTTTTTCAAGTTCGTTACTTTGGCAACCGGCGTATAATGAATCGCACCTGCCGATGTCTTTGCCACAGTTGCCGTCAACCCTGCTGCCCTGCGCTTCGGGATGACAACCCCGTGTGCCCCTGCAAGGTTCGCAGTACGAATAATCGCTCCCAGGTTATGGGGGTCCTCAATATTGTCAAGCAAAATCAGGAACGGATCTTCTCCTTTTTCTTTTGCAAGAGCCAGCATGTCTTCCACCTTTGCATACTCATATGCCGCTATAAATGCGATCACACCCTGGTGTTTTCCCGTCTCCGACATCTGGGACAGGCGCTCCTTTTCTACAAACTGAAGGATGGTATCGTGCTTTTTGGCTTCTCTTACAATTGTTCGCACTGGTCCGTCCTGGCATCCGTCAAGGACATAAAGCTTGTCCACCGGCTGCCCGGAACGGAATGCCTCCAACACTGCATTCCTTCCCTCGATCATATTTACATTAATTTTCTTGTTATCCTCGTTCATACAGACTCCTTCTGCACATTCTTAAAATCTTTCCTTTTTGCCCCGACAGGCTGTCCACGCACCAGATCCCTCATTTTTCCCTGAACCTTATATCAGATCTCCTGCCTCCTCCATGCTCTCAAGACCCAGCTTCACAAGCTCAAAAAGTCTTTCGTACTCCTTACTCAAGTACAGATACCCAAGCAGCGCCTCAAACCCGGTGGCCCTGCGGTAATCGGTGACAGACTGGTTCTTGGCCGGGGAAACGCTCTTGGCATTGCGTCCCCGCTTATAGACCGCATGCTCCTGCTCCGTAAGGTGCTCCTGCATAGCGCGCATCATCTTCGACTGGGCGCTGGCCTGCACATACGAGCTTGTCATACAGTGGAGCTTCTGTACCGGCCGGTTGCCCTGATTGACGACTAAGCTCTTAATGAGCAAATCATAAATGCTGTCCCCGATATACGCCAAAGTAAGAGGTGAATACTCTTTTATATCCACCTCTTTCATATGGAACATTTCCTGCATATAGAAATCAAACTCCCAACTTACGCCTTTTTCCATTGCACTCCCTCTCGGGTATCCTTTAAAATGATCCCCTTTGCCTGCAATTCATCACGGATCGCATCTGCCCTGGCAAAATTCTTCTCTCTCCTTGCTGCCTGCCGCTCCTCAATCAGTTTCTCAATATCTGCCTCAAGGATTTCCTCCTCCTGATCCACAATCAGGCCGAGAACATCTGTCAATTTCACCAGGATATGGAATAATTTGCCGAGATATTCCCCGGAACTTTCACTGTCCGTATTGCTGTTGATAAATTTTACCAGATCAAACACCGCAGCCACTGCATCTGCCGTGTTAAAATCATCCTCCATTGCCCGCTCATAGTCCTTCACAAACACATCTGTCTGTGCGGCCAGGCCGTTCTCCACCTCAGACATTGCCCCGCCTTTTGCATTTTTCATCAGGAATTTCAGATGATCAGCTGCATTTACGATACGCTCCAGGCCGTTTCTGGATGCCTCCATCAAATCTGCGCTGAAATTCAGCGGGCTTCTGTAATGAGCGCTCAGCATGAAGAAACGCAGAACCTGCAGGTCATACTGCTCGCTAATCTCCCGCACCGTGCGGAAGTTCCCGAGGGATTTGCTCATCTTCCGATTGTCGATATTCAAAAATGCATTGTGCATCCAGTATTTGGCAAACTCCTTACCGTTTGCGGCCTCGCTCTGGGCAATCTCATTTTCATGGTGCGGAAATACCAGGTCTTCCCCGCCGGCATGAATGTCAATCTGCTCCCCGAGATATTTCTTGGACATCTCGGAGCACTCGATATGCCAGCCCGGACGTCCGTCGGACCACGGAGACTCCCAGAAAGGCTCTCCTTCCTTTTTCGGCTTCCAGAGTACAAAATCCAGCGGATCCTCCTTTTCATCCTCACCGGTCACCAGAAGAGAACGCTCTCCGGAACGCAGATCATCCAGGTTCTTGTGGGAAAGCTTGCCATACTGCTCGAACTTTCTTGTACGGTAATATACAGTTCCGTTCTTTTCATAGGCATAACCTTTGTCGATGAGGGTCTGAATCATATCGACCATACCGCAGATCTCCTCAGTTGCCAGCGGATGCTTCGTTGCAGGTTTGATATTCATGCCCTGCATATCTTTCTTGCACTCTTCAATATAACGCTTGGATATTTCATCAGAAGAAACACCTTCCTCGATGGCTCTTTTAATAATCTTATCATCTACATCTGTAAAGTTGGACACAAAATTTACGTCATACCCTTTATATTCAAAATATCTCCTGACCGTATCAAACACAATCATCGGCCGTGCATTTCCGATATGGATGAAGTTATAGACGGTAGGCCCGCAGACATACATCCTGACCTTTCCTTCCTCCAACGGGACAAATTCTTCTTTTTTCTTTGACAGTGTATTGTACAGTTTCATGGTTACTTCTTTCCTCCCTTTATAGTTTCCATCTGTTTCTTTAATTCCTTTAACTTGCGGTGAAGACGGATATTATCTGCCTGAAGTTCCTGGATGTCGTTGCTGATAGGATCCGGCAGATGCACCTGATCCATGTCTGTGCGCGGCATCCTCTGGTCATCTTTTTTCACGATCCTCCCCGGGACTCCCACAACCGTACAGTTTGGAGGCACTTCCTTGAGTACCACCGAACCGGCTCCGATCTTAGAATTTTCCCCGATGGTAAAGGAGCCAAGCACCTTTGCTCCGGCGCTTACCATCACATTGTCCTTCAGCGTCGGATGCCGTTTGCCCTGTTCCTTTCCGGTACCGCCAAGGGTCACACCCTGATACAGGGTTACATTATCTCCAAGCTCTGCTGTCTCTCCAATGATAACGCCGCTTCCGTGGTCAATAAACAGCCCTTTCCCGATCGTTGCCCCCGGATGAATCTCAATCCCGGTCTTCCTGGCTGCTCGCTGAGATACCCACCTTGCAAGGAAAAAATGCTTCTTAAGATACAGCCTGTGGGCTACACGATAGCGCAGAATTGCCTTGAAACTCGGATACAGAAAAACCTCCATATTAGACTTGATAGCCGGATCCCGCTCCCGGATCACCCGGATTTCATCCTTGATATAAGATATCATTCCCATAATCTCTCTCCTAACCTGATAAAAATTATTAGATCTTCCGGCGTCTGCCATTTCGCCGGCTTCCGTATATCTCCCGTGCAGGAACGCCGGCAAACGTCCCCTCCCCGTAAATCAAAAAACTTCATCTCCTGCTGCAAACAAGAGACGAAGTAAATCCGCGGTTCCACTCTTATAGAAGCGTATTTTCCTGCTTTTCGCCGAACAATGCCCCGGCAAAAATCAAGAATCACTTCCACTTGATACACGTAACGTGTGTAATCCCGTATCCGGTTATGAAAATCCCACAGGCTCCTGCCCTGGAGATCCGTTCACCGGATCGACTCCCGAATGCACTTCACAGAACGATTGCTCAAAACTGCTTTCAGCCAACGGCAGTTTCTCTCTGTAAGCTTCATATACTGCTACTCTTTTCGTTCAATGCCTTTCCCGTATAGGATATATAATATGAGAAAAATTGGGATTTGTCAATCAAATTTCATTTGGGTACAGGGCATTTTGCATTTAGGTACAGGTCAATGTTCAATTTGGGACGTAGTAAAATTGAATTTTACTACGTCCCAAATTGAATTTCTACTTTGAACAAATCTGCCTCTGTCTCGATCCAGAACTTCCCTTTCTGCAGCTCCACGAAGCTTTTGACAATAGCAAGCCCCAGCCCGGATCCTTCTGTATTTCTGGAAGCATCGCCCCTGACAAACCGCTCTGTTACTTCCTCCGGGTTAAAATTAAGCTCTGCCGCCGATACATTTTTCATGCGCACTGCTACCCGGTCCTGCTCTTTTGCGATCTCAACATACACTCTTGTGTGCGGCATCGCGTATTTAATGACGTTTACCAGCAGGTTTTCGAAGATCCGGTAGGTTTTCTGACTGTCCAGCGGCGCTGTCACCTTTTCTTCCGGGTATGTGCATCGGAAATCCAGACCGGCATCCTTGATCTTGTCGGAGAGTTCCAGCTTTACCTGCTTAAACAAGTTCGCCACATCCACATCCATAATATGAAGGGTGACATTTGCGCTGTTCGCCTTACTGATCTCAAACAGATCCTCGATCAATACCTTAAGCCTCAGGGACTTTTGCTCCAACACCTGGATATACTCCTGCCGCTTTTCCTCTTCCCTTTCATTTTTCAGCAAATCAACATAAGTGATGATTGCGGTCAAAGGTGTCTTCAAATCATGGGAAACGTTTGTGATCAGCTCCGTCTTCATGCGCTGGCTCTTCACTTCCTTTTCCACCGCATTTTTAAATCCGCTGCGGATCTTCTCCATCTCATCTTTAAATGGATTAAATATACCCAGATCCTCTGTGATCTCCACATCCAGATCTCCTTCCGCCATCTGATTCGTAGCATTGAGGAGTAAAGCATACTTTCCTCTCAGAGCGTCAAAACATTTCCGGAAGATTAAAAACAAAATGACCGAATAAATAATAAGCGCCAGAATCCCATAATACCATATGGAACAGATCAAAGCCAGAATCACAAAATTGCACAATACTGCCTTCAGTATAAATTTATTGTGATTGTCTGCAAAATTAATCTGGCCAAAAGCCTTAGACACCCGATCCGCAAGCCTCCTGCATGCATTAGACGCCCGGCTGCAGCCATGTCTGATCTGCCCCCAGGAGCCTACAATCAGTGAATATCCCTTCAGATACTGCCGCGGCCCCATTGTAAAAATGTGCCTGATATTCGCAGCAGCCCAGTAGGCTGCGCCAAATACCACCGTCCAGATCAGTAGATCCACAGTGTCGGCTGCGCCTTCATTTCTTAAGACGATCCACTCAGCATTGCTGAGTGTCAGCCCGAGTACGGTAATAAACGCTGCTCCCACCAGTTCCACCGGAAGTAAAAATACTTTCTCATCTCCTGTATGAAGCGTCTTTATCACAGGATAGATACATGCACCAATTATTACGATAAACAGAAACAGCCATATTGTTTTGGATATACTGTCTATTGTTTCATGTCCCATTTCCAGATACACGTAATCATTCACATATTTGTACATATTTTCCCCGGTCATGGCGTAAACATAGGTCCGATTTACAGGTACTGCGCCAATATCTTCCTCCGAGCCCGCCTCAAACGACCACTGCTGCCACCGCTCCTCTGCCATATCATCAAATTCATTTAAGACTTTCCGAAGCTCTATGGTCTGTTCCTGATTATACCTTCCGCTTTTCACTCTGCCCTCAGCCGCCCCGTTTTCATCATAATGGATCACGATTCCAATATCATAGCCGGACAGATTACTTTCCTTCAACGAATCCCCCGATGCAAGACCGGACACAGCCTTCCCCTTCTCATCCCACACCGTATACTCCAGATATGGATAAATGTCATTGTACTCCTCCAGCCAATCCGGGCAGTTCTCCTGCAAAAATGCTTCTCCAACACTTTTCGTAGAAGCATGCTCCATAATGTGAAGGACATAGCTTACATGTACAAAGTCCCCAAGATAATCCTCAGACAGTTCCGCCTCCCTGCGCTGCCCTTCCTGGTAAGCAGCTGATTCCTGGTAAAAATGTGGATACTCTCCCATCATC
>CANSCI010000052.1 GCA_947645355.1 uncultured Dorea sp. | reverse complement strand
TTCTTGACAAATCTCTGTGCAAGGTCTTTCGCCTTAGCCTCCCACTCAGATGCATCCTTGTAAGTATCACGAGGATCAAGAATTCCTGCATCTACGCCCGGAAGCTCTGTCGGAACCTCAAGGTTAAAGTAAGGAATCTTCTTCGTCGGTGCATGTAAGATATCTCCATTTAAAATAGCGTCAATAATACCGCGGGTATCCTTAATAGAAATACGCTTGCCTGTTCCGTTCCATCCTGTATTGACCAGGTACGCTTTCGCACCGCTCATCTCCATCCTCTTAACAAGCTCCTGTGCATATTTGGTCGGATGAAGTTCTAAGAATGCCTGGCCGAAGCATGCAGAGAAGGTCGGTGTAGGCTCTGTGATCCCGCGCTCTGTACCTGCAAGCTTTGCTGTAAACCCTGACAGGAAATAATACTGTGTCTGCTCTGGTGTCAGAACCGATACCGGAGGAAGTACACCGAAAGCGTCTGCCGACAGGAAGATAACCTCCTTGGCTGCCGGGGCAGCGGAAACCGGGCGCACGATCTTCTCAATATGGTCGATCGGATAAGATACACGGGTATTCTCAGTCACACTCTTATCTGTAAAGTCAATCTTGCCCTCTGCATCCAGTGTCACGTTCTCAAGGAGCGCATTGCGTTTAATCGCATTATAGATGTCCGGCTCTGAATCCTTATCCAGATCAATCACCTTGGCATAGCAGCCGCCCTCAAAGTTGAACACCCCGTTGTCATCCCATCCGTGCTCATCATCACCGATCAGGAGACGCTTAGGATCTGTAGAAAGCGTTGTCTTGCCTGTCCCCGACAGACCGAAGAATATCGCCGTATTCTCGCCGTTCATGTCTGTATTTGCAGAACAGTGCATAGATGCAATCCCTTTCAGAGGCAGGTAGTAGTTCATCATAGAGAACATACCCTTCTTCATTTCTCCGCCGTACCATGTATTTACGATTACCTGCTCGCGGCTTGAGATATTGAACATTGCTGCTGTCTCGGAATTCAGCCCAAGTTCTTTATAGTTCTCAACCTTTGCCTTGGAAGCATTATATACAACAAAATCAGGCTCGAAAGTCTCAAGCTCCTCATCTGTCGGAACAATAAACATGTTCTTTACAAAATGTGCCTGCCATGCAACTTCCATAATAAATCGAATCGCCATGCGGGTATCCGCATTGGTACCGCAGAATGCGTCTACTACAAAAAGTCTTTTATCAGAAAGCTCTTTTAATGCGATGTCTTTGACAGTATCCCACGCTTCCTGTGAAGCCGGATGGTTGTCATTCTTATATTCGTCTGTCGTCCACCATACGGTATCTTTTGAGTTCTCATCCATTACGATGAACTTATCTTTTGGTGAACGTCCTGTATAGATACCCGTCATAACATTAACTGCACCAAGCTCACTTACCTGGCCTTTTTCAAAACCTTCAAGTTCTGGTCTGGTCTCTTCCTCGAACAATAATTCGTAAGAAGGGTTGTACACAATCTCTGTGGTTCCGGTAATACCATACTTGCTTAAATCGATTTTTGCCATCTTACATTAACCTCTTTTCTTTCATTTTTTCAACTCTGACGCTGCCTTCTATAGCTTCGAACAGCGCTATCCTGTTTACAGCGGCATTTGTGTTATTATCTCATTTTCCTCCGAAAAAGTCAAGAGTTTAACAATCTTTTTCCGAAAGTTTATGCTTTTTATTATTCATTTATAATTTCAAATATCTGTAATTACTGTTTGAATTTTTCGAAAAATGCAGGATCTCGGTTCCAATCTTGCATTTTCATTTATTTCCCAAAATATTTATCATTGATCCTGCGTATCATCACTGCATATATGATCAATGCCGGAACGAGCACAATCAGCATAATGATAAATAATTTGTCTGCCCCGCCCACATAAGTATTATAAAGGTCTGTGCCCCCGTAAATCGTTGTCACGATCCCAAGCAGCAGCAAAGGAGGCTGTGCTTCCCTGCAGTATCCCTTCAGATCCTTACATTTTTTTATATTCACATCTTTCGGGAGCAGGACCGTCCGGTTGATCTCATTTCTGAACCGGAGCATATACACCCCGTACAGACAGTATAATCCGCATCCTAAGGCAAACATTCCCAGGATTCCGTCAAGCATCATATCGTCTTCACCTCTTTCCTCTCCATTGTACTGTTTATGCCGCACACCCATGCAGTGCCTCATTCTGCATAATTTTGCTGAAAATGAATGCGGCACTCCGCCAGTATCATCACGAACTAAATGCCAAGTATCGTCCGCACAGTCTACTGCATACCCCCTGGATCACACTCTGTATGGTGCAGTACGTCCGCCTCCATAATGTCGCGGATCGCCTGGGGCATTCTGGTTCCGGATACTGTCTTTAACTTCTCCAGAAGTTCAAATTCATCTGCAGCTGCACAGTTCTCGTCAATCGCGCACATCACGCTTTTTACAAACTTATACGGACTTGCCGTAGAAGCGATCAGACACTTGCAGCCGTCTCTGCCGGCCTCCCGGTACTTATTACATACATGGGAAGCCACTGCAGTATGTGTATCCATGACATATCCTGTTTTTTCATAAACCTCTCGGATTCTTTCGGCGGTCTCTTCCTCTGTAGCATAGCCCCCTGCAAAATCTGCAAGACGTTCCTTCATTCCGTCGGTGATCTCATATCTGCCTTCTGTCTTCAATTCCTCCATCAGCCTTGCTGTCCGCCCGGAATCTTCACCGGCAATCAGGTAGATCAGCCTCTCCAGGTTGCTTGAGATCAGGATATCCATGGACGGGGATGTGGTCAGCACAAACTCCCGGTTCCGGTCATAGATCCCGGTCTCAAAAAAATCATACAGCACTTTATTCTCATTGGAAGCACAGATCAGCTTCCCCAAAGGAACCCCCATCTGCTTCGCATAATATGCCGCAAGTATATTTCCAAAATTCCCGGTCGGCACCACAACATTGATGCGATCTCCGTCTGCGATCTCCTCATTTTCAAGAAGCTTTGCATAGGCAAATACATAATATACCACCTGCGGAACCAGACGCCCGATGTTAATCGAGTTGGCGGAAGAAAACTGGTACCCCTTTTCCGCCAGTTCCCTGCCCAGTTCCTTGTCTTCAAACATAGCCTTCACACCGCTCTGCGCATCATCAAAATTTCCGCGGATAGCAACCACATCTACATTACTGCCTTTCTGGGTCACCATCTGAAGTTCCTGTACCCTGCTCACCCCATTCTTAGGGTAAAAGACGATAATCCTCGTGCCTTCCACGTCCGCAAATCCCGCCAGGGCTGCTTTGCCTGTATCCCCCGAGGTAGCCGTCAAGATCACGATCTCTTTGTCCGCACGATTCTTCCTCGCCGCAGCAGTCAGAAGATGCGGCAGTATGGAAAGCGCCATATCCTTAAACGCAATGGTTGCACCGTGAAACAGTTCCAGATAATAGGTATCTTCTGCCTTCACAAGGGGTGCGATCTCTTCGGTGTCAAATTTGCTGTCATAAGCCTTCTGAATACAGTCTTTAAGTTCTTCCTCCGTAAAATCCGTCAGGAATTCCTTCATAACTACACAGGCAATCTCCTGATAAGACATCGACTTTAATTCATCCATCGAAGGCTTAAGCACCGGAATCCTCTCCGGAACAAACAATCCCCCGTCCGGGGCAAGCCCGGTAAGAATTGCCTCCGATGCCGCCGCTCTCATATCAGAATTCCTGGTACTCTTATAATATAGACTCATAGCCCTGCCTTCCTTATCTCTTACTGTTTGTATATTTTACAAGCCCGCCCGCCGCGATCAGCTTCTGCATAAATTCCGGGAACGGCTGACCTTTAAACTCTGTCCCCTTCGTCCTGTCATAGATCATCCCGCTGTCAAAATCCACTTCCACCTCGTCGCCGGCTTCAATCCTTTTTGCAGCCTCCGGGCATTCGATGATCGGCAGTCCGATATTAATGGCATTCCGGTAGAATATCCTTGCAAAGGTCTCGGCAATTACACAGCTTACACCCGCTGTTTTCAGACACAGCGGGGCATGCTCTCTGGACGAGCCGCAGCCAAAATTCTTATTTGCCACAATCAGATCTCCTGGCTGTACCTTATCTACAAACTCCGGGTCAATATCTGCCATCGCATGGCTTGCCAGTTCCTGTGCATCAAAAGAATTAAGATACCTTGCCGGGATAATTACATCTGTATCCACATTATCCCCATATTTAAAAACATGTCCCAAAGCTTTCATTATCTGTCACCTACTTTCTCCGGATTTGCTATACATCCTGCAATCGCACTTGCTGCTGCCACCTCTGGGGAGGCCAGATAGATCAGGGAATCCACATGCCCCATTCTTCCTACAAAATTACGGTTCGTGGTAGACACACACCTCTCCCCTGCGGCCATAACCCCCATATGTCCGCCCATACAAGGGCCGCAGCTCGGCGTATTGACCGCACAGCCTGCGTCTACAAAAATATCCAGCAGGCCTTCCTTCATGCATTGCTTATAAATCTTCTGTGTTGCAGGGATGACCATAACGCGCACATCCTCATGGACAGTCTGGCCTTTCAGTATGGCCGCCGCCTTCCTCATATCCTCCATACGCCCGTTCGTACAGGATCCTATTACCACCTGATGGATCTTAACAGGCTCCATAGCCTCAATCTCATCAATGGTCTTCGCATTGCCCGGGAGGTGCGGAAATGCAACTGTCGGGCGGACCGCTGCAAGATCTATCTCGATCACATCATCATACACAGCATCCTCGTCTGCCTCATAGATCTTGTATTCTTTCTGAGTGTGCTCCTTCATATAGCTCTGCGCCTTCTCATCCACCGGGAAGATCCCGTTCTTGGCTCCCGCCTCAATAGCCATATTCGCCATTGTAAAGCGGTCGTCCATAGACAGGGCGCTGATTCCCTCCCCGGTAAACTCCATGGACTTGTAAAGGGCGCCGTCTACACCGATCCTTCCAATAATATGTATGATAATATCCTTGCCGCTTACATACGGACCGGGCTTTCCTTTCAGCACGAACTTCAGCGCGCCCGGCACCTTGAACCACAATTCTCCGGTAGCCATACCCGTAGCAATATCCGTGGTTCCCACACCGGTAGAAAATGCACCCAGCGCTCCATAGGTACAAGTATGGGAATCTGCACCGATGATACACTCACCGGCTGCCACTACTCCCGCTTCCGGCAGAATGGCATGCTCGACACCGGATTTGCCCTGCTCAAAAAACCAACTGAGTCCCTGCTCTCTTGCAAACTCACGGATAGCTTTGGAATTCTCCGCGGATTTGATGTCTTTATTCGGCGTAAAATGATCCGGCACAAGCACCACCTTATCCTTGTCGTACACCTTGTCGGCCATCTCTTTAAAAATCGGAAGCGCCATAGGCCCGGTAATATCATTGGCCATAACCACATCCAGCTTCGCCTCTATCAGCTGTCCCGCCTCCACTTGGTCCAGTCCCGCATGGGCGGCCAGGATTTTCTGCGTCATTGTCATTCCCATTGCAACAACCTCCTGTTCTTTTACTTAGTCTTACGTGCTATTCTACCACAGATAAAGATTCCTGTGCAAGAAAGAATAACCAACAGCATAAGAACTATCAAGTTCTGCCTGTCTCCCGTCTTTACAGGCCGGCTCTTTTCCGAGATCTCCGGGATCTTCTGCGGCTTTGGAACTTTAATTTCTTCTTTTACAGGGATCTCAGGCTCCGGCTCTTCAGGCTCCGGCTCCTTAGGCTCCTCACGGATTCTTGGCTCTGGATCCTCAGGTTCCTCAGGCTCTTCCACCGTCACAGTCTCATCATCCTTCTCTTCCTCGCAATTGTCCGCCCGGACAACGACTTCATTGAGGATCTCCTTCCCGATGACGGACTCGTCGGTAATGGCCACCTGATACTCGACGGTATATTTCTCGCCGGCTTCAATGCTCTGCAGGAACTCTCCCGCCTTTATCATATAAGAATTGCCTTTCACTGAAATAACTGCATCTGACACGATGCTCTGATCCTGATCAAGCAGGACGATCGAATTTTTCTGAAGTTTGACTCCCTCAGTAAGAATTGTATCCGTAATGACAACATTTTTAGCAACCGCGTGCTCGATTTGCTGCGTAACATCAATAGAATAAGTAATCAGGTCGCCCAATTTAAACCTTTTCCCCGACTTATCGGCTCTTTTTCCCACTGCAAGCTTCGGCTCCGGAATCCAGCGAACCCCCAGACTTGCCGGATGACTTTCCGCCTCTACCAGGTGTCCGGTCCCAACATGCTGCCGGGATGTCCCGGTGCTGACTACAAAGCTTCTCCACCTCTGACGCTTCCGGCCATATATATTTCCCGAGGACCAGGTGCTCCCGTTGTAATCCCCTGCATCAGCTGTAAGATAAAAGTGATCCTGCCCCCACACAACAGCCTTCCCCTGAGATTGGGTACCCTTCGTCGTATTGACCAGAGTTACCCGATCCGGCAATGTTAACTCTACAGAATTCTCCGGATCTCCGATACAGACCGTCTCTGACGTCCTCTGAACCTTCTGATCCGCCGAAAAAAAGGCCGTAAGGTCTTTTTCCTGAAATGCAATGTCCGGTTCCGGGATATCCGGAAACTTTCGGATCGCACTGGTACATTGCACCACCTGCGCCTGCATCTCACTCCCCATTCCTGAAAATACATCTCTGGATCCGCTGCAATTGTCATACACATAGGAGAGGATACAGTGGGAAAGGCAGTAAGCCTTCTCCGGCTCTCTCCATTCCTCCGGAAATACCGGCTTCATATAGTTCTCAAAACCAGGACCCCCATATACATAATACAATGTTTTACTCAATAAACTGTCATTCTCAAGCAAAGCCCCGGAAAAGCTGCCGTCACGGGGAGAATCCTTTTTCGGCTCCAGGCAGTACCCAAGTTCTCCGTCAATATAATAGCAGAAGGTAGAGTATCCTTCATAGAACAATTCCTTGCCCCTCTGAAGCGACACTTCCTTCGCCTCCGTCTGCAGTACGAATCCCGCACATGCCGCAAAGACACTTACGGCCAGCAGAAATAATCCCTCTGCCAGGGAACTGCGTTTTTTCATATGTTGCTCCTTTCATCCATGAATCACGGTCAGACCCTCATCCGTTATATACTACAAACGTCTAAGGGCAAAGCTGCAAATAATAAAACCGGCCTCCTCTCTGCAATTAAGATGTCTCGCTCTGGAAATCCGGGAAGACATTTCCCTGCGGGGATACCCCATGAATTGTTCTGAACCAGAAAATAGAATTTCTTTTGACGAGTGTTATTATCATAAATACTTTTCCAACTTTTGTCAATAGTTCTGCATATATTACATTGCCAACCTGCACGAACAATGCTATAATAGATAATGATTATCAATTACAAAGAGGTGCATACAACAGATGACGCTGAAGCAAGGAACAAACAACACAGATTACCAGGTAGTTTCTATTGACCTTGAACTTAAACTAGAGCGGCGCCTGGAAGCGTTAGGACTTACAGAAGGTACCTGTATTACCATACTGAACAACGACAAAAAAGGCTCCCTCACAGCCAGATTCCGGGGCACACGTTTTGCACTCGGAAGACGCATTGCTGAACATATTGAAGTAAAGGAGCTGACGCACAGATGAAACAGACGATCAACGTAGGGTTCATAGGCAACCCGAACTGCGGAAAGACTACACTTTTCAACGCATTTACCGGAGCCAACTTAAAGGTCGCCAACTGGCCCGGTGTCACAGTCGAAAAAAAAGAGGGCAAAACCTCCTATAAAGGGCAGGAATTCAAACTGATCGATCTCCCCGGGATCTACAGCCTCTCTTCCTATACCATGGAAGAAAAGGTTTCCAGGGAGTGCATTACAAGTGATGAGGTAGATGTCATTATCAACGTAGTGGACGCCTCAAGCCTTGAGCGCAACCTCTATCTGACACTCCAGCTTTTGGAACTGGGGAAACCTGTAATACTTGCCCTTAATATGATGGATATTGTAGAAGAGCGCGGCATGGAGATTGATCTCCACCGCCTGCCCGAGATGCTGGGCGTTCCTGCAATCCCGGTATCTGCGCGCAGGAAAACCGGCCTGTCCATCCTGATGCACGCAGTATCCCATCACCAGGAATTCCAGCAGCAGAGCCCTCTGATCCATCATCACCCCGGCAAAGACTCCAAACACCGGCATAACCACCACTCAGAATATGCCATGGTATATGAAGACGATATTGAGGATAAGATCGACAGCCTCATCCTCATGTTGAATGAAAACTATCCCGGGCTTCCCAACAAAAGATGGCATGCGATCAAACTGCTGGAAAATGATTCCCATATCCGCAAGACACTTCCTCTTGATGCAGACAGTATCATTAACCGCAGTTACGAAAAAGAGATGATCAACCAAAAATATGATTTTATAGAAGAAATTATCGGCGAAGTCCTTGTAAATAAATCAAAAAAAGAAGCTGCCACAGACCGCATCGACCGCTGCCTCACAAGCAGGTGGCTTGGCCTCCCGATTTTCCTCGCCATTATGGCACTGGTATTTTTTCTGACCTTCACCATCGGAGACTGGCTGAAAGGATATTTTGAAATCGGCCTGGAGCATTTCTCAGGCTTTGTCACCGACGGTCTGGGCGCCGTACATACGAGTCCTATGCTCACTTCCCTCATCGTAGACGGGATCATCTCCGGAGTGGGCGGAATCCTGACATTTCTGCCGAATATCTTCATCCTGTTCCTGGCTCTGGCCTTTCTGGAAGACAGCGGCTATATGTCAAGGGTTGCTTTTGTCATGGATGATATTATGGGGCATCTCGGACTGTCCGGCCGGGCCTTCCTTCCCCTGCTTCTGGGGTTTGGCTGTTCTGTTCCGGCCGTCATGGCCTCCCGGGCCTTAGAGCATCCGAAAGACCGCTTTAAGACCATCCTGATCACACCTTTTATGTCCTGCAGCGCAAGACTCCCGATCTACGTACTGTTCTCCTCTATGTTTTTTGGAAGACATGCGATGCTGGTCTGCTACTCCTTATATCTGCTGGGTATTATAGTTGCCATTGTTACTGCCTACATCCTTGCCAAAATTGATGGGAGCAAGGCAGACAGGGCGCTCCTGATCGAACTGCCGGAATACAAATCCCCCAACACACGCACCATCGCAATCTATGTATGGGAAAAAATCAAGGATTACCTTACAAAAGCCGGAACTGTCATCTTTGTGGCCTCTGTCATTATGTGGGTACTTCTGAACTTCGGCCCCCACGGATATGTCACCGATATCAGCCAGAGCTTCGGGTCTATTGTCGGAAAAGCAATCGTACCCGTCTTCCGGCCGGCCGGCCTTGGTTACTGGCAGATCATTGTAGCACTTATCGCCGGAATCGCGGCAAAAGAAGTAGTTGTTTCCAGCTGCAGCGTACTGTTTGGCATACAGAATATTACCACCGGGCACGGCATGGACCTAATGGTCACATCTCTGGCATCCATCGGCTTTGGAGCCGCCAATGCTTATGCGCTTATGGTGTTCTGCCTGCTGTACATACCATGCACCGCAACCATAGCTACTATCTACCGGGAACTTGGCAGCTTAAAAGCTACCATGGGAATCCTCCTCTTCCAGCTTGCCGCAGCCTGGGGGATGAGTTGTATTGTGTATCAGATTGGAATACTATTTTAAAATCCGAAGAACCGCCGGAAACAGGCGGTTCTTTTTATGTGGAAACACCTTTGCAAAGCTGTCCCTTTTTTGCGTTCCTGCCGTAATATTTTGCCGCATAGAGATAAGCATAGATGTTCTTTCGAGGAGTGCCTATGGGCACCTGACATCCGATATCCAGAGTATATCCCATCGGATTATCACTTGCCTTTCTGATACATCTCTCAACAGCATCTGCTACATCTTCCGCCGTGCCTCTCAGCATAACATCTACCGGCGGAACATTGCCGGATATACTCATCTTATCACCGACGCTGTTTTTTAATTCCTCCAGATCCTCACAATTGTCTACAGAAAAATTGGCAAATCCAAGCCCGGCAATATCAGCCCAGATCGGTTTGGATCGTCCGCAGATATGGATTCCCGGAACGCTTCCGGTCAATGCCCGGATCCCTTCTACGGTCTTCTTCAGATACGGCTTGGAAAACTCACGGAACATTTTCTCACTGATCAAAGTGTAGGAGGAAACAGGATCTGCAATTCCCACAGAAACCGTGCCGAATTCATGTTTCATGAAGCTTACCCATGTCAACAGGCAGTGTACCATAAAATCCAGCAGTTTATGCAGGTTTTCTCTATCCCTCCGCATGTCTCTCAGCAAAAACTCTGTCCTGCGGACAGATGCGGCAGAGGACAGCGGGCCGCCCATATTAAGTCCTACCGGAAGATCATCCCCGTAACGCTCCTTCAGCCTGTGAATGCGGCGAACCTTAGACTGCAGAAATTCATTGCTGCGCGGATCAAATTCCAGAGACGGCAGGATATCATAATCTGTCAACACATATTGCTCCACATAATCTATTGCATTTTCAGGATAACGGACGACAGAGCCCAATGCTTCTCCTACGCCCTTAAGTCCCAGCTTCGCG
This sequence comes from uncultured Dorea sp., assembly GCA_947645355.1. Classification (GTDB taxonomy): domain Bacteria; phylum Bacillota; class Clostridia; order Lachnospirales; family Lachnospiraceae; genus Dorea_D. The sequence goes on along the minus strand of CANSCI010000052.1, from coordinate 6,929 downwards.
GAAGCTGTCACAGGGGCGCCGAATTCCTTATGCAAAGACTCCATAATATGGCAGTGTACATCAAAATCAGAACGGAACTGCTGAACCGTAAAACCATAAAGTGGAGACAAAGTCTCACCGTTCCCTGGAAAGGAAAAGGGAAGGTAATCCACTTCCTCTCCGTCGGCATAGGCCTTGTTCCGCTCTGCCGGCGTCATCCGGTCGGGCATAGATTCCAGTCCTTTTTTCAGCATCTGCATATCCATCATCATCTTAAGCCTCCTCGCTTTATAATCTTCTTTCAATTATAAGCAGATGCACCTGTTTCCACAATACAACAGCTTATAGATATTATTTATATATGATGCTGTTTATTTAAAATAATAATTTTACATGATTTTTTCACTATGATATATTATATTTGCATTTATTACAAGGAGTACAACCTATGATAAAAGTAGAGAATCTAAATAAAAGTTTCGGAGACTTACACGTTTTAAAGGATGTGTCTCTGGAAGTAAGAAAAGGTGAGATTTTCGGGTTAATAGGCAAAAGCGGCGAAGGAAAATCCACACTTTTACGGTGCATTAACCTGCTGGAGGAAAAGGATAATGGTTCCATCCGCATCAAAGATCACACCGTGGAACTGAAAAAAAGCAGGGATATCCGGCAGTACCGAAAAGGGATCGGAATGATCTTTCAGCATTTCGCGCTGCTGGAAAGACAGAATGTATATAAAAATATTGCAGCCCCCATGGAGTGCTGGAACTATTCAAAAGAACAAATTGACGCCAAGGTCAGGGAGCTGGCACAGATTGTAGGAATAGAAGACAAATTGTATGAAAAACCCCGCAACTTGAGCGGCGGCCAGAGACAGCGCGTAGCAATCGCAAGGGCTCTTTCACTGGAACCGGAGATTCTTTTAAGCGACGAGGCAACCTCGGCACTGGATCCAAAGACGACCAAAGCGATTCTCCAGCTATTAAGAGATATTAATGAACGGCTGGGGATCACGATTTTGCTGGTTACCCATGAGATGGAAGTTATACGCTCTATCTGTCACAGAGTAGCGATCATGGAGGAAGGCAGGATTGCCGATTGCGGTGACGTCTCAGAAATCTTCCTGAACCAGCCTGATTCTTTAAAACGCCTGCTGGGCGATGAATCAGAGGTACTGCCCCAGGACGGGGTAAATCTGAGGATTCTTTTTAAAGAGACGATGGAAAACAGATCTCTGATTCCGGACATTACAGCTGAGACCAGGGCAAAATTCTCGGTACTATACTCACGTCTCGAAAAATTCCGGGACGAGGTGATCTGTACGGCAATGCTGAATGTCAAAGAGCAGGATTTTGATAAAATCAGAATGTATCTGGACAATCTGCAGGTAAACTGGGAGGTGGTAGGACATGAATGATCCGGTAATGGTTATTAAGATGGTAATGCTGCCGGCTCTGTGGGAAAGTCTCTATATGACATTCTGGGGAACTGTATTTTCCTGTATCCTCGGATTTGGCTTTGCAGTAGTTTTGGTAATGACCGCAGAGGACGGGCTGGCGCCCCATAAGTATCTCTACCGCCTGTTAAATGTAGCCGTCAATATCCTGCGTTCCTTCCCATTCCTCATACTGGCGGTGACGATCCTGCCTGTCACCAGGGCTGTCATGGGAACTACCATCGGGAAAAATGCGGCATTATTTCCGTTGGTCATTGTAGCCTGTCCCTTTGTGGCACGGGTATTTGAGGGGAATCTAAAAGCAGTGACACCGGGGATGATCGAAGCCGCCAAGGCATTTGGAGCTTCAAATTTCTATATAATCTTCAAAGTGATGCTCAAAGAAGCAATCCCGTCTATGTGCATCAGCGTCACCCTGGTTGTGATCTCCATTCTGGGAAGTTCCTCCATGGCGGGGGCACTAGGTGCGGGAGGACTGGGGAACGTAGCACTGATCTATGGATATCAGAGCTTCAACGATATCATCATGTATGGTACGGTTCTGATTTTGGTCATACTGGTGCAATCCATCCAGTCAATTGGAAATTTGCTGTACAGCAAATTAAAGTAACTGTATTGTAAAAATATGAAAAACAAAGGAGAAAGACATGAAAAAGAAACTCATCGCACTTTTAAGTGCAGCAGTCCTTGTATTCAGCATGACAGCATGCAGTTCCGATGAAAAAAAAGCGGAAGACAAGGATGCAAAGGAAGAAACAAAGGAAGAGACGAACGAAGCTGAAACGATCCGCCTTGCAGCAGGGGATCCGATGAAGGAAGAACTCATCAATGCCATCAAAGACGACTTTGAAGCAAAGGGTTATACTCTGGAGGTTTCTGTAATCGAAGACCCGATTGTATCCAACAATGCCATCGAAGAAGGCAGTATTGAGGCAAACTTTATTCAGCACCAGGCATATATGGACAATTTCAATGAAGAAAATAACGGCGACCTGGTACCGGTGGGCGATTCCATCTACTACACCTGCTTCAGCCTGTATTCCAACAAGCTCAAGAGTGTTGATGAAATCGGGGACGGTATGAAGATCGGAATCCCGAGAGATCCTACGAACCGTTCCAGAGCACTGCGCTTCTTAGCGGCAGAAGGGCTTATTACATTAAAGGATGGTTTTGAAGAATATTCTCAGTTAGAAATCGAAGAAAATAAATTTAACTTAGAATTAGCAGAGGTTGACTCTGAATCCATCCCGACGATCTTAGATGACCTGGACGCAGGCGTCTGCTATCCCATCGCAATGCAGGAAGCAGGACTGGATCCGGAAAGCGCTCTTGCTTATGACCCGACAGAGGTAGGAAAAGAGTACGGAATCCTGATTGCTGTAAAGGGAGAAAATAAAGACGCACAGTGGGCAAAGGATCTCCAGGAATCTATGGGCGGAGAGGCTGCCGGCGCTGTGATTGAAGATCATTTGGGAAGCGCTGCGGTACACTGCTCTAAATATTAAGATCGTTGGCAGCTGACGGAAAACGGACGGCACGCTAAGAAAGGGAGGCTGTGACCTGTATGGTTCACAGCCTCCTCTTGTCTTTTTATCCCTGCCGCCTCTGCAGATACGGAATCTCAATCGGGTCGATTGGATCAATGGGATTTTCCACCTCCCCCTTTTTCTTCCGCTTATGCCTCTTCATAATCTCACCGCTCTTATTGTAAAACCAGAAGGAATATGCAAGAATCTTGCTTGCCTTCCCGATCCGCTCCTTCGTCGTCTTATCATACAGAGTTCCGCCGGCCTCAATAGGCGCCTTCTGCCGGATCAGTGAGATCAGCTCTGTCTCGCAGGTCACTCGTTCGGGAAGGATCGTATATCCCTTCGACACGCATTCCAGCTTATGGGCATCACTTCCGCCGATCCCCGGCTTTTTATATTTCTGGGCAAGCTTCATGGCTCCTTCGTTGGAACTGTCTGGCTCACAGGAATTAAAAGCCTCCACAAAATCAAACCGTTTTATAAGTTCCGGCGACCGGTAATACCTCTTTGTATTGGTAAAGCTCATATACTTTTCCCCGCATGGATGTGCCGGCCCTAAGATCCCCCCGTGCCTGTGCACAAAATCAATCAAGACTGCCACCGGGAGCCCCCGCATTTCCAGAAGGCGCATCTTTACTCCCTCCGGCATAATGCAGATAATATGCCCGGCATCACAGGTATCATATTCGATGCCTTTCAACACGACAAAATCCTCATGAACCTTGTCCTTCATATGATATTTCCAATGACGGTACCCTTTATACGTGTCATGGTCTGTGATCAGCATTCCATCGAAGCCATGCTCTTTTAATTTTGTAATATATTCATCCAAGCTTACCTTGCTGTCCACGGAGCCTTCTTTTACATGGCAGTGCATATCCAATTTCATAAGCAAGCCTCCTTCGCTGTTTTTATATTTATTATACCGATATCCACATCAAAATACAACCGGAGCTTCGACAATTTCAGGTGCTTGTTTACTATACATACTTTGCCACTATTTATATTGATGATTATACACAAACAAAAGTGTCAGCAGTCCGGCAACTCCGGCCAATTCCATCGCGAGTCCCTGGGCACTGATATTTCTCTGCCCGATAATAATCAGGGCAACACAGACAACAAATACAACTATCATAATTATAGATTTTACTTTACCCATCACGCCCTCCTAACCTTTCAATCCGCCGAGAGTCATACCCTCTGTCAACCGCTTTTGAACTGCAATATAAAGAATCAGTGTCGGCAGCATCACAATTACAAGCCCTGCATACATAATGCCATAATTTGTTGCTGTTTTTTCTACCGCCATCAGGTTTTTGAGCCCCATTGCAAGCGTATCGTTTCCATCCATCAATGTATATGCAATAATGTATTCATTCCAGAATGACAGGAAGTTAAACAAAATCACCGTAATGATACTTGGCTTTGCCATCGGTATCATAATCTTTACCATCGTCTTAAAATATCCGCACCCGTCAATATAAGCGGCTTCCTCGAAGCCCTTCGGGAGCGTCTTGAAATAACCGCTCAGGAGATACACCGTAAATGGCAGCGCACTGGCAGCATAAACAACCGCCAGAACAAACCTGTTATTCAAAAACCATTCTACCCCAAGCGCCTTGTTCGCAGAACTGAGCATCAAAAAGATCGGTACTACAATGTAATTAATATTAATAAAAAGTCCTGCCATATATCCGGTATTCAGAATCTTCTTCCCCCGGAAACTGAATCTGGCCAGTACATATGACGCCGGCAGTGCAAGCACAAGCAGCAGTATCATTGCCAATGCCGTTACAATGACAGAGTTAAAGAAGAATGTCCCCATATTGGCATCTTTGAATGCCACGATAAAATTCTGATAGAATAATTGCTTGGGCAGTGCCCATGGGCTCACATCAGCGCCCATAAATTCTGAGTTGCGCTTAAAGCTGGCCATAAACACCCAGCCAACCGGTATAATCACCGAAATTGCCAATGTAAGAAGAGCAATATACACAAATATCTTAGAAATAATTTTCCCTGGTTTACTATTTTTCATGTCTCCTGCCCCCTTTAGAATTCATACACTTCCCGGTCTGTAATCTTATTTACAATTGCCGCAAGGGCAAACGAAAAAATAAATATTACTACACCGATTGCCATACCGTAGCCGTATGAACTGTTCCCGTATGCCTGTTTATACATATAGTTAAGAGCAACCTCTGTTTTTCCGTTCGGACCGCCGTTTGACATAATCTGAACAAACAGAAAGCTTAAGTTGATCGTGCTGATAATATAAAACGTTAGTGTTGTACGGATATTGCTCCAGATCAACGGAAATGTGATCTTTGAAAACATCTGTATCTCCGTTGCCCCGTCAAGGGAGGCAGCTTCATAATAATCCGGAGGGATTGCGGCCATGCTTGCCATATACATTACCATATAATAACCGATTGCCTGCCATACAAGCGCAAAGATCACAGAATAGATCGGAATCTGTCCTTCCGACATCCACTGGCGTGCAAGGGCATCCAGACCGACTGCACGCAGAAATGTATTCAAAAGTCCGGTACCCGGATTATAAATTGCTCCGAAAATACCGGCAATAACAACGATACTTAAAATATTCGGGATATAGAAAATCACGCGAAACAGGTTATTCCCCTTAAAAGATCCTCTCTGAAGCAAGGTTGCAAATAATACGGCAAGGATTACCGTAAAAAGTGTCACCATCACAATTACCAAAATCTGATTCTGCATAGCCTGAAGGAAATTCTTATCCCCCATTATACTTTGAAAATTCTTAAAACCTACGAATTTCTGACTGTTTGTAATACCGCCCATTTTGTATAAGGACATTCTAAATACGTTTACTGTCGGAATAAACATAAGGAGAACAAGCAAAATGGTTGCCGGAGCAAGGCATATAAACACGAATTTCCTTTCTGAGCTTTTTCTGTTCATACTCTCTCTCCTTTTTACAAAAACGGTGAGTCACGATGACTCACCGTCTGATTAACTGACTACCGGCTCAGGCAATTATTTAACGTTCTCCGCTAATTTTTCCCATGCCTCAACTAACTGTGTCTGATATGCATCTACTGTCACATCACCCGTAGCAAGCCCGTCGATAGATCCATATACAGTCCCTGCCATATCAAATCCTTCAATAGCCTCGGTTGTAGCCCATGTACCTGCAACTACTTCATAGCCCTCGGAAGCTGCCAGCTCATAAGTATCTTTTACCGGACCTTCCGGAAGAGCATCAGATGCCCCTACGACCGGCGGTACGATCGGCGCTGCAGATGTCTCGCCTGTTTCTTTATCGGTTGTCTCATTTGCCAGCATAATATCTACTACTGTATCAGAATACATAAATTTAATAAATTCCTTCGCAAGGTCTAAGTTCGGAGCTTCTGCAGGAATCCACATCTGCTCTGTAAATGTGTAGATATAGTTTGACTGTTCTGCCGAGAATTTTGGCTGTGCCATCATGCCCCAGTTAAAGCCTTCCGGGGTAGAATCTGCCATCTCACCGATTACCCAGTTTCCATTTGGCATAAACAGCGCTTTATTGTCAATGACATTCTGCTGGTTAATCTTGAATCCGCCGTCAGCATTTGCATTTGCCACCGTATCAGCCTGAAGATAATCGGCTGACACAAGCTTTGCGATCGTATCAATTACCTGTTTTCCTTCTGCGGATGACCATGTATCAGCATCATAATTCACGGCCTTGTTGTAGAACTCAATCCCGCCTGCCTGACTTAACATCTGATACATTGTTGTATCAAAATATCCGTTTGTAGGATATGTAAATAGTGCAATACCGTCTGCTTTTGCCTTGTCGCCAAGCGCAAAGAACTCATCCCATGTTGCAGGGAGGTCATATTTCTTATTGTCGCCTTCAAACAGATCCTTGTTGTACCAAAAGCCTGTCGGTGTATAGATGATCGGAGCAAGGTATATCTTACCGTCAGCGT
>CANSCI010000051.1 GCA_947645355.1 uncultured Dorea sp. | reverse complement strand
TTTTGTCCGCGAATAGTATGTTTTGCCTTTCTGGCAGGGGTATTTTTTGTATTTTTTATGATTTTATTTACTTTATTATACAAAAGCTGAGGCGTTGTGGCAAACAATTTTTTACCTTACATTATCATCAAATTTTTACCATTCAACCAATGCTTTACATTTACCGCAAACCACATAAGAAAAAGATAATTAAACTAAGACATCCTATTTTACAGGTGACTATTTTCTCATTATGTTGTATAATTTCAGAATAAGAGTAGGAAACATTATATGCATATATTTGGCAGATACCTACCGCAGCTTGCAGACAGAAAGGGGACAGACAAATGGGAAACTTTACAGGAAAGACAGTCATTATCACAGGCGCAGGACGTGCAGTCCTGAGTGACGGAAGATGCGGCTCCATCGGATACGGAATCGCAACGGCATACGCAAAAGAGGGCGCTAATCTGGTGATTACGGGGCGCAATCTTAAGAAACTAGAGGGCGCAAAAGAAGAACTGGAAGACAAGTACGGAATCAAGGTACTGATCCTCCAGGCCGACGTGTGTGCAGACGCAGATAACAAAGCAGTCGTAGAAAACGTAGTAAAACAGACCGTAGACACCTTCGGCGGTATCGACGTACTGATCAACAATGCACAGGCATCCGCCTCCGGCGTGACACTGGCAGACCATACCACGGAACAGTTCAACCTGGCAATGTATTCCGGTTTGTACGCCGCCTTTTATTATATGCAGGCATGCTACCCGTACCTTGCCAAGAGCAAAGGCTCCGTTATTAACTTTGCTTCCGGCGCCGGCTTATTCGGCAACTACGGTCAATGTGCTTACGCAGCCGCAAAAGAAGGTATCCGCGGCCTCTCCCGTGTAGCCGCCACCGAGTGGGGCAAGGACGGCATCAATGTCAATGTTGTCTGCCCGCTTGCATGGACCGCACAGCTGGAGCAGTTTAAAATGGCATATCCGGATGCCTATGAGAAAAATGTACACATTCCGCCTATGGGACATCTTGGAGATTCCGAATTGGAGATCGGCCGCGTGTGCGTACAGCTCGCTTCACCGGATTTCAAATACATGACAGGCGAGACGATCACCCTGGAGGGCGGCCTGGGCTTAAGACCATAGCAGAGCAAAAACCCCTTTCCTCAGACATTTACATTGTCTATGAAAGGGGTTTATTATTATGTCTAATTCACTTTTTTCAATGTCCGAAGCCGACGGCACGCCTCTTCTACCGTGTCCTCGTCAAAAGCGTAGCATGCCCGGAACCAGCCCGGCCTGCTGCAGCCGAACAGCTGCCCCGGCGAGACATTGATCATCAATTCGTTGTATATCTTTTCCCACAGGACTTGCTCTGCCGCGAATTCCTGTTTTTCCAGATAATCCGAGAAATCTGCCATTACAAAAATGCCTGCCTGGCTCTTCATAGTCGGAATCCCCATATCCGCAAGCCCTTCGCTGAAGATATGGTAAGCCTTTGCAAGCCTTCTTCTCGACAATTCCATGATGTCTCCAAGCTCCGGTTCCTTCAGAAGCGCTGTCAGAAGAGACTGGGTGTGGGAGGATACGCTGGAGTAGTAGGTAATGGACGCAAAGCCCTGGATAATGCTTGGATTAAAGGAGAAGCACATGCCCGTCCGGAATCCGGACAACACAAAATCCTTTGCAAAACTGCTGGTCACATGGACTCTGTGCCGGTAGGACGCAGGTACCAGCTTCATCGTACTTACAAAGTTTGCTTCCGGGTCAAATACCGTCTGGGCATAGATCTCATCGGAGATCACGTCCAGATCATGCTCCATGGCAAAATCCAGCAGTCCGCGGACCGCCTCTTCCTTATAGACGATTCCGATAGGGTTGTTCGGTGACGAGAACAAGATCGCCCGCACCCGTTTTCCTTCCCTGGCAGTCTCCTCATAAGCCTTCTCAAATGCATCCCGGGAAAGGGTCTCATCACAGGGCACACCAATGGCAAGCACCCCGGCCCGTTCATTAATGTCATCCACAAAGCTGGAATAATACGGCGCCGGGATCAAAAATGCATCTCCAGGCTCCGCAAGCAGGGTCGCCAGCGTCTCCAGGGCAACGGTGCAGCCCGCACAGGCTGCCACCTGTTCCTTTCCAAGAATTACATCACTGTCCTCGCCAAATATGATTTTCTGCCAGTGGTTTGCAATAGCTGTGCGGAACTCGTCGCTGCCCTCGAATTTATTGTAATGGATATTATACCCGGTCAGATCCATATGCTCTGCCGACTTTCTCAGCAGGTCGCAGACCTCCTTGTTGACAAGATGACTCTCTGCGGTTCCCATGTTGACCAGGCCTTTCGGGTTCTTCTCCTTGTCGTACATATTGTAGAAATTATCAAAATGTGCTTTCACAAGGGGCGGCAGTGTTCTGACCCATTTTTTCCCTCGTTCGGATAAGTATTCAAGCATCTGTTGTTCACTCCTTCCCTTAGTTGTGCTCAAGCCCTGCTTCCGTCTGGATGCCCGGACGCACGCCAAGCCCCATAGTAGCGTCGATATTGCAGCCGTGCATAACGGTAGATTCGTCTCTCAAAAGCTGTCCCAGCCAGAACGCAATCTCCGTCGGCTGGATCAGGCGTTTCTTCGCCTGCGCCGCATCAAAGGCCTCCCGTTCCTCCGGGGACATATTTTTTAATGTACTGGAATAGAACATCGGCGTCTCGATGGCTCCCGGGCTGATGCAGAATACATCGATCAGCGTATGTGTATTTTCTGCCGCTGCCTGCTTTGCCAGATACGCAACTGCACATTTGCTCATACCGTCGCTTAAAGTAAATTTCGGGAAGCACGCGATCCCTCCGCCTACCGACGAGATAAAGACAAGCTTGGATTTTTCCTTCTTTGCCTCAAGCACAGGCAGGATCTTCTTGTAGATCCACAGAGGCCCCAACGCATTTACCATCATCATAGCCACATCATTGGCTGCCTTCAGCGGATCGCCCTGCTCGGCATACTCCTTCACCGTTCCGGAGCCAAGGGCTGCATTAAAAATCACTCCGTACCATTCATGCTCCGTGAGGAAATCCGCCTGCTCGATCTCTTCTAATTTTCCCTGGTCCAGCTTGTGGGCAAATACCCTGCCCGGATACTCCTTCATAAGTTCCTCTGCCTTTGCGGCCGAACGCCGGTATGTAATATGAACCTCATACCCCTGTTCCACCAATAATTTTACCGTCTCTAATCCGACACCCTGCGTACCGCCGGTCACTAATACTTTCTTCATAAATAAAAACCTCCTCACTACATTTTCTTGATCAAAACATCGTTTTCATCGAACTCTTCATATTTTCTTCTTTTAATGTATTTTGTGTAAATCATCCCTGCAAAGATCACAAGCCCTGCGTATCCTGAGATCGGATAGATAATACTGATCATTGTGGAGAATGACAGCTGTCCGCCGAAGATACTGACAATGGCCGTCACGATTGCCGCGATCCGATAGGCATTGCTCTTTGCATCCGAGGAAATCTTATTGCAGACCGTATAGAGCATCGGTACCGCTGTCGTGTAGATTCCAAGGAGCAGCAGTACGGAAAAGATATTTCCGAACACCGGGCTTATGGATGCCGCTACAAACAGAGACGGGATCTCAAGATTATAGACATCCTTAATATTTGCCAGCAGACCAAAATTCAGGATCATAACCGCAATCAGGAATGCACCGCCGCCAAACACACCGCCCCAGAAGGAATTCTTCTTATTGGTCGCAGTTGATTTACCGATATCCGCCAGATATGGAACAACACCTGTAACCGTATATGCACCGTACATCAGTCCCGACAAGATCCAGTTGTTAAAGTTTGTATTTACCTGCACCTCTTTAAGACTCTGATCTGCCATGGCGATCCCCTCAGGATTATTCACGATGGATACCACACCGATCACCATTGTCACCACAAGAAGCACCGGGGCAATGTAGCCTACGATCTTAACCAGCTTGTTCAGCCCTAACAGCACCGTCCCCAATGAAGCCGCAATCATAATGGCACGCCCGATATTGCCGTTCACTCCGTAATACTCCTCAAAGGTGGAGCCTGCTCCCGAGATCATCATGGAGTAAACGAAAAACAGCATGATCGGTGTAAACCACTCCAATGCAAATCCAAGGTATTTCCCCAGATAAAAATTAAACATTTTTCCAGAGTTATTAAGCTTCAGTTTCCTTCCGTCTTCGACAATCACACAGACAAACCATACGTATATGATTAATGCTATGATTCCGGCGCCGACGCTTCCAAGCAGGCCAAAACCGGTAAAATACTGCATACATTCCTGACCTGAAGCAAAACTGGAGCCGATGACAAAGCCCATGAACGCACCGCCGATCGCTATGATCTGTCCAATGTTCATTTTTTTGTCTTCCATGTCGAATACCTCCTTTTTATTTTTCCTGACTCCAGTTTACCCTAATTTTTCTGGATTGATAATTGAACTCGTCTGAATTTATATTTTTACCATTTGTATTTTCTGAATATTTAGCGATTCGCAAAACCATTTCTGACTTCCTGATATATAAAAAAACAGGGCATGAATTCAAGAAATTCATGCCTCTTTGATTCATTCAATATCTACGGCCGTACAATCCCAACTTTTCGATGTTACAGATACCTCAAAAGATCCTCCGCCGTCAATTCCAGACAATATGACTGCGCCAGCAGATTTTCAAAAAACTGCTGAAATACCTCCCGCATCCCCGGATAAGTAGAAATGTGATAGTTGGCATTGGCTCTGTTTTTTGAATTCTCTATATTCACAGAATAGGTATCCAGAAAAATCGACGGCGTATCTCTTAATTCTTCGCTCAATACAACCGTATCCCTGATCAGATACAGCCGAAACTGTGGATTGGATGTCATTACTTCACTCAGATACCTCAGATGGCTGTAAACCTGTTCCTGGGTCAGCTGCTGGAAACAATTTCCCACACTTACCTTGCCGTCTGTCAAGTACTTGTTCAGCATAGAAGAATAGATGACAAGGTCAATCCTTGACCGGCGCGTTCTTTTCTCAAAGACATTTTTTAGTTTCTCAAGATATCTGGCATAATCCTTGCTGTCAGCATTTGAAATAAACATTTCCATAATATCCGCAGGAAACAACATTGCCGGCGATTCATTGAAAAACAGCCATTGCCGGCGGTCAGAATAGGAATCCAGCTGTACATTGGTACGCTTCAGGCTCTCGGGATCCGCATAATCCAAAAGCTTCTCTGATGCACCCGCAACATGGCTGCAGACATCAGTAAACTTTCTAATAACTTCTTCCTGCATGGAGAACGCTGCCGCGATCTCCCCGTCGAACTGCCACAGAACCTGCAGACAAAAAATCTGGTTGACCACAAGAAGCTTCGGCTGCTCCGGCTTCCGGCATACAATAGACATCTCAACAAAATCCAGGCATCCGATAATATTCAGGATCGATGTCGTATAGAAATAATAGTTTCCGGTCAGTGTCTCAGGCTCAAGAGCAAGCTTAAGCTCCACACGCTTCGCACCCATGGTATGGATTTCTTCCATCAGCCTTTGGAAACCTTTGCCGTACAGCTGAAAAAGATCAAAAGTTGCCTCAATAGAAATGTGATGTCCACAGAGGTTCAGCGCCTGACGGCAAGCCGCCTGCGTCAGCCGCAAAAGCTCCTTATGGCTGTTCAGAAATGACATCTGTCCATTCTGACAGCTTTGAAAATTCTGAGAGCTGCCGGCACAGTCATAGGCCAGACGAAGCTCTGCATATAACTTCTGTTTCCTCGTCTCACTGTCTCCATCTGCTGCCCTCCGTGACAAATATTCCGCGATCTGGCCGATGATCCTCTGTGCATTCTTTGCCGACGGCAGCTTGCTGCCGTTCATCCATTTACTGATATATGTAGGATCATAGCCAAGTGCACCGGCCAGTTCACTCTCCTTTATCCCCGCTGCTTCTACCTGTTCCCGAAGTATTTTTCCAAATGCATTGTCCATATTGTACCTCGTTTCCCAATCACAATAAGCCACACGATAAGTTTATCATAGATTACTCTTCCTCACAATTATGCACCGCAAAAATTCAAGTAATTCATGCCCCCTCCGGGCTGGCGGACTTTCGTCCGATAAGGTATGCCTGTTGATACTCTTCTTGCCATAACACGGACTCAAATTTGGGGAATTTCATAATGCAATTTTTTTATAAATGTAGTATAATGCCCTATAGAATCAATTTGTAAAAATGAATGGAGGAGTCTCTATGAAAAAAATGTTGATCGGCATTTTGGCATTTATAACTATTTTATCATTTGAAACGACAAGTGTACTTGCCGCCGGTTCGGGATGCCGCCGGAACTATGTCGACGCATACAATAATGGTGCCTGCGGCTATTTCAAAGGCATCTGCAGACAGATCAATACTGTCCGCGACAATGTATGCAGTCATTTTGAAAATGGCTGCACCTACACTGACGGCAATGGTATCTGCGGGAATTATACGGACACCGACAATGATGGTTTCTGCGATAACTGCATCGTCGACCGGGGTAATAGCCAGGCTTACGGCAGCAGTAATGGGAATGGCCAGGCTTATAGCAGCGGTCGCTTTGGCGGACACCACGGGCGCGGCCATCACGGCGGACACCATCGTTAAACACGAATACAGAGCGCTCCGCTCGGGAGAGAATAAAAGAGACAGGGACATATTTCAAACTTTGTTTTTGAAGTATGTCCTTCCTTTTAATAAAAATGCCGTGAAGACAACGAACGGATTTTATTTCAATGCCGTTTATCTCCGGCGGACAAGGAGGAAACAAAAATTATGGAAAATGCATCTGTAAACTGCAAAATCGAACACCACGCGATGATGTTCGCATTTCTCGCAAGACAGGCCATCCGGCTCTGCGGTGAAAAGGGAAAGGAGGCTATTCTTCATGGCATGACCGTATACGGCAATGAGCGCGGCGCCCGTATGGCGGCCAATGCATTGGCCCGCGGGGATGAATTGACCACCATGACCAACCAGGCCTATGGCGAATGGAGACCGGACTATGACGGACAGATGGAATTCGGGACACTTCGCACAGAGCCTACGCTGCAGACATACATTGCAAAATGTGCCTGGTGCGACGCCTGGAAAAAGCACAATATCACCGAATACGGCAAATATTACTGTGTAAATGTAGACAATGCCGTCTATCAGGGGTTCCGCCCTGATTTTGTCTGCACTCCCACCGTCGCATCCTTAAGCTGGGGAGGCAGCCGATGCGAATTCGACTGGGGACACCCCCTGTCCCCGGAGGAGGTAACCGCGCTGGCCAAAAAGAAACAGGAACTTGGAAGCTCCTGTATGCAGGATTTTAATTTTCACACGGCACATCTGAAGCATACACTCAGCAAGGTGTTAATTGAGAAACTGGGTGAAGACGGAAAGCGGGCCGTAGATCTTGCTCTTAAGGATTACGCAGAAACCTTCGGGGAAGAATATCTGACGGTACTTACGGACATTGACCCCGGCCTATTCTGACCCGCTTCTCTTGTATTTTGGGCGCCGTATTTCACAGCCCTAAGAAAGGAACCTTTATGAGTGATCTACAGAACACAGAAACCATCATTGCCGCCTGGATCTCCCGCCATGAAACAGAACTCATCCAGACAGCCGACTATATTTTCAGGAACCCGGAGCTGGCTTACGAAGAGCATCTGGCCTCAAAATGCCTGTCCGGATTTTTAGAGAAAAATGGCTTCGTCATCTCAGATAAAACAGCAGGAATTGACACCGCATTTACCGCCCAGTGGGGCAGGGGAAAGCCTGTGATCGGATTCCTTGCAGAGTATGATGCACTGGCAGGAATCGGGCATGCCTGCGGACACAATCTGCTTGGAACTGCCGTGTGCGCAGCTGCATGTGCACTGAAAACTGATATGGAACATACGGGGGCACAGGGAACTATCCGGGTATACGGATGCCCGGCCGAGGAGATCATGTCCGGCAAGATCGTTATGGACAAAGCAGGAATTTTTGACAGCCTGGATGCGGCAGTTACCTGGCATCCCTTTGACCGGAACCGGGTGAGCAACGATATCTGGCAGGCTCAGGACATTAAGAACTATACTTTCCACGGCGTCAGCGCCCACGCCTCCAAATCACCGGAAGAAGGCAGAAGTGCGCTGGATGCGGCAGAACTTATGAATATTGGTGTGAATTACCTTCGAGAGCATGTGCCGGGGGACGTGCGGATGCACTACGCCTATCTGGACAATCACATACCCGCCAACGTCGTCCCCGATACCGCAAAGACGAATTATTTCATCCGCTCAAGTAAGCGCTCCCGCACAGAGGACGCCAGCAGCCGGGTGGACGACTGCGCAAGAGGCGCCGCTTTGATGACCGGAACTACTGTTGACATTGAGCTTGTAAAAAGCTGCCGGGAGATGAAGATCAACCGTCCTCTGACAGAGATCTTCTATCAGGCAATGGCACAGATTCCCACTCCGGAATATACACAGGACGAACTGAATCTGGCGGCAGAGATCACAAAAGAAGCCGGACTTTCCAATGACGGCATCTATTTCGGGGGATTGGAACCGCTGGAAGACGAACCTGTACCCATCTCTATCGGAACAGACGCCTCTCAGGTCAGCCATACCGTCCCTCTGATCACTGTCAGCGCGGCCGCAATGTGCCGTGGAACCGCCCTGCACCATTGGGCTGCTGCCAGGCAGGCCGGCATGAGCATCGGGCACAAAGGCATGCTCTACGCCGCAAGGTGCATGGCCGAAGGGACAAAGCTTTTAATGGAGACCCCGGACGGATTTTCAAGGATCTGGGATTATCACAGGGCACATTAAAAACTAATATTACATACAATGGGAAATCTTGATTTTGATGCAGGAAAAGGAGGAATGTTATTATGGTAACGAAGAAAATAGGAATTATCGGGTGCGGCAACATGGGCGGCGCGATCCTCTACGGGGCGGTGAAAAGCGGCGTGCTCCCAAAGGAAAACGCATTTGTTTACGATATTAACCCGGCAATGATGGAAAAGGCAAAAGAATGGGGTGTAAACCTGGCTGCCGATGACCAGGCAGTCTGCAAAAGCGCAGACATCATCCTGCTGGCGGTAAAACCGCAGAACGCGGCAGAGGCGCTGGGCATGTGCAAAGATGCCCTGGACGGCAAAGCCATGATGTCCATTGTGGCAGGTGTAACTGTAGAACGCCTTCAGAACATGATTCAGGGAACCCCGAGGATCCTGCGGATTATGCCCAACACACCGGCCATGGTCTATGAGGGCGCCTTTGCCCTGTGCTCCGACAATGATTTCACAGAGGCAGAGCTTGCAGATGCGAAAACCATCTATGAAGCCATCGGTGTGGTGGAGATGATCCCCGAGCATCTGATCGATGCCGTATGCGGCTTAAGCGGCGGCGGCCCGGCTTACGCGGCTATGTTTATCGAAGCGCTCTCCGACGGCGGCGTGAAACAAGGCCTCCCGAGAGCCACCGCATACCGGCTGGCAGCACAGACCTGCCTGGGAACCGCCAAGATGATCCTGGAGATGGGCATCCACCCCGGCGAGCTGAAAGATATGGTGACTTCCCCCGGCGGAACGACTATCGAAGGCTGCGAGGCGCTGGAGCGGGGCGGTATGAGAGCTTCTGTCATCGACTGCGTAAATGTGGCAGCGGAGAAATCCAGAAATCTGTAGATAAAGGAAATAACGGCGTACGGTAAGGGAGATCCGAACAGACAGCCCCTGCCGGACGCCGGCTTTGTTATTTCTTTTTTAGTCCATACCCACAGTAGCTTTTGTACACAAACGGCAGCAACAAGACCGAAATCACCGCATACAGCAGCATAAGAACCGGAACCTGCCGAAACACAATGCCGCCCACCTGAAAAAGCTTCAGATCTTTTACGCACCCCATAACATTTAAAAGCAGATCCGGCGTCAGACGGAAGAATACAAAATAAGACGCAAACATCCTTCCGATAAAGGGCATCACACAAAACAGAAAAAAGGGGATACAGACAGCCACACTGGCAGTACGCATCTTCGCCGCGGTAAGCATTGTCACCGACGCTGCAAGCAGGCTCGCAATATAACCGCACACCACCGCAAGCAGATAATACTGTCCGTAGGTCATAGGATAGATGCTGTAAGGCTGTTCTAACTGATACGGCGTGCCGAAACCGCTGACCCCCATCACCCCGAAGGAAATCAAAGACAAAAGCCCCATTCCGACCCAATAGACGATTGTTGTCACAAGCAAGCCCGCTATGACTTTGCTCTTCGCTGCCTTTGTGCGCCTATATTTTGCAGCGAAAAATACGGCATCCGCATGGTTATGAAATTCCTCGGCAAATATCCCCGCCGCCAAAAATCCACAGATCACAGCCAGGATAATTCCATAGGTTTCCGCATAGAGCACCATTGTGCCCCAGGAATCAGCCGATTTGTATACAGGAGGAATCTGTATCTTTGCATATTGTTTCTTAAGAAATTTTTGCTGCTCTTTTGTTTCTCCGTACTCTTCAACCATCTTTCGGATATGATCCTGATAAACAACATAAATATCTTCTGTCTGCTTCTCTGTCAGCTGATACAGTACGTTCCCGTCATATTCCGAATCAGGTGTCAGTACGGATATCAGAAATGCACAGATATCATTATAAGATTGTATCGTTTTCCCATATTCTTCATCCGGTATCGCCTCTCCGTATTTCTTGTTATACTCCTGCCTGCTTTTTACAACTTCTGCAAGCTTCTCTTCTGTCAACTTTCCTTTCCATTTATTTTTGTCAGCTGCAAGCTTCCTGGCTGCTGTAACCCCGGTATGCACCACACCCTCCCTGTCACTGCAACGGACGCTTGTAATGGCGAAGCCGCTGAACACAACGGCAAGCAGCATGGCAGTGATAAGCACTATTTTGTTGATCTTTTTAGAAAATATTTTTTTCAGCTCATACTTCAGTATCAATTTTATCACCTGCCTTTTCGCCAAAATACAGGAAGAACGCGTCCTCCAACGTGGCGTCATCGTGTACTGCATGCTCCGTTGGCTTCTCTTTGCAGAGAATCCTGAGCTCCGCGCCGCCCGGTATGGTCTTTACATTAGCTACCGGATATTGCTTTAGATAATGATTTACTTCTTTCTTAGGAACCGTACAGTTCCAGACAGCTTCTCCCATAGAGGAGACCAATTCCTCCGCAGTTCCGGTAAAAAAGAATCTCCCGTCCTTCATCAGCACGATCTCATTCGCAATAAATTCAACATCTGACACAATATGTGTAGAGAGCAGCACCAGCCGATCCTCCGCCAATTCACTGATCAGGTTGCGAAAACGGATCCTTTCATTCGGGTCAAGTCCGGCAGTGGGTTCGTCGAGTACCAGTATCTTGGGGTTATTTAACATCGCCTGGGCAATCCCGGCGCGCCTCACCATTCCACCGGACAGCGTTTTCATCTTCCTTTTTTTATACCTCGACAGGCCCACCTGACCCAGCAGCCGATCTGCTCTTTTCTCGGCAGCAGCGGGGCGGATCCCTTTGATAGATGCAATATACATCAGATAATCGTAGATAGACAGATCCGGGTAATAACCAAAATTCTGCGGCAGATATCCTAAGATCTGCCGATAATCTGCCCCTGCTTCAAAGATATCCCTCCCGTTCCACGTAATCTCTCCATGTGTCGGCCGGATAATGGTACAAAGCATCCGCATAAGCGTAGTCTTACCTGCACCGTTTACGCCCAAAAGCCCATATACCCCCCTTTTCATTGAATAAGTGACATGATCCACGGCCTGCACACCGGCATATTCCTTTGATACGTTATCAAGCTTTAATCCCATAATCGTTTTCCTCCCAGATCCTGTCGCAGCATACCTGCGACCTGTAAATACAATAAACCAAATATACAAAAGACAACACGGCCAGCGCCAGCCAGACCGGCCCGGCAATGATATTGTAAATCGAATCGCAGGTTACCACGGCCAGCCAGATTCCTGTCCACACCGCGCTTACCAGAACCGCCGCATACTCCATCTCGAATTTTCCGCTGCAGAACGTCCGAAAACAGATACACCCGGAAACATTGAACGGAACCAGAAAATTAATAGCCACCTCATAGGCAGACACCTCCATTGTGCGAAAGACTGCCAGCAGAAAGACGGTGATCATAGACAGATCCGCAATTGCAAATAACAGAATCCTCGCCCCGCAGATCTGCCGCAGGGTATAATACGACGCGCATTCCACCTCCATAGCCGAAAATCTGCGGTTCTTCCATATTTCCGGAATAACCAGGACAGCAAATGATGCTGCCAACACCCCGGTTACCCGTTCCATATCCCCCATGCCCCCAAAATCCTTTAAAATGAACCAGAGCAGAAACAAGATCCCTCCCTGCAGTCCCCACCATCTTTTTTTGATAAACCTGGACTGCTCATATAAAAATTCAAAATAAGAAAGGCTGTCCCCCCCCTGTACGGCCAATATGCTGCGGCACCGGACAGCCGCCCCCCGGACAGCAGATTCCCGGACATATTGTTTTTGTATCAGATCTTTATAATCCGCAATTCTTTTTTCATACTCTTTCATCCGCCTCACACCCCCAGACTTTCTGACAGTAATTTTTTTGCTCTGCCCACACGATATTTTACAAGTGACAGCTTGATATCCAGCAGGTCCGCTATCTCCCGCTGTTTTAATTCCTGAAAGAAAAATAAAATTGCAGTCTCCCTTAGTTCCTCCGGCAAACGATCTACCGCCTGTTCCACATCCAGCCGGATCTCGACGTCCGCCATATCATTTCCCGGGATTTCCGGGATGATATCCACCGGAACTTCTTTTCTCTTTTTGTAATAATCCTTGATGATATTTCCCGCGATACGGTACAGATAACTTCTTGTTTTTCCATAAGCGGTATACATCCCCAGGGATTCAAAGAAACGCACAAAGGTTTCCTGTGCCATATCCTCGGCAATACTTTGGTCGCGGATATGCAGAAAGCAATACTGATATATAGAGCGATAATACTTCTGAATCAGCTGCTCCCCCGCTTCTGTGTCTCCGTTTTTTATTTTCTGTATGAACAGGAAATCCGGGCTCATGGCTTCCTCCTTCCTTGCGTGCTTCTATATAATATAACGACTGGCTCATCTAAAAGGTTAGTCCTAAGTCAGATTTTTTATGAAGCCGCAAAAATAGAGGGATTATGATTCGGCCGAATCATAATCCCTCATTATTGCTGAACGTATATTTCAACAGGTTTATAATAATCAATTCCAATTTATTTGTAATTGCTTCTTTTTCTCTGCACAGTCCGAAAGATATAAATTAATAAGTGTTTGATATGGAATGCCGCAAAACCGAGACTGCGCTTTAAAGTAATCTATCGTATCTGTATCAATATTAATGGTGATCTGTTTCTTTAGCTTATTAGCATAAGGATTTTTACGAGCCTTACTAAAATCATATTCTTCCTGCATAACAATACCTCCTATGATTCATGATAATATCTTATTTCTGTAGTAGTTGCTTTTCTGGCAGATATAATACGTATAACAAAATCAGACTCCCGGTAACAATGACATACCACAAGCAGATTCGCCTTTTTGCTAAGACCAAGAATAATAAATCTGTCCTCTTGTTCGGAATGCTCCGGATCATCAATTACAAGAGCCTCTGAGTCATAAAATACTGTCTGAGCTTCCTCAAAAGATATTTTATGTTTCCTTTTTTTAATTTCATTTTTGTTAGTATCCCACTCAAATTTTATATATTCCATAATTATATTATAATTATCCTGCAATTATATGTCAACATTTATGAATCAAAAAGAGGTAAATATACCATGTATAAGAAATCAAATTTCCGGCAAATCTGCGATCCCCGCTATGGTTTTCGGCGTCGATACAAGCAATGACTTTGCTTCCTCTATCCGAAGCTGCGTCAAGTAGGAGGAGTAGTTAATCCCGGCACAAACTCTGCGATAATCTGATCCATCATCTCCCCCTCGCCCGGATTCCAGGTCTGGACTGTGATCGTTATCTTTCCGTCCTCCCCTTCCTTATTCTCCTTTTTCCGCATCCTCCAAGGCATCCTCCGAGCATAGTCAGGGTAAGCGCTGCCGCCAGTAAACGTTGTACTGTTCTTTTTTTCATCGTCGTCTCTCCTCCATTTACTTATTATCTTGCTTTAGATCCACTCGGATGCCCAGTCAGCAAGCGCCTTACCAGATATGCCGGAAGATAATCTTTTCCCGCCTGCAACCTTCGCACCCGGTGCCAGAGCCTGCATATTTTTCCCGGAATTACCGATCGGGCTGCCGCCGGATGTGGCAAATGGGACAACTGTTTTCCCGCTGAAATCATAAGCCTCCATAAAGGTATCGATGATAGACGGCTCTCTGTACCACCACACCGGGAATCCGATGAATACAATATCATACTTGTCCATATCCTCTACCCTGGAACGGATTGCCGGACGACTGCCTGTATCATTCATCTCTACAGAGCTTCTGCTGTTTCTGTCCTGCCAGTCAAGGTCTGCGTCTGTATAAGGAATCTCCGGTTCGATTTCAAACAATTCAGCTCCTATTTCCTTCGCCAACCGCTCCGCCACTCTGGCCGTCTCTTTGCTTGCACTAAAATAAGCTACCAATACTTTGTTCATTACCAAAAACCTCCTTGCATATTTTCATTGACTTTCAAATTTAAACCACTTATAATAAGTTCAAGTTAAAGATACTACTTAAAGTGCACTTTAAGTCAAGAGAAATTTTTAATATTTATTAAAATTATTTTCAGGGAGAGATCTTATGTTATATACAGTTGGTGAAATGGCAAAAATGTTAGGCGTACCTGCTTCTACACTCCGATACTACGATAAAGAGGGGCTGCTCCCCTTCGTGGAACGTTCCAGCGGAGGCATCCGCATGTTTTCCGACAAAGATCTTGAATGGCTGAGGATCATAGAATGTCTGAAGAAATCCGGCCTCTCCATTAAAGAAATCAAGAATTTTATTGACATGGCCCAGCAGAACAATATGGAATCCCTCACCGGGCGGCTTCAGTTATTCCGCTCCCGGCGGGATGCCGTCAAAAAACAGATAGAAGAAATGCAGAAGACCCTCGCGCTCCTGGAATACAAATGCCGCTACTATGAACAGGCAATCCAGGACTATGAAGGGGAAGAAACGGCTCCCTGCCCCTCGGACTTATAATCTCATAATAATGTGACAAAATCACAGAATAATCCAACGATGCCTGCTATATTAAATTTATAAAAAACATGGAGGATCATAGATATGGGATTTTTGGATATTTTTAAACCAAAGGACATCAACCTGGGAATAAAAGAATATCATACAGTACCGGGCGCTGTACTGTTAGATGTCCGTACCCCGCAGGAATATAAGGAAGGGCACATTCCCGGAAGCAAAAATGTATCACTGCAGACAATCGGTGAAATTGAATCAATAACCAAGAAGAAAGAGACACCATTATATGTCTATTGTCACTCCGGTGCAAGAAGCAGCCGGGCGGTAAGCATGCTGCAGCGCATGGGATATACTAATGTAACCAACATCGGCGGCATTGCCGCATATTCAGGAAAGGTGGTACGTTAATATGAAAATAGTGATTGTAGGAGGTGTGGCAGGCGGTGCAACTGCTGCCGCACGTATTCGCAGATTAGATGAGAAAGCTGAAATTGTTGTTTTTGAACGTTCGGGATATATTTCCTATGCAAATTGCGGACTTCCTTATTATATCGGGGACGTAATCACAGATCCGGAAGAGTTGACCCTTCAAACCCCGGAAAGCTTTTTTTCACGTTTCCGGATAGACATGAAGATTCACCATGAAGTCATTGATATTCATCCGGAACAAAAAACAGTTTCTGTAAAAAATCTGGAAAGCGGGGAAGAATTCGAAGAGACATATGATAAATTGATTCTTTCTCCCGGTGCGAAACCTGCGCGGCCGCGTCTTCCTGGGGTGGGTATTGAAAAGCTTTTTACCCTGCGTACGGTGGAGGACACCTTCCGCATTAAGGAATATATCAATCAGAACCATCCGAAATCGGTAATTCTGGCCGGCGGCGGCTTTATTGGTCTGGAATTGGCAGAGAATTTGCGGGAACTCGGCATGGACGTGACAATCGTACAACGCCCGAAACAGCTTATGAATCCTTTTGATGCAGATATGGCTTCCTTTATACACAATGAAATGCGCAGGCATGGCGTAACTTTGACCCTTGGGCGTACCGTGGAAGGATTTGAAGAAAGGGACGGCGGCATAGACGTCCTGCTGAAAGACGAAAAACCGCTGCATGCGGATATGGTAGTTCTGGCCATCGGTGTTGTTCCGGATACATATCTTGCTGAAAAAGCAGGCCTTGAATTAGGAATAAAAGGCAGTATTGTAGTCAATGACCGTATGGAAACTTCTGTGCCGGATATTTATGCCGCAGGGGACGCAGTTCAGGTAAAGCATTATGTGACCGGACAGGATGTTTTGATCTCTCTTGCCGGACCCGCCAACAAACAAGGGCGCATTATTGCAGATAATATCTGCGGCGGTGACAGCCGGTATTCGGGCAGCCAGGGCAGCTCTGTTATAAAAGTCTTTGACATGACTGCTGCCGTAACCGGAATAAATGAAACTAATGCCCGCAAAGCAGGCTTTAATACGGATACAGTTATTCTTTCTCCTATGAGCCATGCCGGATACTATCCCGGCGGTAAACTCATGACTATGAAGATTGTTTTTGAAAAGGAGACGTACCGCCTGCTGGGTGCCCAGATTGTGGGATATGAAGGCGCCGACAAACGCATCGACGTACTGGCTGCTGCTATTCATGCAGGACTTACGGCGATTCAGCTAAAAGACCTGGATCTTGCTTATGCACCGCCTTATTCTTCTGCAAAGGATCCTGTAAACATGGCTGGTTTTATGATTGACAATATTTCCAAAGGAATTCTAAAGCAATGGCATCTGGATGACACCACTGCCCTGCCTCGTGACGGAAGTGCTGTGCTGCTGGATGTCAGGACAACTGCTGAATATAACAGAGGGCACATAGAAGGATTTCGTAATATCCCGGTAGATGAACTTCGGGAACGTCTAAATGAGCTTGAAGAGAAAAAGCCTGTTTACGTGATCTGCCAAAGCGGGCTTCGAAGCTATATTGCCGCACGTATTCTGGAAGGAAACGGTTATGAAGCTTATAATTTCTCCGGCGGATTCCGATTTTATGATGCGGTGATGAATGACCGCTGTCTTATTGCCAAAGCCGCTGCATGCGGAATGGATCAGCATTAATAAAATCAATAAAAATGCCGGGAATCATGTATCTTACATGTTCCCGGCATTTTTTTAGATAATGTTTTTTCTCATTTCTTCGGAACTCATCTCGAATTTCAGCTCTGAAACTCCTCTTCATAGGTTCATCCTCTTTCTGCCCGATACTGTAAATCTGTCCGTCAAAAAATACTTTTTGACTGGATTCCTCATGTTCGGATATG
>CANSCI010000050.1 GCA_947645355.1 uncultured Dorea sp. | reverse complement strand
TTTCAAAAGAAAGGATGTGACGCACTATCGAAGAAATGAGAATCTATATTGCCAACTTAGGCAAATACAACGAGGGTGAATTGGTCGGGGCATGGTTCACACCGCCCATTGATTTTGACGAAGTGAAAGAGCGTATCGGTTTGAATGATGAATACGAAGAATACGCTATCCATGACTATGAACTGCCCTTTGAAATCGACGAGTACACGCCTATTGAGGAAGTAAACCGCTTATGTGAAATGGTGGAGGACTTACCGGAGGATATACAGGCAGAGCTTCACGAACTGCAATCCTATTTCGGTGGTATCGAAGAATTGTGTGAGCATGAAGACGACATTATCCATTATCCCGACTGTGAGGACATGGCGGATGTGGCACGTTATTTCATTGAAGAAACAGGGGCTTTGGGCGAAGTTCCGGCAAACCTGCAAAACTACATTGACTATGAAGCCTACGGGCGTGACCTTGAAATCAGCGGCAGTTTTGTAGTCACGAACCACGGCGTATTTGAAGTCACTCGTTAAGAATCTGGCAGATCACAACCCGACAGGGCTGTTCTGGCAGATTCTTTGTTTTTCGGGGCGGCGTCCATGCTGCCCCACACTAATATATGAAAGGACTGATTACATGAAGAAAATCCGAAGCTATACAAGTATCTGGTCGGTGGAAAAGGTACTTTATTCCATCAATGATTTCAAGCTGCCGTTCCCCATCACGTTTACGCAAATGACGTGGTTTGTGGTATCGCTGTTTGCTGTCATGCTGCTTGGGAATGTGCCACCGCTGTCCATGATAGACGGGGCTTTCCTCAAATACTTTGGGATTCCCCTTGCGCTTACATGGTTCATGTGCCAGAAAACCTTTGATGGGAAGAAACCTTACGGCTTTCTGAAATCCATTATCGCCTATCTGGTGCGCCCGAAACTGACCTATGCAGGAAAGACCGTGAATCTGGGGAAAGACTATCCGGCAGAATCCATCATGGCAGTTAGGAGTGAAATTTATGGCATATCCGATTAAATATATCGAAAACAATCTGGTGTGGAACAACGACGGGGAATGTTTTGCTTACTATGAACTGCTTCCCTACAATTATTCGTTCCTTAGTCCAGAACAGAAATATCAAGTGCATGATTCCTTTCGGCAGTTAATCGCACAGAACCGTGACGGAAGAATCCACGCCTTGCAGATTAGCACAGAATCCAGCATACGGGCGGCGCAGGAACGCTCTAAAAAGGAAGTGTCCGGCAGGCTGAAAGAAATTGCCTATGAAAAAATCAACGCACAGACCGAAGCCCTTATTTCCATGATTGGGGAAAATCAAGTGGACTACCGCTTTTTTATCGGCTTTAAGCTGATTCTGAATGAGCAGGAAGTCACCTTAAAAAGTGTGGGAAAAGAAGCTGCAAACGCCTTTTCTGACTTCATCCATGATGTGAACCATAAGCTCATGGGAGATTTTGTTACCATGAACAATGATGAAATCTGGCGTTTCTCTAAGATGGAAAAACTATTGGAAAATAAAATCTCCCGCCGCTTTAAAATCCGCCGTCTGGACAAGGACGATTTTGGCTATCTCATAGAACACCTTTACGGGCAGACAGGAACGGCATACGAAGACTACGAATACTTTTTGCCGAAGAAAAAACTGGATAAGGAAACGCTGGTAAAATATTACGACCTTATCAAGCCGACACGCTGTCTGATTGAAGAAAAACAGCGGTATTTGAAAATCGAGCAGGAGGAATCCACGGCATATGTCGCTTACTTTACCATCAATTCCATTGTGGGCGAACTGGACTTCCCGTCGTCTGAAATTTTCTACTATCAGCAACAGCAGTTTACCTTTCCCATTGATACCAGTATGAATGTGGAAATCGTGGCAAACCGAAAAGCCCTGTCTACTGTCCGCAACAAGAAGAAAGAACTGAAAGACTTGGATAACCACGCATGGCAGAGCGACAATGAAACCAGCTCCAACGTGGCGGAAGCACTGGACAGTGTGAACGAGCTGGAAACCACCTTAGACCAAAGCAAGGAATCCATGTATAAGCTGTCCTATGTGGTGCGTGTCACAGCTCCCGACCTTGACGAGCTAAAACGCCGCTGTAATGAAGTCAAGGACTTCTACGACGATTTGAGCGTGAAGCTGGTGCGTCCATTTGGGGATATGCTGGGCTTGCATGGGGAATTTCTGCCTGCCAGCAAACGGTATATGAATGATTACATCCAGTATGTGACAAGCGATTTCCTCGCCGGATTGGGATTCGGGGCAACGCAGATGTTGGGGGAGAATGAGGGAATCTATGTGGGGTACAGCCTTGACACGGGAAGAAACGTGTATCTGAAGCCTGCCCTCGCCAGTCAGGGGGTAAAAGGCTCTGTGACAAATGCCCTCGCTGCCGCTTTTGTCGGCTCGCTGGGCGGCGGAAAATCATTCTCCAATAATATGATTGTCTATTACTCCGTCCTGTTCGGCGCACAGGCTGTTATTGTAGACCCAAAGGCAGAACGTGGGAACTGGAAAGAAACGCTGCCGGAAATTGCCGACGAGATTAACATTGTCAACCTGACCTCGGACGAGAAAAACAAGGGGCTGCTTGACCCCTACGTGATTATGGAGAATCCGAAAGATTCGGAATCGCTGGCAATCGACATCCTCACATTCCTTACAGGCATTTCCTCCCGTGACGGCGAAAAGTTCCCTGTCCTTAGAAAAGCCATTCGTGCCGTAACCAACAGTGAGGAACGGGGCTTACTGAAAGTCATTGAGGAATTGCGTGTGGAGGGAACGCCCATCAGCGTAAGCATTGCCGACCATATCGAATCTTTCACAGATTACGATTTTGCACACCTGCTTTTCTCACACGGGGATGTGGAGCAGTCCATCAGCCTTGAAAAGCAGTTGAACATCATACAGGTGGCGGATTTGGTGCTGCCGGATAAGGAAACCAGCTTTGAGGAATATACCACAATGGAGCTTTTATCCGTGGCTATGCTAATCGTTATCAGTACCTTTGCCCTTGATTTCATCCACACAGACCGCAGCATTTTTAAGATTGTAGACCTTGACGAAGCATGGAGCTTCTTACAGGTGGCGCAGGGAAAAACCCTGTCCATGAAATTAGTGAGGGCTGGGCGTGCCATGAACGCAGGGGTATATTTCGTGACACAGAACACAGACGATTTGCTGGATGAAAAATTGAAAAACAACCTCGGCTTGAAATTTGCGTTCCGCTCTACGGACATAAACGAGATTAAGAAGACCCTAGCTTTCTTCGGTGTAGACGCAGAGGACGAGAACAACCAGAAGCGGTTGCGTGACCTTGAAAATGGACAGTGCCTTATCAGTGACCTATACGGACGTGTCGGCGTGATACAGTTCCATCCCATATTTGAAGACCTGCTGCACGCCTTTGATACCAGACCGCCCGTCAGAAAAGAGGTGGAGGAATGAAAATAAAAAATCTGCTGCACCGGAATCCGGCGGCAGGCGGCAAGCCGGAACGGAAACGAAAATGGAATATGCAGCGGCTTGGAAAAGTGGCAGTTACGGTACTTTTGGTATTCGTGAGTGCCATTTTTCTGTTAGCGACGCTGGGAACGGTAGCCCATGCCGCAGGGCTGGTGGATGATACCGTCAATGCCGCCAACGAATATAGCAAGTACCCACTGGACAATTACCAGCTTGATTTTTATGTGGACACGGGCTGGGATTGGCTGCCGTGGAACTGGCTGGACGGTATCGGGAAACAGGTCATGTACGGGCTGTATGCCATCACAAATTTTATCTGGACAATCAGCCTGTATCTTTCCAACGCAACGGGCTATCTGATACAGGAAGCCTACTCACTGGACTTCATATCGGCAACGGCGGATTCTATCGGAAAGAATATGCAGACCCTTGCAGGCGTTACCCCTAACGGACTTTCCTCAGAGGGATTCTATATCGGATTCCTGTTGATTCTGATTCTTGTTGTGGGAATCTACGTTGCCTATACGGGGCTTATTAAACGGGAAACCACGAAAGCCATTCATGCCGTTGTAAATTTTGTTGCGGTATTCGTACTGTCAGCGGCGTTTATTGCCTATGCGCCCGACTATATCGGGAAAATCAATGACTTTTCCGCAGACATCAGCAATGCCAGCCTTTCACTCGGTACAAAGATTGTCATGCCAAACTCGGAAAGCCAGGGGAAAGACAGTGTAGACCTTATCCGTGACAGTCTTTTTTCCATTCAAGTAAAACAGCCGTGGCTTCTGCTTCAATACGGCAACTCGGATATGGAGAGTGTTGGTGCGGATCGGGTGGAGAGTTTACTATCCACCAGCCCCGACACCAACAATGGAGAAGACAGGGAAGAAATCGTTGTGGAGGAAATCGAGGACAGGGAGAACACGAACCTTACTGTCACGAAAACCATTAACCGCTTGGGGATGGTGTTTTTTCTCTTTGTTTTCAATATCGGTATTTCCGTGTTCGTGTTCCTGCTGACAGGCATTATGATTTTCTCGCAGGTGCTATTCATCATTTACGCTATGTTCCTGCCTGTAAGCTTCATTTTAAGCATGGTTCCCACCTTTGACGGAATGTCAAAGCGTGCCATTACAAAGCTGTTCAATACCATTTTGACGAGGGCAGGAATCACGCTGATTATTACAATAGCATTTAGTATTTCCACCATGCTCTATACGCTTTCCGCAGGTTATCCGTTCTTCCTCATTGCGTTCTTGCAGATTGTGACCTTTGCCGGAATCTACTTCAAACTGGGGGATTTAATGAGTATGTTCTCCTTGCAGAGCGGCGATTCCCAAAGCGTGGGAAGCCGTATTATGCGAAGACCCCGTATGCTCATGCACGCCCATATGCACCGATTACAACATAAGCTGGGGCGTTCCGTGGCGGCTCTTGGAGCTGGTGCAGCCGTTTCTAAGGCTTCTAAGCAATCGAGGGCGGCTTCCGGTTCGGGAGCTTCCAGAACCACACAGGCAGACCATACCCGACCGGATGGACAGACTGGCAAAGAGGAAAAGGCTTCTATGGGCAAACGGGCTGGACAGGCGGCAGGTGCGGTCATGGACACCAAAGGCAAGATTGTAGACACCGCCGCAGGGCTGAAAGAACAGGCAAAGGATTTGCCTGTCAATGCAAAATACGCCCTTTACCACGGGAAAACGCAGGTATCGGAGGGTGTGCGTGACTTTACATCCAGCATGACGCAGACCAGAACTGCCAGAGCGGAGGGGCGCAAGGAAAAAGAGGAACAGCGCAGGAAGACCATTGCAGAGCGCAGAGCGGAAATGGAACAGGCAAAAGAAAAGAAATCTTCTGACGCAGAACCGCAGAAAACCGCTTCCCCTGTTCATGGACGACCTGCCACCACACCGCAGACAGAATCACATGAGCCTGTGGAGCGAAGCCACACACAGACGGCCAGAGCCACGGTGCAGGCTGGAAGTGCTGGCAAGCCTACGGAAAGACCTGTGGTATCATCCGTGAAAGAAAAAGCGGATATACCGCCAGAGAGGACGGAACGTCAGATTGTGCAGACGGCTTCCCATTCAGAAAGACCGCAGCCAAAGGCGGCTGCCCCTACCACAGCAGAGCAAGAGCCGCAGCGACATTCCATCAAGGAACGCAGCTCCACCATTAAGCGTGAATCAACCAGAAAGGAGAAGTCCAGAACTGCCGCCGAAGTTAAGAAAGGGGAGAAAAAATGAAGCTGAAGCATATCATCATTGCAAGCTCTGGGATGTTCGTGCTGATTTTCTCCCTGCTCCTGTTTGTGGTCGTCTTGTTCTCGGACGAAGAAGACGGCGGCGGTTCTCATATCCAGTATGGCGGCGTGAATGTGTCAGCGGAGGTACTGGCACATAAGCCCCTGCTGGAAAAGTACGCAAGAGAATACGGGATTGAGGAATACATCAATGTTCTGCTTGCAATTATACAGGTGGAATCCGGCGGCACGCTGGAAGATGTTATGCAGTCCTCGGAATCGCTGGGATTGCCGCCAAACTCACTAAGCACAGAGGATTCTATCAAGCAGGGCTGCAAGTATTTCTCGGAACTGGTGGCTTCCGCCGAAGCAAAGGGCTGTGACCTAAACGCCGTCATTCAGTCCTATAACTATGGCGGCGGCTTTCTTGACTATGTGTCGAACCGTGGGAAGAAATACACCTTTGAACTGGCGGAAAGTTTCGCAAGGGATAAATCCGGCGGAACAAAAGTGACTTACACAAACCCTATCGCTGTGGAGAAAAACGGCGGATGGCGGTATAACTACGGAAATATGTTCTACGTGCTGGTGGTGTCACAATATCTAACAGTAGCACAGTTTGACGACGAAACGGTACAGGCTATCATGGATGAAGCCTTAAAATATGAGGGCTGGAGGTACGTGTTCGGCGGAGCTTCCCCTACTACCTCCTTTGACTGTTCCGGTCTTGTCCAGTGGTGTTTCGGCAAGGCTGGAATCTCCATGCCACGGACGGCGCAGGAACAGTACAACGTGACACAGCATATCCCCTTGTCCGAAGCAAAGGCTGGGGATTTGGTCTTTTTCCACTCTACCTATAATGCAGGCACTTATATTACGCACGTTGGGATATATCAAGGAAATAACCGTATGTTTCATGCAGGCGACCCTATCGGCTATGCCGATTTGACAAGTTCCTACTGGCAGCAGCATTTAGCCAGTGCAGGAAGAATCCCAAAATAGAAAGGATGAAAACTATGATTCAAATAAGAAAAAAGGAAAACCAGAAACAGCCAAAAGAAAAGAAGCCCCGTATCTATAAGGCGAATACCCACAAGCGGATTGTAATTGCCCTTTGGGTGCTGCTGGCGGTCAGCTTCTGCTTTGCAGTCTATAAGAATTTCACGGCGATTGACGTTCATACCATCCATGAAACAAAGGTCATTGAGGAAAAAATCGTCGATACCCATAAGATAGAGAACTTTGTGACGAACTTTGCAAAGGTCTATTATTCATGGGAACAGACGGCGGCTTCCATTGACAACAGGGAGAACGCCATCAAGAATTATATGACAGGAGATTTGCAGGCATTAAATACCGACACCATCCGTAAGGATATTCCCGTGTCCTCGGCGGTCAATGGGGTGCAGATATGGTCTGTTACACAGGTGGATGAAAACCAGTTCTCCGTGATCTTCACTGTGGAACAGTTAATCACGGAGAACGGAAGCACGAAAACGGTACGTTCCGCTTATGAAGTCACGGTTTATGTGGATGGCTCTGGAAACATGGTTCTCACGAAGAATCCGACCATTACCAGCACACCCGTGAAATCCGGCTATACGCCAAAGGCAAAGGAAAGCGACGGAACGGTGGACGCTGTGACGACGGATGAAATCAACGAATTTCTGACGACATTCTTTAAGCTCTACCCAACCGCAACCGCTAAAGAGCTGTCCTATTATGTGAATGGGGGCGTGTTAAAGCCTATTGGGAAAGATTATGTATTCTCGGAACTGGTAAATCCCATCTACAACCGTAGCAACAGTCAAGTGACTGTTTCCGTGGCTGTGAAGTACCTAGACCAGCAGACAAAGGCAACGCAGGTATCACAGTTTGACTTAGTGCTGGAAAAGAACGGGAATAACTGGAAGATAATTAAATAACATGTGGGCTATCTCCTCATATTTTTTTATGGATAGATAGCCCATTAATAAAAATTAAAAAGAAAAAACCAATTAAACTTATTGACAGATTTCAAACAACGTGGTATTATTTAACTGTGATTTAATCATGATTAAATCACAGTTAAATAAATAGTTGGGAGGATATAGAAGTGGACAATACAGAAGCAAAAAAAAGAATTTTAGAAACCGTAGTTTCAGCCATGCAGGAAAATCAGGATATTGGTAAATTGACTAATAGACAGATTGCAGAAAAAGCTGGCGTGAATAGTGCGTTAATAAACTACTATTTTAAGTCAAAAGACAATCTATTAATAGAGGCAGTTAATATTTGCATGGGTAATTTATTTGAGAATATTATACAAAAAACATCTAAAGAAATTGACCCATTACTTCGACTGGAAAGCATGATTAAAGAAATTGTATGTCTAGGATATAATCATTATCCACTAGCAAAAATTACAGTTGCAAATGAATTGAATGGAGGTGGAATCATTACAAATAAAATGATACAGCCAGTATTAAAAGAGATATTTAAGCAAAGTAAGGACGAATACGAGATAAAAATACTCGCTGCACAAATACTTTTGCCTGTACAAGTCATTTTTTTAAATGCTTCTGCTTACCAAAAATATCTTCAATGTGATATTAAAAATGTAATGGTCGAGCAGGAAAAACTTATTGACATTATATTTAAAAATCTATCTTTAGAAATGGGAGGTGCATGTTAAATGAAATTATTAATATCTATCAGCGCTACTATTACTGCCATTCTACTAATATCAACCTTGATATGTGGTTTATGGATGAAGTCAGTACCAATGGTAACTGCTAATAATATTAGTTTCCATATGAACTGTGGAGTTACCTCTATATGTTTGTTCTTCATAACTATGATACTAATACTTATCCAAAACAGAAAGGAGCGGAAGAAATAATGAAAATTGCCGTTATGTATATTTCTAAAACAGGCAGTACACAGCTATGTGCAGAATATATTGCTTCAAAATTACAAGACTGCTCTCTGTTTGATTTGGATAGAGAAATCCCTTGTCTATCAGATTTTGACGTACTATTGATTGGCTCTGGTGTTCGTATGGGTAAAATTTACAAACCTGCAAAACAGGTATTAAATGACAATATAGAAACCTTGATAGCAAAAAAAACCATCATATTTCTTTGCAATTTTTATCCAGAAACGATACAAAAAACCATTCGGAATAGTATTCCGAATAGATTAATAAACCATGCGAAAATTATTAAATGTGGAGGAATCTCACCATTTAGCAAACCAACAAATACTGAATGGTTGAATTGTACAGAAATCAATGAAGTATTAACCGCATTTTGTTTAATGTAGATGTTTCTACATATCTTATACAATGCTATATCAAAATATATAGAACGTTTAATTGAAATACGTAATCTAAAGTGGGGTAAAATAAATATGGAAAATAAATGGATTTTATGCCCTGTATGTGGTAATAAAACAAGATTAAAAATAAGAAATGACACTGAAATAAGCAAATTTCCTCTGTATTGTCCAAAATGCCGACAAGAAAATTTAATAAATGTTAAATCATTTAAAGTCACAATCATAAAAGAGCCAGACGCTAAGACGCAGAGCCGATAAACTGAGGTTATGAAATCTCAGTTTATCGGCTCTTTTCATTGGAGTTAGAATTATAAATCATCTATCTCCTTAGAATCTGTAATACCTTTGGCTAGGGCTTCCATAAGGATTAGCTCTTTATCTGTAAAGCTGTCCATCTGTTTTTCTATATGTCTGCGTCTGGTGCTTTTCACCAGATCAGCAGCAGGTAAGAAAAATTCATCAACGGACACATTTAACAAGGATACAAGGTCATAGAACACCTGTAAGCTGGGGTGCTGCCCCTTGTTCTCAATATTGGTTAAATAGCGTGGGTCAATCTCAATCAATGCTCCCACCTGTTCACGGGTTAAACCTCGCTTTTTACGGGCTTCTTTTATCGCAAGCCCAAACGCTTTAAAATCGTACTTATCTTCTTTTTTACGCATAATAAACCACCTATTTACATTTTACTGTTCCTGTTCAATAAGTGACAGGTATAGAAAAACGTATTATAAGGTTTTATAGTTCCTATTATGCGATTTATACAAAAAAATATACTGCCAGACGGCAAATAAAAAAAACCGTTTTCTGGCAGCATGATTTTCTTGCGTCAAAATCAGTTTTAAATCCAGACGACGGTTTGAAGAAAGCCGTCGTCTTTTTGATTGTTAAATGAAATCCACGGAGGATGTGTTGAAATCAGCTATGAAAGCTCGGCGGCTCGTAAGGAGGTAGCCGCCATGCACGACACAATCGTTCGGCATAATTCTACAAATGGTACGTCATTAAAAAAAGCCATTCTCCTACACTAGATAAAAATGCCTACCTATATGGTTTTTCACAATACATAGCAGGTACTAATGAAGCACATAAGCAGATTGTAAAGTCTGTTTGTGTGCTTTTTTGGTTGCTGGAAACTTTTCTTAAAGTTTTTTTGCCAGCAATGCAACTGGCAGCCCTTTCGTGTCGGGACTTAGTGCGAAAGGGGGCAAAGGAGTTCGATTCACTCCCTTTCATGGCAAGAAAGGGGGTGAGATACTATGAAGCCATCTTCTTTTCAGACAACCATTGAGAATCAGTTTGATTATATCTGCAAGCGAGCTATGGACGACGAGCACAAGGACTATATGAAAGCCCTGTCCAGACAGTCCAAACGGGAAACGCTGTTTTCCGATATGGGCGATTACCTCGTCAGTCAGTTTGCAACTGTGGACAGCTACCCATCTGATTTTCATATCTTCACGCTGAATGATTCCACAGTCGGAGTGGAAAGCGATTTATTAAGCGAAGCATTACGGAATCTGACGGACAAGAAGCGTGAAATCATCCTGCTGTATTATTTTATGGATATGAACGACACAGAAATTGCAGACCTGCTAAAACTGAACCGTTCCACGGTTTACCGTCACAGAACCAGCGGACTTGCCTTTATCAAAGAATTTATGGAGGAAAACGAAGAATGAAGACTACATATCCCATGATTCCTTTTCCTGTCATTGTGGCGGCGACGGACGGCGATACAGAAGCTATCAACCAGATTGTAAAGCATTACAGCGGCTTTATCGCAAAACGTTCCTTACGCCCCATGAAAGACGAATACGGGAATCAGCACATGGTCGTGGATGAAACCTTACGGCGCAGGATGGAAACCAGACTGATTGCGAAGATTTTATCCTTTGAAATCGGAGAAGAATAAAACATTTTCCCTTTCGTGGAAGCGTGCCGATATGCTACACGCTTCCCGAACAGGGAAGTTTGCCACTCTATCAAAGCATATTGCCGTCAGTATGCTTTGACAGGCTGACAAGCCGTTGTTCCTTGAAAACTGAATAAAGCAATCGAATACGTTTCGATAGGGAAAGAGCCGACGGGCTGACACGCCATGACCCCGAAAGGAGGGATGAATTAGCGAGCGATTCAAGTCAGCGTTCCGTATGCAGCTTTTGGCAGAGCTGCCGCCATGACCTCCCTATCGTGATAATGATACTCCCGTACAGCCACAGTCCGAGCGTAAATGAACCGTCGCAGGCAAAGGGTACGGCTGCATGAGAACCATGCAGGGGTGGGATTCCCGTGAGCTATGCCAGAGCTGTTCGATTTGCTTATGACATAAAATGAAACTGCACCAGAATCATACAGCTTCATAAGATGGAATAGGACATACA
This sequence comes from uncultured Dorea sp., assembly GCA_947645355.1. Lineage (GTDB taxonomy): Bacteria > Bacillota > Clostridia > Lachnospirales > Lachnospiraceae > Dorea_D. Next base: position 6,129 of record CANSCI010000050.1, on the reverse strand, counting down.
GACATTTTCATAACATAAAGTGTCTGGTATTTATCGAAAGGAGGGCGTGAATGAAAAGAAATTGTATTCAGAATGTTATTATCCATGTTCCAGAAAATATGGATTTTCACGCCCTTTCCGATAAAATCAACGAGTTTCATTTAGAGGTGGTGGAACGCAGGCTAAACAGTTCTAATCTAACTACGGATGAAAAGATAGCCATTATTGATAAAATACTGGATAACCTAAAATCACGTGAGCTTGATGGAATCATCAAATAAGTGTTTGTGAAGCCGCCATACATTGTAAGGTGGCTTTGCTTGTTTTTGTTCCCAGCTACGAAGTGTAAAATGCTTTACGCCCATAAGCTGTGCAAGCTCCTGTTGTGTGATATGGTTTTTCTTGCGATAGGCTTTCATTTTTAAAGCCCAATCGCCAAAGTCATACATTGGTACGGTTAATTCGGCTGTTTCTTCATTGTCAGCGCCGAGGAACAATTTTGTTTCCCTTTGTATGGTGGTGGAAAGCGTCCGTTACATGGCACAAGGCTGTTAGTGAGTATGGCAATCAGCCGCTCCCGCGGGGAATCCACAATACGGCATCCTACAACGCCGGCTGCATTGCAGCCGAATCCCATACACATGGTTTGCATATATCTGTATATTATTTTAAAACAATGTCAACATTGTCATCATCGACGATTATTTTTTCAATGACGTTTGTCAGACAGGCGCGTTTTGCCTGTAAGTCGTCAGAGGAGAGCAACTGTAAAAAGCGGTCCCTGAAAAGGAGGATTTCCTCGTTGCTGAGAGGCAGCGTGCTGCCGGCTGCTTCCTGATGTACCAGAAAAGCCTTTTCTTTTGACAGTGCATCGGCTTTCTGGGAAATAACCTCCATCGGAATACTTCCTACTTGGTATAAATCAATCAGATTGGATAATTGCCTGTCGATTTCGCTAATCCGTTTAGAGTAATCCTTTTTTACCGGCGTGGCAGGACGCGGTTCCAAGTCGTTGAAACTGAGCTTTGCAAGGTATTCTGTCACAAGTGCATCTAAATCGGCAATTTTCCATTTCTTATTTTTGCAATTCGGGTCTATGATATATTTCTTATCCCCTTTCGTCCGGCTGTAGCAGGCATAATTTCCGTGTTCCCCATGAAACCGCGCCCCGCATTTTCCGCAGTAAACCAGATTGGAAAGGAGAGTTTGCGCCTTGAAAGGAGAACGCCGGAAGGATGGGATGTTCCGTTTGGAGGTATTAAAAATATCCTGTACGGAGTAAAACAGCTCATCAGATATAATCGGCTCATGCCTGCCTTTATACGAAACCCCTTTGAATTTGACATTGCCGATGTACACATCATTTTGCAGGACGTGGCGTACCAGTGTTTCGCTGCTCCATGCGCCATATTTGGTACTGTAGTGGTTCTGCATATGGCGCCAGCACTCATGCAGCGTATGACCGTTTGCAAAGCGTTCGTAGAGTTCTTTTACCTGCAGTGCCTCATATTCGTTTATAACCAGGCATCCGTCCACATAATCGTATCCGGTGGGAGCCGTGGGCCCCCCATGGTAGTAGCCGTTCTTTGCCCTGCCAATGCGTCCCATGGTAAAACGTTCTGTAATCTGGTCTTTTTCCAACTGTGCAAAAACAGAGAGCATGCCAATCATAGCTTTGCCAAAAGGCGAAGCTGTGTCAAAATTTTCATTGACGGAGATAAAATTTACGCCATTGGCAATAAACTTATCCTCTATCAGCATGAGGGTGTCTTTCTGGCTGCGTGAGAGTCTGTCGAGTTTGTATACCACAACAACGTCTATGCTTCCTGCAGTTATGTCGGCTAACATTTGCTGCAGGGCAGGGCGGTTTGTATTCCCTCCGGAATATCCGCCGTCCGTGTAGAATTTGGTGATGGTAATATCCTTTGCGGCGCAGTAGGATTTTAGCCGGTCTGTTTGTTCCTCTATGCTGTAGTTCTCTAACTGGTTGTCCGTGGATACACGGACATAGCAAGCACCGCGTATCATGTGCCATGTCTCCTTTAAGTGCGATTATACGGAATAGTATACACGTAGTCAATACAATATACCTGTAACCGTAAACAACAGTTTTAAGGGTAAAGGAGACAAAGCGATGGACAAAGCGGTAATGACAGTAAGAATGCGCGGCTTGAGGGAAGACCATGACTACACACAGAAATATGTGGCGTACAAAATCGGGATAGACCAGAGGATATATTACGTGTACGAAACAGGCAAGCGGAGTATGTCGGTGCGCAGGCTGTATATGCTGTGTGAGCTGTACGGCGTGTCAATGGATTACATGGTAGGACGCAGCAGTAAAAAGAATGAAGAAATGCCTGCAGAAAGGGTATCAAGGGTGTTGATTTTCATGGCAGGTATGGAAGCTGAGCGCGTTATTGATGAAAAGAGCGAAGCGGATAACCAGCATAACGATATAAAGCAATTCGCATAAACATACACGAAAAGGGAGTAGGCAAGTTGTACATGCAGGCATTCATAGAGTATAGAGGAGGTGGTTTGCATGGTGACAATTATAAAGGACGGAGTCCGGTATACTAATCCGGCAGACGTGTTCATCCCACGCAATGAAAAAACAGAAATGTTCTACCGCATAGTAGAAAACTACCAGCCTAAAGAGAAACCTAAAACAGAAAAACAGGAAGATGGAACCGCCTAGGCGGTTAACGGAGGGACAAGCCATGCAGTTACATAAAATACTGTCAACGCCAACTTGAATGGGTGTGAAAAATGAATAATAAAAATCGCCTTCTTTGAACTTGTTTAAGGCGATGATTGCTTTTTCACGCTTTTCAGGTGCTAATGCTTTGAATTTTTCCTACCATCACTCGTCAAATCACAATCATGTTTTGTTGCAGTAATATATCTATCGGCAAGGCGATTACGAAGAACAGCATCGTAAATTCTACGATATATGATAAAAGTTTCTGGCATCCAAAGAATTTTCATGACTCATCAATATTCCTGCCAAACGCCTACTCGAAGAACGCAACCCCTCGACCAACCTTTCCTTTGGTTTCTTTTTCGATAATTTCCATTATTTTAGGCATTGTTTACACTCCCATCTTCCATTGGTTTTCAGCGGCAAACCATTGCTTTGTAAAGTTTTCACCGTCAATAGCTGCTGCAAACGGCTTTCCAAGAAATGTTTTTATGGTTTTCAATACAGTATTGTAATTATCAGTTTTTGTGTCGATTTTACGGACAAAGGCTTTCCATTTCTTTTGCATTGCATCATCGCTGCCAAAAGTCATAACCTGCTCAAACTGACCCGTCGTAAAGGTATGTCCACGATTTTCAAATGTTTTTCGCAATGCTTCTGTAAGCGTCGCTCCGTCAAAATCAAATTTATTAGCAAGATAATAAATATCGTAGTAATCTTTCATTCGACTGGAAAATTCCATAAGGCTTAAGATAGCGTCAATCTTTTCGGCTATCGTTGTCTCAAGAGAGTAGGTATTTACTATCGGTGAGGTAAAACCGTCAAGCTGAGTAGGAATCCCCCGCTTTTCCTGCTTCGGTACAATAACATCGCCTACGCCAAAATCAATGCTGAGCGGTGTTTTCGTATTTTTAATTCGAGCCACAAGAGAAACTCCGATACCGGCGTACTTCTTTGCAACAGCAATAGGAGCAATGTCTTTAATCTCAAAGGTCACAAAATCGTTTTCTGTAGGCGTGGAGATGATTGTCTCTATTACAGTCCGTAACTGTTCAGGAGTGTTGGGAACTTTCCGAAGAAGAAAGTCAACATCTACCGTTACTCTGCTGTCAAAATCGGTAACAGAATAAATGAACAATCCGCCTTTCAGCACAAGATTTTCCGCATATTGTGATTTTTCCAGTCGGCGCAGGAATTCCTCTTGGCAAAAGAGTTGCAGACAGAGCTGATAACTTCTTCCACTTTCTTTTGCCTTGTTTTTCAATCTTGCAAGCACAGATGCAGCAATATCAGCCATTGAGCAGCACCTCCATCAGTTCTGTAACTTTTTTATAAACCCTAAGTTTTTTAGCATATGCGGAAAGATTTTGCAGATTTTTATTCGTATCATTCGCATAGGCATTAAGCGCCTTGGCAAACATTTCATTATCAAGTCTGGAACGGTATTTAAAGCAATCGCAAATTGTGCGTTCACGGTCGTAAATTGACAGAGTAACACCGTCAAAATCACCTGCCGTTTTACCCAACTCATAAAGCTCCGGCGGCATATAATAGGCTTGAAGCGATAGCTCGTCTACTTTAAGTTTCGTTCTTGACATGGAACGTGGAACGGCTATCGACCACTTTCTTGGGGTAAAGTCACTATATCCATAGTGAAACAAAGCTGATTCTACACAGACAATTCCTTTCGGAATGAGCGTGGAGATGAGCCGGGCTTCTGATATTTCCTGTATATCTGCAAGGCGGTAATAACCGTGTCTGACACGTTCAAGAAAACCGCCATTACACAAATTAACAACATCCGCAGACCGCATTCCGGCAGCAACAAAATCAGCCGATTTTGCGATTCCACCTTTTGCTGTAATCACTTCTTTGGCAAGTTTTTGATTATCCATTCGTTCACCTGCTTTATCAAATAATTCAAGCACAGTTTTCTTTCTTCTGTGTGCGAATTTATTATAACATAACGATTTTGTTTTTTACAAGTTAAAACACGCACAATCTTGAAAATTTGTGCGTAAAAATAAAGATTGCCAATGACATTTTGATTTTGCATGTTTTTGGCGTTTAAATTTTGTATGTTTAAGGCAAAAAAACTAATTGCCTGCCTCAAATAATGTATTTACAATCGTGCTGGTGTTGGATATCATCTCCTTTCGTTCCTTTAGCCGGTAGCTTTCTCCCTTTATGCTGATGACCTGGCAGTGATGCAGTATCCTGTCTAAGATTGCAGAAGCAATCGTTATGTCTGAAAACACTTTATTCCATGATGAAAAGGCTTTATGCGAAGTGGAAATTGTTGTATTCTTTTCATATCTCTTGGCTGTCAGATGAAAGAATAAATTAGCCCCTGTATGCCCATAGGAAGGTATCCTATTTCATCAACAATCAATACTTTATACTCTGCATAATTTATAAGTCTCTCCTGCAGCCTGTTTTCGTAATGGGCTTTATTCAACTGTGTTATCAGGTTATGACTATAATAGGTTGAATATCTGTGCTGTGCTTCTATCATTCCAAGGGAAACTGCAAGATGGGTTTTCCCTACGCCCAGTGTTCTTAAAAAAACTATATTCTCTTTATTTTCAACAAAACGCATGGTTGCCAGTTCCATAATTTGTTCTTTGTTGAGGCTTGGCTGAAAGTCAAAGTCAAACTGCTCCAAAGTTTTTCTGTAAGGAAAACCTGACATTTTGATTTGGTTTTCAACGGCTCTGTTTTTCTTTGTTTTTGCTTCTCCAGCCAGTAAATAATCCAGAATTTCAACAATGCCTGTTTTGTCATGAATCGCTTTTTCCAGATAGTTGTCAAGGAGCATCAGAGTATTTTTACTGCAAGATAGCAACGTATTCTGCCGGAACGGAATACTTGTTACCGGCATAGCTGATGAGGCAGTCTTTTTCCACTTTTCTTAAATTTATTTTATCCATCAGATGTTTATAGGGATACAGTTTAGAAGGTTTTTGTGCTGTGAGTGTATATACTGGTTTTGTGTCAGATTCCGCATATTTTTTAGCTGTTCAGGTATCAATGTGGTGTTTTCTTGTTATTTCTATATAGCTTAATCCTTTTTTGCGTTCGTTTCTAATTTCCATCCATAAGCTTCCTTCATTTGTTAATCACTCCAATAACGTATTTATAAGAGTATATCACATCCTAAGATACATTGAAAAACTTACAAAATTTAAACGCCTTTTTCTTACATTTTATCACCGTTATTAACATGGCGGGACTGCTGTTTGAGGCTGCCGTGAACCGGTACCAGACACAGGTGCCGGGGTATCGGAAGGCTGACGGGGAAGTGACGGCTGGGGGGAGGATGTGGAAGGCGCTGTTGCAGGGGGAGGCGGCAAAAATCCACAGATGTATAACCTGCTTGTGCTAGGGCTGTTTAAAAAGCATAACCGCCATAGCGTTTCAAGGAAAATATACCAGTTCTGTAGTAA
>CANSCI010000049.1 GCA_947645355.1 uncultured Dorea sp. | reverse complement strand
GAAATATTGAATTTTCAAGGTTCAACACACCTTATTGGTGTGGGAAGTTTTAGTAAGTTATTAAAGGAAATCGGTGAGACCAGTCTTGATTCTCCCATTGAGGAATTTAGTATCTGCAGCCATCACATGACAATGGCACGGTGGGCGTTTTCCAGGCTTTGTACTGTTTATTCTGAACGTGTCATTCATATGCGTATGGCTAATGTTTCGTTTGAGGATATACCCAAAGGTGTAGCATCACGCCAATATGATATAGGGATATTAGGGCTTGTGAAAAGCCAGAGACGTCTGTTGCTAAAGGTTTTTTCTTCCCTGGGGTTAGAATTTATTCCTCTGGGAAATGCTTCCTTTAACATTATTGTCGGGGACAGCCACCCATTTGTGAAAGAAGGAGTTCATTCAGTCAGTCTTGGGATGTGCAAGAGATATCCATTTGTACTTTATAGGCCAATGGAAGTATATCTTCGGGCGCTGGAGTCCTATCAGAGTCTTATGAATCATCCTACCCTGATTGATGTTCCCGATTATGTGCTTGTCCCGGATATTATGGAGCAGGGGAAAGCATTTGCAGTGGGACCGTTAAAATATATGTACAGTTCCTGGTATTCCTTAAAAGAACATCGCTTGATAGAAATACCTTTTGAGGATCATAGTGCAGAATTAACTTTTGGATATTTAAAACGACGAAATGAAAAACTATCTGAAGTGGGAATAGAATATGTTAAGTTTCTTTCATCAATGTTTGCGAACCCCGAGGTAGAAATCTAAATATAGAGTGCCGCCAGATTGTCTGCCCGAAAATCATTGCACAGATGTGCTTTGCTTTTCGGGCTTTTTGTATGCCCGGGTCTGGGAAATATGGATTCCCATATAAGTATTTATATTATGCAGCCGATGAACCCTGATCTATAATAAATTACAAATATAGAGCAACTGTAGCGGGAACAGTTGCAGGGTTAGGGGGAATGAAAATGTTGTTGAAAGAAATTCTGGAAATATATGGTCTTCTTGACGGCGCCTGCGCGAACGGCCGGGCTGTGGCCATGTATTTGCAGAAAATCAGGTCGGATGTGAACATAGAAGTTATTCCGATTGTTACAAAAAAGGGAAATACGGATGCCGTCCGTATTCTGGTCGCAGGAGAAGATGGGAAAAGCAATGGAGGTTTGGCTCCAACCATTGGACTGGTAGGATGGCTGGGGGGCGTTGGGGCTCGTCCGTATGCAACAGGGTACGTTTCTGATGGTGACGGGGCATTGGCAGTCCTTGCGGTAGCGGCAAAGCTTCTCGATATGCAGAATAAAGGAGACAGGTTGAAAGGGGATGTATATTTGGCAACGCATATCTGTCCATGTGCACCGGCTCGTGAACATGATCCAGTTCCGCTTATAGACTCTGCGCCATTCCGTGATCAGGTGAAAGAGGAACTGCTCGGAAAGGGACAGCAGCCAGACGCATTGCTGTCCTGTGATACGACAAAAGGAAATTGCATTATTAATTCCCGTGGTTTTGCCATTTCCCCGACGGTCAAGGAAGGCTATATTCTAAAAGTCAGCAAAGATATTATGGAGGTTTATCAGAATACGGTCGGAGAACTGCCAAAGGTTTTTGCTATTACAAATCAGGATATCACGCCTTATGGGAATGATATTGATCACATTAACGGTATTATGCAGCCAAGTACACTGACTTCGGCTCCGGTCGTGGGAGTGGCGATTACTACGGCAACGGCAGTACCTGGGTGTGCAACAGGTGCAACACATTATGCGGATATAGAAGAAGCGGCAAGGTTTATGCTGGAAGTGGCCAAAGGATTTTGTGCGGGCAAAGTGCAATTTTATGATGTACAGGAGTATGGACGGATTTTACGGCGCTATGGCAGTCTGAGTCATCTGCAGACACTGGGGGTTATTGGGGAATAATTATTTTACATGAAAACTGAGGAGGAAAGAAGATGAATGAGAATAGCAACATAAAAACTCAGGAAAATGAATCGATGGTAATTACAATAGAACATGGAAAATTTGCCGATGTTCATACGTTGAAAGGATCAGATATAGATAAGGCGTTAACGCCGCTGACTTTATTGGTTACGATAGCGGTAGCATGTCTTGGATCTATTATCGGTCTGGAACTGATTACCCGTGTGGGTGTAAGTCAAAATACATCTATTATTGGAGCGCTGATTGCAGCCATCCTGGGCATGCTTCCAGGGAAACTGTTCAGCGGGTTCCGGAAAATTAATAATCAAAATTTGGTGCAGACATCAATCTCAGGTGCATCCTATGCGGCAGCCAATGCGATGATTTTGCCTATAGGTATTCCTGTACTTATGGGAAGGGCAGATCTTTTGTATCCGATGCTTATAGGGGTGACGCTGGCCACTGTGCTGGATGGTTTTCTTATCTACAAAATGTTTGACTCGCCGATGTTCCCGGCTTCCTGCCCGTTCCCCGGAGGCACGGCAACCTCCGAGGTCATGCTGGCATTTGCAAACCGGGGGAAACGTTCTTTGCTTCTTTTTGTGGGGATGGCAGCAGGAGCCGTTGGCAGAACGTTAGGGATTCCCATGGATCTGCTGGGTGTATCCTGGTTTGGAAATATGTTAGCCATGACAGCTTTTGCAGTTGGAAGTATCATAAAAGGCAGCCTGATTCCGGTTTGGACAGAGATGGTCAGTGCAGGCGGGGAGGTTCCGGTTATGATCTCTTACCTTCCTCACGGATTGATGATAGGGGCGGGTCTGGTTTCCTTGCTCCAGGTGTCAGTTGTTTTGTTCAGAAAGGGTGGGAAATCAGATAAAAATAATACAGGCCGATACTCGGTGGATGGAAACAGCATGAAGAAGACTCTTTCATTTGGCTTTGCGGCATATGTGCTGCTGGCGCTTATAATTGCACTGGGTACAGGTATTTACAGTGATATGAGTTTCTTTCAGATGGTTGTGTGGATGTTATTTGCAGCGTTTGCAGCAATTGCATCTGAATTGGTGGTAGGGCTTTCGGATATGCATTCCGGGTGGTTTCCTGCTATGGCCACAGCGCTGATTTTCCTTGTTATTGGTGTTTTAATGGGCTTTCCTCCGATGGCGCTGGGCGTTTTGGTTGCCTATACCGCTGCGACAGGTCCGGCATTTACGGATATGGCAAATGATCTTAAGGCAGGATGGATTTTGCGCGGACGCGGCAGAAATCCGGAATATGAGATGGCCGGCAGGAAGCAGCAATTTATCAGCGAAATGGTAGGATATGGGGTGGCCTTTGTAATAGTGGCAGCTCTTGCAGCTACTTACTTTAATCAGGATTTGTTCGTGCCGACTGCCAGAACGTATATTGCAACGATTGAGGCGGGCGCTAATTCTGAAATTGCAAAATGGCTTTTAATATGGGCAATTCCGGGAGCCATTATTCAATTTATAGGGGGTCATCGACAGATCGGTATCTTGTTTGCGACAGGGGTATTGATTGGAAGTACACTGAATGGTATAACAGTGTTGGCCGGATTGTCGATACGAATTGTATTTTTGAAATGGAGAGGAAAGAAAATGCAGGATATTCTGTATATATTGGGGGCAGGATGTATTGCGGGTTCGGCTTTATGCAGCTTCTTTACCTCTACATTAAAGTTAGTTAATGTACGCAAAAGTTGAGGTAAGTTATGAGACAGAATAGGTTGTTGATTACTGCAGAGAAAATATTAGTAGATTGTCTTGGCGCAAAGAGCGGCGAACGGATATTGATAGTGACGGACGATTCCAAAGCGGATTTGGGAAAGGTGATTTATACAGTTGCACAGGAGTTTGGATGTGAGGCGGTGCTTATACAAATGCCTTCTAGGGAGATTCCGGGGCAAGAGCCGCCGGCGACCGTTGCAAATGCGATGGTGGAAGCGGATGTCATAGTTTGTCTGACGGAAAAATCTATGACGCATACGGATGCGCGGATTCGTGCGGCAGCAGCAGGAGCCAGGATCGCAACAATGCCGGGGATTACGCAAAAAATGTTTTGTCAAGGTGCGATAACTGCAGACTATGAAAGAGTAAAGAGATTGACAGAAGCTGTGGCCAAGCTGCTGGACGGTGCCGAGACTGCTCGTATTGAAAAAGATGGGCATACATTGAGGATGCATTTGAATGGAAGGAAGGGCGTCATCAGTTCCGGGATATACCGTAATCCTGGAGAATCAGGGAATCTGCCGTCTGGTGAAGCATATATTGCTCCGTTGGAAACAGAGTCAGAAGGAGAGACGGTGATAGATGGTGCGATGGTTGGAATCGGGAAGCTTGAAGCGCCTCTTCATGTGACTGTCCGGGAGGGCAGAGTTACAAAGATCCAGGGAAAACAGAAAGATGATTTGAAGATATTATTTCAGTCGGATAAAAATGCTGTTCTTTGTGAGCTTGGAATCGGAACAAATGAAAATGCTGTTTTGTGTGGTATACCCCTTGAGGATGAAAAGGTCTACGGGACTGTTCATATCGCTTTTGGTACCAATACGTCTTTTGGGGGAATCAACAGAGCAGGATGTCATATGGACGGGATTATTCTCAGACCTACATTATATTTGGATGAACAGCCTATTATTGTTGAGGGCAGATTTGCCCGGATGATTGAAAAGGAGAAAAAATATGTCTGAACTAAAAGAAGCTTTAAAGAGCTGGCGACGTTATTTACACATGCACCCGGAAACGGCGTTTGAGGAATTGAAGACCTCGGAGTTCCTTGCGGAAAGATTGGAGGAGATGGGGCTTGAAGTGCATCGGGGGATCGGCGGCACGGGAATCGTAGCCGACCTGAAAGTGGGAGACGGAACAGGAATTATAGGACTTCGCGCCGATATGGATGCTATTCATCTAGAAGAACAAAATGAGTTGGATTATAAGTCGATATATCAGGGTAAGATGCACGCTTGTGGGCATGATGGACATATGGCTACACTATTGGGCGCAGCTAAGATTCTCTCGGAGTGTAGAAATTTTAAGGGCACTGTACGTTTTTTGTTCCAACCGGCAGAGGAATTGGGAAAGGGTGCTTACGCGATGATCCGTGACGGCCTTTTGGAAAAGTATCCAATGGACGAGATCTACGGACTTCATAATGCACCGGCATACCCGGAGGGAAGGTTTTTAACGCGTGCAGGCCATATTTGCAGCAGCGAAGATAATTTTGAGATTATAATCCGAGGCAGAGGAGGGCATGCATCAACCCCTCATCTGGTTATAGATCCGCTTGTACCTGCGGCGGAGATTTTCCTGGCTTTACAGACGATTGTTTCGCGGAATGTCTTGCCCAATGATTTTGCTGTGATTTCCTGCACAGAACTCCATACAGACGGGGCTCACAATACGATTCCGGGAACAGTATCCATTCTTGGGGATACCCGCAGTTATTCGCCGGAGGTGCAAAAGCTTATAGAAGAAAGAATGAAAAGAATTTGTGAAAGTACATGTCAGATGAATGGTGCGAGGTGCGAATTTAAATATACCCATGAATTTGCCCCGACTATTAATTGGGCGGAGCAAGCGGCAACTGCTGTAAATGCGGCAATCCGTGTTGTAGGAGAGGAAAATGTAGAAGAGAATTGTCTTCCGTTTCGAGGGTCAGAAGATTTTGGGGTTTTTCTGGAAAAGATCCCCGGATGCTTTGTGTATCTTGGCGCAGGAAAAGAGGGGGAGAAGCCAGGATCTCTTCATAGCGCCCATTTTGACTATAACGATGATATTCTGGAAACTGGAGCGAAGTATTTTGCGGAATTAGTGAAATGCAGGTTGGGATGTAAGTAGAATATTAAGCCGGGTATCAAGGATGCCGCAGGGCTGTCGGATTTCTCAGGATTACTGGAAATGGCAGTACTGTGGCATTCTTTATGCTGAAAGGAATTTAACTTTCGATGTAGTCGATTACCTTTTCAATTTGCTCCGGGAAAGATTCTCCGAATTTGTGTTCAAAGAAGGCTCCGCAATGGTTATGACAGTTATCCACGGATGCTGAAGGAACCTCAGAAAATCATTGACTATGAAAAAATAAAAATTGCAGTAATGACAAAACATAGGCTGATGAAGGCTTGCTTATGCAGGAATTGCCTAAATGGTTTCAGAATAAGAAGCTGCTGTTTTTAGGGTGTAGCCTTGCGATGGACAGGACGATGGAGGTTCTTCAGCAGGCAACCGTAGATAATCCGTGTCTTGATTATTACACAATCCTTGCATGCAGACCGGAAGAGATGCATTCAGAATTGGAGATTCTTCTAGCGCGGTCATGTCTGGTGCCATATTTGCCGCTTGCTTATATTAAAAATGAAAAGTATCCAAAGATTTACAGAAAAGCTGATAATTTAGATGTAGATTTACCCGAATTGCTTCGCCAGATTGGGGCCGTTCATAGTGTGGCGGAGGATTCGAAAGATTATGAAGAGCAGGAGAAAATCGATGAGGGAGTGGTGTTGGACTGTCCGGATCTGGTGAACGAGTATCTGGTTTTGCAGCAGGTTTGTGATAAGGGGAAATTAAAACTATTGCTTCTAAATGGATGGGATAATGATCCTATACAGATATTTTTCTGTGGACGCCTTTTTAGAGACTATCCGGAGAAATTGGAGGGAAATAGTAAGTTTTGGAAGGTCTTTTTTTGCTGGGAAACCGGAATCTCAGCAATTGTCATATGCCCAAACATAGTTCAACCTGACATTAAAGCAAGTACCTGAGGATCTGTCTCAGACAGTTACCCAGATACGTAAGTTTCTTCAGGAGCACCCATGCAAACGGAGAGCTTCAAATTGCGTTAAGAGAGTATTTAGATGAACATCCGGATCATGCAGAACGCTATAAGGCCCTCGTATTTTAGATTTACTTTTTGTTCTGAATGGGTATAATAAAAGTAAACCTCAATTTTTCTTTAGATTTCAAGAATAGAAAGGTTGGCTTCTATGAATTTAGCAAAAATCTCTGCGAATGGACAAATTACTGTGCCGGTAGAAATCCGCCGTCTGCTAGGTCTGAAATCCGGCGATAAGATTCTGTTTTACCAAAAGCAGGACGGAGAGGTGGTCGTAAGTAATGCCTCTGCACAGGCAATCCGTAAAGCGCAGGCTGCTTTTTCGGGCGCAGCCGAAGCTATGGGGATTTCCGGTGAAGAGGATGTGCAGGCTCTTGTGGACGAAGTACGTTACGGAAAGGAAAGGTAAGAATGCGGATATTGGTTGATACAAATATTCTTTTTCCGCATTGGTTTTCCCACGGTCAAGACCGGCACAGGCCCTGCTCCATGTAGCCGATCACCATGAGATGGTCCTGTGTGACCGCAATATCACGGAACTACGGGATATTCTGGGACGGAAAGCGCCTAAGTTCCTGCCGGATGCGGAAGTCCTGGTGGCGGAAATGTCTTATGAGCTGGTCCCGGCGATAAACCATGCGGAAAAACTGATACGTGACGCAAAGGACCAGCCAATCCTGAATGCTGCCATTGTGTCTGATGTGGATATTGACAATATCATAGAAAGAACCGACACCAGGGGTATTACCTACAGTAAAGCCAGAAATAATGGAATGAAGATAGTTTTCTTTTAGATCAGAAGCAAATTTTGTATAAGAGGTTATTTTAAATTCAACAGAAACAGGGATTGCACGCAGCATATCGGAAGGGAGCTTTGGTTCAGGACCAAAGACAGAATACCGATCTTGCATTAGAAGATCAATACCAGATAAATCCAAAGCCCAGAATTTTTCGAGAATCTGCCAGATTGATGAAGAGAGAGAAGTCGCAGCATCCGGATAATATTTATGAAGTTGAGTCAGAGCACGGTTCTGATAGGCGGAATGGCCGCCAACGTTAATAGGTTTCAATGAAACACACCTTCAAATCAAAAAGTCTGACCGGCGCTGCCGGAACAATATACCTTGTTAATCAAGAGGCGCGAAGCGCCGCATTTTTAGGGGCATATGTCAAGTACTTTTTGAAAAAAGGTGGAAAAAAAATAAAAAAGGAATCTCAGAAGCCAGATGAATAAAGGCTTAGAGATTCCGAGAGTCTATTTATAATGAAAGGAGCAATAACAATGACACGGGAAGTAAAAGAGTATATTTCTGAAAAGGTAAATGAATTAATCAATGCAAATAGCTGTTGCGCAGAGGCGAAGGAGGCAGGCAAAAACTGGCTGGAGGCTGTTGGTACGGACAAAGAGGCAGAGGCTTGGAAAATATTGATTGCAGAGATTGAAGAAGATATTATGCCGATCGAGGGACTGATTGCATTTGCCGGTTCCGAGGCTGGAGCCAGGGTATTTGGAGAAGAGGCGGCAAAGGGTGTGTTGGCGCATGCCCAAGAGGTGAAGGCTTCCGGCGCAAAATATTGTGACTGCGCTGCGTGTGCGGCATGTGAAGCAATCCTTGAGAAGAAGGAAGAAATTTAAGGCTTTTAACCAGATTGTACCTATGTTTAATCAGGTTACTATATATCAGGTTTGAGAATTGCGGCGTATAGATTCGGCTTATCCGAAGTATGCCGCTTTTTCCTTCTTATATTTTTTATGTTGTATGCTAGGATTATTCTATCTTTCAAATATGTTCTATCATATTTCATGGCGCTTCGCCGAATATTTCAATCACTAAATCTTTTATATGGGGAAGGATGCCTTTGACTGTCTAATTGGTTTGCTTGATTAAATGCTAGGTCATCACCTCCATTGAGATTTGTTATAAAATATTGTATAATTATAATTAATTAACAAAGCGAGAGGATAGTAAAAATGTCTGAATCAGCATTCGAATTATTAAAAGCTATTGTGCCAAGTGCTATTACGGCTATTGTCGCAATCATAGCATTAATTACATCTGCATATTCATCCCATAAAGCCACTAAAACCTCATATAACAATAATATTGATAATATGCGATTTACTCAGAAGGAAAAGATATCGGATCAAATTATTGAAAAAGCATCAATTCTCTTAACGAAATCTGATCCGAATTATTTAAATACAATAATTAATGGGATAACACCTATGGAGATTTCAGATTCTGAATTTACAAGTGTGCAAAATCAGCTGCTATCCATAACAGATGAAATCCAAACACTGTCTACTAATATCAAACTTTTATCCTATACAATCAAAGATACTAATTCAGAAGCTCTTATTTATAAAATTTATGGAGAAATGGATTTGATACATAATCAAGTACAAGATATGATTTTACAGCTAATCCAATTATATCTTGCGCTTACTCCAAATGGTAACATAAAAAATATTGCTGTAATGCCAGAAAAATATAAATTGGAGAAGAGCTTTTCCGAAAAATATCCAAAGATTTATACTGACTTATCAATAGATATTATATCGCTCGTTGAAATACTGAAAAAGAATTCTATCCCCCAAGGTAAAATATAATGATATATTTACCCAACAGTCATTGCCTTTTCTAATGGCTGTGATTTTATATCAGAGTATCGTCCAGATATACAGTGGATCCGTCAGTGTAAAAATGAGGCAGGCGAACAGAATCGCCGGAGCTGTAAACTCAATCTGGCCGTGTTTCCTGTAATCAAAATACGCTGTCCCCAGCTGTTTGGGTAGGGACTTTACTGCTATACGTTCCGCGCCCGGTGCGAGGAACAGCCGGCTTGTGTTCTTGATAACGGAACTGCCCGGATTTTCCTCAATACGAGAGGGACGAATGACGCAGAAGTCTCGAAGGAATTGGCGGACTTCCCCCACTATCTGGAGGATACGACAGATCAGGCGGCAATAAGTTCGGGGAGTGACCGGATCAGGCGAATTCATAACCGTGTCTGCAAGGTGAAGTCTAATGAAGAGATCGGGGTGAAGTATATGCAGGCTTGGGAAGAGAAGTATTATGAGCGTCAGGAAGGTCTTGAAGAGGAACTGGAGGAAGACCTTTCAGATGTAATGGTTATCTGTAAAGCAGCAGAGGGATTCGCTCCGGCTTACGACAGTGAACTCATTTATGAACAACTCTGTAATTGGAAATGATAATGTATGGAACTAGTTGAACCAGTCGCGCAAATAGACAGAAAATAAAAAAATATTAAAAAAACTACTTGACAAATCGGAGGAAGAAGATTAAAATGTAAAATAACAAATCGGAATTATAAGACAGACGCGAGCTGTAAATAATTTATTTGTTATCATTTCAACATAGATGTTGAAAGAAGTGTTTCCGGGGAGTACAGAAGCATCGGAAACAAAAAATAAAGAAAGGAAGGTACGGACCACCAAAGGCGTAGAAGGTAAAAAGAATGATCGAACAATTTAAATAACGGCGGATATCAAAAAAATATGATTGGTATCCGTCGTTATTTGTATGGAGGAGGAAGATATGATCAGGCATGTATTATTTGATCTGGACGGTACATTGCTTCCCATGTATCAGGAGGAATTCGTGAATTATTATCTCCCGCTTTTATCAAAGCGGTTTGAAAAATACGGCGTCGGCCGGGATGTATTCGTGAAGTCGATCTGGGCAGGGCTTGGGGCAATGGTTACCAATGACGGAAGAAGGACCAATGAGCAGGCATTCTGGGAGTGTTTTGAGAAATCTGCAGGTATTGGCCGAAAGGAGGTTGAGGAGGATACTCTCGACTTCTATGAAAATGAATTCAATGAGGCTATCGCATCTACAAGGCCGACGCCGATTGCGGGACAAGTGATAGAAATATTGAAACAAAAAGGGATAAAAGTGTACCTGGCTACCAATCCGGTGTTTCCGCAGTGTGCGACGTTGAACCGCATCCGGTGGGCCGGGCTTTGCGCAGAGGATTTTGAGTGGATCACAACCTATGAGACCAATCATTATTGCAAACCGAATGTAAAGTATTTCGCGGAGATCTTGGACAGGTTCCGCCTGGATCCTAAGGAATGCATGATGGTGGGCAATGACGTGGGAGAAGACCTGCCGGTGCGAGCCTTAGGCGTCCGCACATATCTGGTGACAGATTGCCTGGAGAATGCCAGGGGTCTGCCCGTGGAAACGGAAAAGATGGGAACACTTGAGGAACTGCTTGACATGGTAAAGACGTGGCAGGCAATTTAAAAGGACTGCATAATGGGAGGTGTGCAGTCCTGAGGAAAAAGTTATGAAAAAGAATTATAAGTGTTCGGTTGCTTCGAACAATTACAGTATAGAAAGAAACTGTGATAAAAGTGTGATAAAAATAAGAAATAATTGTTAACATTATCTAAAAAAATTCCAGAGCATTATCTAAAAAGAGACGTCTTTCAAAAAGGCGTTTCTTTTTTTATACTAACCACAACGAAACAATAAAAAAGAAAACGGAGGTAGAAAGGTTATGAAAAGATTGTTGAGTATTCTGTTAGTAGCAACCATGATGATGACTATGCTGATCGGCTGTGCTGACAAAAAAGAATCTTCCGACGACAGCAGCGACGGCGGCGGAGGCGGAGGCAGCAAGGATCTGACCATCGCATTCAGCTTTGAGGATCTTGAGACAGAATTCTGGGTAGCAGCTCATGAGATTATCACAGAGACATTGACAGAGGAAGGTTACAAGGTCATTGAGCTGAACTGCCAGGGTGATGCGAACAAGCAGTTTGAGCAGGTAAATGACGCGCTCACACAGGAAATCGACGGAATTATTATGATTCCTGTTGACGGTGACACAGCGGTAACAGTAACAGCATCTGCGAACGAGGCAGATGTCCCGATCGTTATCTTTAACCGCCCGCCGACATCTGATGACGGAAATAACATCACGGTAGTCTGCGACAATGCTACAACAGCAGAGGCAACAGTAGATCACATGGTAGAGCAGGCACAGGCTAAATTTGACGAGACAGGAAAGAAGCTCACACCATGTATTCTTGTCGGCGACCTTGGAGATCCGAACGCAATTGAGCGTAAAAACGGATTCTACGCAGCCATCGAGAAGAAACCGGACATCTTTAATGATGTCATTGAAGTACCGACAGAGTGGGATGCAGCTACAGCACTTGCAAACCTTCAGAGTGCAGTACAGGCTAATCCGGATATTGACTTTATTTTCTCATCATCCGACTTCCTGTTCCCGACCATCCAGTCCGTTGTTGAACCATTAGGAAAATGGCAGAAGATCGGCGACCCGAACCACATTATCCTCGGCGGTCTTGACGGAGATGCGACAGCAGGTAAGCTTATCGATGAAGGATATGTAGACGGTACAGGCGTACAGGATCTGTTCTATGAGACAGACGCAGCATTGAAAGCAATCGTTGAAGCAGTAGAAAATGGAGATACACAGCCGGACGAAGTACTTACAGACCCAGGATTTGCACTGACACAGAGCAACCTTGAGGAAAAGAGAATGGATATGTGGGGCAACGCAGTAGGTGCTGAAGAGTAAAGAGCGTATTGCAGCAAGGGGCGTTATGGAAATAACGTCCCTTACTTGTTAATAGGATACAAGGAGGTTATCATATGGGTGTTTTACCGAAAAAAACACAGACAAAAAAGAAAAATCCGAAGCAGATCGTTCAAAGCATGTTTTTGTCAGAATATTTTATCTTTTATTTGACGGTAATATGTTTTGTCTGCGTTATCCCATTTGTGCCGAAGATTATTACCAGAAGCAACCTGCTGAATGTTATGTCTAACTTGTGGCCGCTGCTGGTTGTTGCAGTAGGGCAGACGTTTGTGCTGCTGCTCGGTGGAATCGATCTGTCACAGGTTTCTATCATTGGTGTCACGAGCGTGATCGGAACAGTACTTATGAGTGATTCCTTCAATGAAGGAATATTTTCAAAAACACCGCTCTGGGGATGGCTGATCGGGCCGGACGGAGGCCCTCTTGCAGGCTCTTCTATGGCAATACCGATTTGTATTCTGGTAATGCTGCTGGTGGGAACACTGATCGGTATATTTAACGGATTTTTTGTTGCACAGTTTAAAATGCCGCCGTTCATGGTAACGTTAGTTACACAGATGTTCCTGTTAAGCTTTGCCATCTTCCTGACGCAGTCCCGGAATGTCATGGGGCTTCCGGATGGATTCAAGGAACTGGGGAAGGGCTATCTGGGCGGAATTATCCCATATGCGGCGATTTTGACTTTGGTCATTACGGTGATCGGATATTTTATTTTGAGTAAATTAGTGTTGGGCAAATGGATCTATGCGACAGGCGCAAATGAGACGGCCAGTCTTGTGTCCGGGGTTCCGATCAAGAAGGTTACCATATTCTGTTATGCATTCAGCGGGTTCTGTGCGGCGGCCGGTTCGGCAATTTATTCAGCAAGGCTTAACATGGGACGGCCTACGCTGGGTGAAGATCTGACGATGGATATTGTAGGGGCAGCGGTTCTCGGAGGCACCAGCCTGCTGGGAGGAAAGGGTAAGGTTACATGGACATTTTTCGGTGTACTGTTCTATACGATTTTGTTCAATGCCCTGAATTTATTTAACCTGTCATATTACACGATCAATATTGTGAAAGGTTTTGTGATCTTAGTCGCAGCATGTCTGGATGTAGTCAGGACGAAGTTAGCAGTGAAAATATCAGTTCAGGATGAGGCAGGTGTTTAATATGAGTGAATATGTATTGAAATTAGAACATATAGCAAAGAGCTTCTTTGGGATTGCGGCCTTGAAGGATGTTAATTTCGGACTGAGACAGGGGGAGCTTTTAAGCCTGATCGGTGAAAACGGGGCCGGGAAGTCGACACTGATGAATATCGTGAGCGGTGTCCTTCGTCAAGACAGCGGCAGCCTCTATCTGAACGGGGAGCCTTACCAGCCGGTGAAGCCGTCGGATGCGACGGATGCAGGGATTGCATTTATTCATCAGGAATTAAATCTTTTTACGAATTTGAGTATTCTGGATAATGTTTATATCAATTCCTTCAAAAAGTATCCGGGTACACCGATCATCAAGAAAAGCGCTATGGCAGCCAGGGTGAAAGAGGTGTTGGAGGCGGTGGATCTGAAGGTGCCGCCGGAGACGATTGTTGAGAAGCTGTCCCCGGGAGAGCGGCAGCTTGTGGAGATTGCGAAGGCATTGTCATCGGATCCGAAGATCCTGATTTTTGATGAGCCGACCACCTCTCTGACGACCCGTGAGACAGAGAAGTTGTTTGCTATTATTGAGCGGCTGAAGGAGGAGGGAAAATCCATTATTTATATTTCCCATATCCTTGCAGATGTACAGAAGCTTTCGGATCAGATCATTGTGCTGCGTGACGGACAGATCACGGATAATGATAAAAAAGAGAACTTTACGATCCAGAGGATGATCAGTTCCATGATCGGGAGGGAAATCAACCAGCTGTATCCGGACAAGACCAACCATCCGTCCGGGGAGAAGGTACTGGAACTGAAAGATATTTCCCAGAGCGGCATCGTTCATAAGATTAATATGGACGTGTGCAAGGGAGAGGTTGTGGGCATGTTTGGACTTATGGGCTCCGGGCGCAGTGAGCTTGCGAGAATTGTCTACGGGCTTGATCCTCATGAGTCGGGGGAGATCCGGGTCCATGGAAAAGAAATCAGAGGGATCACGCCCCAGAAGGCCATTCAGAACAAGATGGCTTTTGTGACGGAGAACCGGAGAGAGGAAGGATTGTTCATGGAATTTACCATTATGGACAATCTGTCCCTGGTTTCGGTGCCTGAGAAAGCAAAAACAAAACTAAAAATCGTAAATAATGATTCTGTGAAGGAAAGTACACAGGGCATGGTAGGCACGCTTAAGATCAAGTGCCCGCCGATCGAAAAGAATCCGGCGAAAAGTATGAGCGGAGGGAATCAGCAGAAGGTCGTGATTGGTAAATGGCTGCTGACGGAGCCGGAGCTTCTCATTGTGGATGAGCCGACCAGAGGGATTGATGTGGGCGCCAAGTATGAGGTTTACTCGATTATCAATCAGCTGGCATCGGAAGGAAAGGGCATCTGGGTCATTTCCTCCGAGCTTGAAGAACTTATGGGAATCTGTGACCGCATTATTGTTATGGGGAACGGCGAGATCCGCGGCGAATTGTTAAGGGAAGAATTTGACAAGGAGAGCATTATGAAGGCGGCCTTTAACCAGAATGGAAAGGAGGAGGCATAATTATGAGGAGCAAAGAAGATATCAGTAAGCTGCTGCTTAAAAATATTCCTATACTTTTGTTTGTATTGGTGTTTGTGATCTTCGGCATCTTTTCTCCGAAGTTTTTGAGCATGGCGTCCTTCAGTAATATTATTTTGAATTCTTCGTATGTGGGGATTATCGGTATCGGTATCATGTTCGTGCTGCTGACGGCAGGGATTGACCTGTCGGTGGGATCGGTCATGTATCTTGCATCTGCATCCACCGGGCTGTTGATTGCAAATTACCATGTGCCCACCGTAGTTGGGGTTCTTGGAGGGATCGCGGTTGCGCTTCTGGTGGGGCTTATCAACGCATTTTGTATTATAAAACTGGAGATCCTTCCTTTTGTTACAACTCTTGGGACAATGACGGCAGGACGTGCGGTCGGTACGTGGATGACACATTCTGAGTCGGTCAATCTTCCCAAGACGATTACATCGCTGGGGTCGCAGAAGGTGCTTGGGATACCGATGGCAATTGTGTTGTTTCTGCTGATTGCCGTGATCGCAGCGGTATTTTTGTCAAAGACACAGCTTGGCCGTCAGATCTACGCGGTGGGGAATGACCCAGAGGAGGCGCGGAAGGCCGGCATTAATAATAAAAAGATATTATTTACGATCTATATGCTTTGTGCACTGCTGGCCGGTATCGGCGGTATTATATCTGTGGCACAGATCGGAATTGTAAATGCGGCCTTCGGAAAAGGAGAGGAATTTAACGCAATTGCGGCAGCAGTCCTGGGCGGGACCAGCCTGGCCGGAGGAAGCGGAAAGGTGTCGGGGACTGTCCTGGGGGCTGTTATGATTCAGATGATCCAGTCCGGGCTTGTGTACATGCAGGTAGATATGTATATTCAGCCGCTGATCTCGGCGGGAATTATCTTTATCGCAGTGTTCCTTGACAGCATACGGGCACGGTATATGGCAAAAGCGGAGGCAAGAAATATCCGCAACGAGAACCTGGCAAACGGATAGTTAAATATTTAACTAGGGACGTAGTAAAATTCAATTTTGCTACGTCCCCAATTGCATGTTGGAGGGGTTATTTTTTATCTCATTTCAGGAAAGTAGGTGTACAGATTGTCCTTGGTTACGGTTATGACACCGGTAGAAATTGTGTCGGGAATCATGTGAGTTACGCCATCGGCGAGATTGTTTATTTTTACGTTGGAATGGTTAATGTCATACAGCAGGCAGGCGGCGTAGTAAGTGAATACGGAGCGTTTTTGTCCGATGATCACATCTACTTCGTCAGATTCGATCAGGGCCAGGTTCTCCGGTTCGATA
Organism: uncultured Dorea sp.; assembly: GCA_947645355.1. Taxonomy (GTDB): domain Bacteria; phylum Bacillota; class Clostridia; order Lachnospirales; family Lachnospiraceae; genus Dorea_D. Next base: position 1,623 of record CANSCI010000049.1, on the reverse strand, counting down.
TCCATGGCGGTGACTTTGATATCGTGGTCGGTCGAGACCTTCCGAAGGCCGTTGGTGATGCCGATGGCGCTGTTGGAGTTGAAGCCGGAGAGGCCGACGATATCGGGGTGTGCTTCTACGATCATTTTCGTCAGGCGCTCGGCCTCGTCGTAGTTGGCCATATCGTCATACTCGCCTACGATGGTGATGTCCGGGTAATTGTCAATAACGGAGTGGTAACCGCGGAACGCGGCGTCCGTCGTGTCAGCGCTGCCGATTCCCATAATAGCGATCTTACCCTTGCCGCCGATTAATTTGACCATGGATTCGGCCTGGGTAACGCCGATCTCATACCAGTCGGAGCCGACATACGCGATCCGGTTCGAGTTGGAGACGTCGGAGTCTACGGTAATGACCGGGATGCCAAGCCGGATAGCTTTGTCGATGGTGGGCGCCAGGCTCTGCTCCATACCAAGAACCAGGATGCCTGCCGGCTTGCGCGAGATAGCGTCCTCCAGAGCCTGGATCTGGCCGGGGATATCGTATTCCTCCGGCCCCATGACAGTGGCGGTTACCTGCTTGTCTCGTCCAAACTGCTGAAAGGCCGTAACGTCATTTTCCTGGAACATGCTGTGTCCGGTCATGGTCGCGACCCAGATATATTCCTCTTTGCCGGTGACGGTCTCTGTGTTCGGTGCAGCTTCCTTGGAAAACCGGGGAAACAGAAGTGCCCCTGCAAGCAGGATGATCAGGCAGATGGAAATAATAAATGGAAATAATAGTTTGTTCTTCATAGAGCCTCCTTATCTGTTATTGTTTTGCTGCAGCGTATCTACAAATTCCTGTGGAGTGATCAGGTTGTAAAAAAGTTCCCGGGGCAGGGCATAGGTGTCTGCATCGCAAAGGAAGGGAGATAAGTAGAAATGCCTGGCCGGGTCATAATAGTCCTTTGATTTTATACGGTTCCACGCGGAAGTCAGCGTAGGGTTGATGGAATAATTCTGGATGGTCGTCATAGTCCTTGTGTCATTGATGTACTGGAACACGGTATCATATTGGGTATAGTAGTCCAGAAATGTCTTGCAGATCTCAACATTTGCACTTCGCATATTGATAGACAGGACAGAATCCACGGGTGTGCCGATGACGGCCGGAGAATCCCCGCCTTCCACATAAAATCCGCACACGTCGATGTCGATCTGGTTCAGGATGGCCTCATCAATCATGGAAATGCTGTTTTCCGGAGATACTACCATTGCATAGGAGGAATGAAGAAATGCCTGAAACGCCTGCTCATCTGTCATCTGCAGACAGGATCTCGGGAGATAGCCGTTTCCAAGCATATCATAGCAGATCTGCAGCGCCGAAAGACAGGAGGGATCTTCAAGTCCCGCGAAATGGTTGGCGGCATCTACAGGTATCTCTGCATCAGCGAAGGTCTCCGCGGTGATAAGCGTCAGCAGGTTGTTGGCGGCGTCGTCATCCGACATGCCTGCGGCCAGCGGGGAAATCTTATTTTCTGCAAATACCTTGCATGCGGTTAAAAAGTTTTCCAGGTTGTCGGGCGGATCCAGGTTGTATTTGTTAAAAACTAAGACTTCCCATACCTGAAATGGGATTCGCACCTTGAAAATTCAATATTTC
>CANSCI010000048.1 GCA_947645355.1 uncultured Dorea sp. | reverse complement strand
TGCCGCTTAGATATCTGTTCATAGCCGAAGGCTGCCGACAGGATCTTTCCCTCCTGGAAAGCATCTGCATAAAAGGAAATGCCTGCTGGAATTCCATTTTCGGAAAATCCCATGGGTACGACTATAGAGGGGCAGCCGGTGATAGCCGGAAGGTTGGAATAACAGGGGCTTGTGATGACGTCAAGCCGCTGCGATTCCATGCAGCTTTTTATAGCACCCCGGCCCTTTTCGATTGCCTGAAGCTTCTGCTCCCAGTAGTCATGCTCTACCAGGCGTCCGCTAGTCTGCTCCTGGGCGAGGAGCAGCAGATCCTGTCCGTAGCGCAGGGCTGTTTCCTTGTGTGTCTGGTTATAGGCAATGATATCCGCGAGCGAACGGCACTGTCCCGAGGCATATCGGGAGAGATAAAAATTCAGCGCCGACTTAAATTCATATAACATAGTAGCCTGTCCCAGAATTCCTTTTTCTAATCCGGTAAATGGAATATCGCATGACACAAGTTCGGCTCCGGCCTGCTGCATCAGAAGAAGTTCACGCTCAAAAATGTCCATACTGTCAGGCGGGAATGAACTTTCGTCACACTGCACCCGGTTGACGCCGATCCGCATTCCCCGGAGGCTGTCTGGTTTCAGGAATGCTGTATAATCCTGATAGATCAAATGCTCTGTACAGTGTGTGGCCGGGTCGTCTGGATCGGAAGGAGTGGTCATTGCTCCGAGCAAAACCGCACAGTCAGTCACGCTCCGTGCCATAGGGCCGGCGGTATCCTGTCCGCAGATGGGGATGATCCCTGAGCGGCTGATGAGGCCGACGGTAGGCTTCAGGCCGCAGATCCCGCTGAATATAGAGGGATAGGTGATGGAGCCTGCGGTCTCGGTTCCGACGGCGGCGGTGCAGAAGAGGGCAGCTACAGCCGCCGCCGATCCAGAGCTGGAACCGGAAATCGGAAAGGAGGGATCGTAAGGGTTTTTTACCTGCCCTCCTCTGGACGAATATCCGTCGGGAAATTCATTTGCTATATATCGCGCAAACTCGGAAAGGTTGGTTTTCCCGAGGATAACGGCACCTGCCATCCGCAGTTTTTCTACAAGGGGAGCATCCCGTCTGGCAAAATTGTCACTTAATGCAAGAGAGCCTGCAGTCGTATGCATTTTATCCCCGGTGCTGATATTATCTTTGATGAGCACGGGGATTCCATGTAAGGAGCTTCGGGCTCCGATAAGCGTCCGCTCGCGGTCCATGGCCTCTGCAATGGAGATGGCATCCGGGTTCAGCTCCGCGACGGCATTGATGCCCGGTCCGCCCTGGTCATAAGCCTGGATCCGTTTTAGATAGGAGAGGACCAGTTGTTTGGAGGTTAGTGTTCCCTGGTTCATCTGGTTTTGCAAATCTAAGATATTCATAGAGCACCTCCTGTAAGTATTGCACAAATAAATGGATGCAAAATGTTCGTTTGTTGGCTATATTATTGAGTGCCGGGAGGAAAAAGTCAAATCGGGGAAAATATCGTGAAAAGAAAATATTGCGCTTAGAAGTTTCCTGAAACGCAACAAAAGAGAAGATCAGGGAAGAGTAATGAAAAAGGCAATGAAAAAAATACAAAATGAATATTTTGACGAAACTGTAATTATTTTCTGATATTAGTTGAACGGATCATTTGACTTTCAGAATCTTGTGGATTATACTGGGAAAATAGACGTGAGGAAGGGAAAGCCAGAAGGGAAAACTATGGAGAACAGGGCGAAACGAGTAGGAGAGCGCATTCGTTTTTTCAGGAAGCAGCAGAAGCTGACATTAGAAGCGATCGCCGCAAAAATGAATAAAAGTAAGGCGACCATTTCAAAATATGAAAATGGTTCTATTGTCATGGATATAGAGACATTGTATGACTTTGCCGATGTGTTTTGTATTCCGGTGCACTGCCTGATGGAGGATATCTGCCGGGAGGCGATGATACCTGCCCATATGCCATTTTCCTCGACGGCCTTATATTTTTATATTTATAAGGGGAGCGGGAACCGGGAGATCGTAGAATCACAGCTGAGGCTGGCAGAGAAGGATGGGAAATGCCAGGTGACCCTTTATTACGGAGGAGCCCCTGACAGACTTACCAGATCCTGTCTTGTGTATATTGGAAGAGGTTTCAGCTCGGAGACGACATTTTCCTTTATGGTCACGAATTATCAAAATGAACTGGATCAGATGTATTTCACAGCCAGCCTGCCGTACATCAACTGGGACGGGTATCTGGTGGGCTTCTGGGTGGGGCTTACCTTTGAAGGAGTTACGCCCATCTGTATGAAGGCAGTGATCTCCGATGCGCCCATTGAGGATGAAGAAACGCTGAAACGGCTTCTTGCTGTGACCCATGCAGAATTAAGTTATTTTAAGAGGCGTGACAAATTCCTGCTGCGCAGTGAGGAATAACGGTAAAATGTGGAGGAGACAGGCAATGAATTATTCTAAGGTGACGGACTGGTGCCACGAGGTGATCCGCACGCAAGTAAAGGCGGGGGGTTTTTATATTGATGCTACTATGGGCCGCGGGAGGGATACATTGTTTTTAAGCCGGTTGGCCGGGGAAGAGGGCCGTGTGCTGGCCTTTGACATTCAGCCGGAAGCTCTTAAGACTACCGGGGAACTGCTTAAAAGTTCCGGTATGACGGGAGTGGAGGATGGGCGGATCCGTCTGGTTCTTGACGGACATGAGTCTATGGACCGGTATGCGAAGGAACACACGGCGGATGCCGTCTGCTTTAATTTCGGGTACCTTCCGGGCGGGGACCACAGGATATCTACCTCGGCCAAAACCAGTATCCCGGCCATAGAAAAAGGTCTTAAGATCCTGAAGCCGGGAGGGATGATGAGCCTGTGCATTTACAGCGGAGGAGATACCGGGTTTGAAGAGAAGGAGGCCGTACTTGCCTGCCTGAAGGGACTCTCGCCAAAGGAATATACAGTGATTGCAAATGAATACTATAACAGGGACAATCACCCGCCGATGCCGGTATTTGTATTTAAATTTTAAAGTAGAAGAGAGCGGTAAGGTGTTCCGTTCTATTCGGGAATATAAAATATCAGGAGGAAGAATAATGAGAAGAGAAGACCGTGAAGTAACAAGCGAAGAAAAAATACAGGAGATCCTGGATGCATGTAAGGTATGTCGGATTGGGCTGTGCGGGGATGGAAAGGTGTATATCGTGCCCATGAACTTCGGATACCTGTTTGAGGGCGGCAGGCTGACGTTGTATTTTCACTGTGCCAGGGAGGGGAGAAAGCTTGAACTTATTGCGCAGAATGCAGATGCGGGAATTGAGATGGACTGCCGGCACAGGCTTGTGGAAGGGAAGGCGGCCTGTCAGTACAGCTATTATTATGCGAGCATCATCGGAAACGGCACAGCGGCAGTCGTGGAGGATTCTAAGGAGAAACTTAAGGCTCTTGGGCTTATTATGAAGCACCAGACCGGCAGGAGCTTTGAGGAGTTTGAGACAAATCCAAAGCTTGAGAAGGCGGTGGCAGTGATCCGGGTGGAGGTAGATGAGTATACCTGCAAGCAGCATGCAGAGGAATAAATGATTCCCGGCGGAAGGTTTTGATAAAATGTTTTGGCCGGCAATGTTAAAAAAATTTTATTTTTCGCAAATTAATGCTTTAAATCACGAAAGTAATGTGCTATACTGTAACCGTCACAGACGTAGAAATTATTTTGCGTCTGCTTTTCAATAGGATAGAGGCTGGCAAAGAGAGCCTCACAGGATGAAGGAGGAAATGACATGATTTGGGCGAAGGAAGAGACCCTGCCAAGAGTTGAGATTGAGGCAATCCAGCTTGAGAGATTGAAGGAAACTGTGCACTACATCTATGAGAGGGTGGAGCCATACCGCAGGAAGATGGACGAGGCAGGCGTGAAACCTGAGGATATAGAGAGCCTGGATGATCTTAAGAAAATGCCTTTTACATATAAATCAGACTTCAGGGATCATTATCCGATGGGGCTGTTTGCAGTAGATAAAAAGGAACTGGTGCGTTTCCATGCAAGCTCCGGAACTACAGGAAAGCCTACCGTGGTCGGTTATACACAGAATGACCTTGATATGTGGCTGAATAATGTGGCAAGGATTGCCTGTATGGGAGGTGCGACACCGGAAGATGTGGCACAGATTGCATTTGGATACGGTACATTTACGGGGGCGCTCGGCCTCCACGGAGGCCTTGAGAAGTTGGGAGCTTCCGTAATCCCTATGTCCTCCGGCAATACGAAGAAGCAGATCATGTTTATGCAGGATATCGGTACGACGCTTCTGGTAGCCACCCCTTCCTATGCGCTTCACCTGGGAGAAGAGATCCGGGCGAGAGGGCTGGATCCGGAGAAGGATCTGAACGTGCACATCGGGCTGTTCGGCGGCGAAGGGATGACGGAGCCTATGCGCGACGAGATGCATAAGGTGTGGGGAGAAGGGTTCCTCTGTACACAGAATTACGGGATGAGTGAATTGTGCGGCCCCGGAGTAGCCGGTGAGTGCGAGAAGCTGTGCGGAATGCATATTAATGAAGACTGGTTCATTGCGGAGGTCATCAACCCGGAGACCGGGGAGAGGCTTCCGGCGGGAGAGCGAGGAGAGCTTGTGATCACCTGTCTTGGAAAAGAAGCGCTTCCTCTTGTGAGATACAGAACCGGAGACCTTACCAGGCTGTTCTACGAGCCGTGTGAATGCGGAAGAACGACGGCACGTATGGAGAATCTGTCCGGACGTGCAGACGATATGCTGGTAATCCGCGGTGTCAATGTATTCCCGACGCAGATCGAGGAAGTATTGCTTCAGATTCCGGAGATCGGGCCTCACTATGAGATCGTAGTAGAGCGGAAGAACCGTCTGGATGTAATGACGATTTCCGTAGAGCTTGTGGACGACCGGCTGCTTGACAGCTACGGCAAATTAAGTGAGCTGGAGCAGAGGATTGCCAAGGGACTGAAGGCACAGCTTGGGCTTGCGACCCGGATTAAGCTTGTGGCGCCTCATTCTCTTCAGAGATTCGAGGGCAAAGCAAAGAGAGTGACAGATTTACGAAAGGATGGACTATAGAATGGCGGATAAGAGGAAAGTGATCATGCTCGGCAATGAAGCAATTGCCAGGGGGGCATACGAGGCGGGCGTCAAGGTGTCTGCAGCGTACCCGGGTACGCCGAGCACAGAGATCAGTGAGTATCTGGTACAGTATAAAGATGACCTGTACTGCGAGTGGTCGCCCAACGAGAAAGTAGCAACAGAGGTGGCGGTTGGCGCTTCCCTTGCAGGGACAAGGGCAATGGCCTGTATGAAGCATGTAGGATTCAATGTGGCGGCGGATCCTGCCTACAGTGTTTCCTATATGGGGGTAAACGGCGGCCTTGTCATTGTGGTAGCAGATGATCCGGGACTGTACAGTTCCCAGAATGAGCAGGATACCAGAATGGTGGCCCGCGCCGCGCAGCTGCCGGTGCTTGAACCCTCTGACAGTGCGGAGGCAAAGGAGTATATGAAGCTGGCCTTCGAGCTGAGTGAACAATATGACCGCCCGTTTGTGTACCGCACCACCACCAGGCTTGCACATTCCCAGGGGCTCGTAGAGCTTGCGGACAGACGGGATATTCCGGATAAGGAGTATGAAAAAAATATCCGTAAAAATGTGATGATGCCGGTAAATGCCAAGGCAAGACATGTAGAGATTGAAAAACGTAATCTGGAGCTTGCAGAGGCCGCCAATACCCTTTCAATTAATACCGTGGAGATGAAGGATCCCAAGATCGGCGTGATCACAAGCGGGATTCCGTACCAGTATGTGAAGGAGGCGCTTCCAGATGCTTCTGTACTGAAACTTGGCATGGTGAATCCGCTCCCGAGGAAATTGATCCAGGACTTTGCGGCGAAGGTAGATACGCTGTATATTGTGGAGGAACTGGATCCTGTGATTGAGGAACAGGTGAAGTCCTGGGGCGTGAAGGCTGTTGGGAAAGAGATCTTTACCGTCCAGGGAGAGTACAGCGCCAATATGCTGAGGGAAAAGATTCTGAAAGAAGAGGTTGGAGCCGCGAAGGCCGAAGAAGTGCCGGGAAGACCGCCGATCCTCTGTCCGGGCTGCCCCCACAGAAGCGTATACTATGTGCTGAATAAATTAAAGCTGCATGCAGCAGGAGATATCGGATGCTATACCCTTGGGGCGGTGCCTCCGCTTAGTGTCGTGGATACCACCATGTGTATGGGGTCCAGCATCTCTACCCTTCACGGAATGGAGAAGGCGAAGGGGAGGGAATATGTGAAAAACTGGGTGGCAGTGATCGGTGACTCTACGTTTTTACATACCGGCGTTAATTCTCTGATGAATATGGTATACAACAATGCTTCTGGTACCGTGATGATCCTGGACAATTCCACCACCGGCATGACCGGACATCAGGATCATGCGGCGACAGGAAAGACCCTGCAGGGGGATCCCGCCTACGCCATTGATATTTCGGCGCTTTGCCGGGCACTCGGCATTCAAAATGTACGGGAGGTCAACGCCTTTGATATCCGGACACTGGAACAGGCGGTGAAGGAGGAGACCGCAAAAAATGAGGTCTCCGTGATTATTGCCAAGAGCCCCTGCGTGCTTCTGACAAAGGGGAAAAAGCCTATGTACCGGGCACACGCGGACAAATGCAAGAAATGCGGCATGTGCATGAAACCGGGCTGTCCTGCTATGACAAGAAATGAGGACGGAACGATCCGTATTGACGATACCATGTGTACCGGCTGCGGGCTCTGTGAGAGCCTGTGTAAGTTTGATGCAATTGAACTGGTAAAGGAGGGTGACAGGTAATGGCAGCAAAAAATATTATGATCGTCGGTGTCGGCGGTCAGGGAACACTCCTTACCAGCAGGATTCTGGGCGGACTTGCGATCCTGGGAGGCTATGACGTGAAACTCTCGGAGGTTCACGGGATGGCGCAGCGGGGAGGAAGTGTGGTGACCTTTGTCCGCTACGGCGGGAAGGTTGCCGAGCCGATTGTAGAGGAAGGGCAGGCAGACGTCATCATAGCATTTGAAAGGCTGGAGGCCCTGCGGTATGCTCATTTCCTGAAAAAGGACGGGGCATTGATCGTCAACGACTGGAGGATCGACCCGATGCCGGTAGTGATCGGGGCGGCATCCTACCCGGAGGGAATCATCGAATCCCTTCAAAAAGAGCATAAAGTATACACAGTAAATGCCACAGAGGAATCAAAAAAGCTTGGCAATCCAAGGGTGTTTAACCTGATTGTCCTCGGAGTTGCCGCACAGCATATGGATTTCACAAAGGAACAGTGGTATGAGGTGATCGAGCATACAGTGCCACCAAAAACGATTGACATAAATAAACAGGCGTTTGACGTGGGATATCATTTATAAGGAGGTGTGATATGATCAGGCAGCTATCAGTATTCGTGGAGAACAGGCCGGGCAGCCTTATGGAAATTACATCCCTGCTTTCAGAAGCACATGTAAATATCCGGGCCGTTGCGACCTTTGATACGCCGGAGTTTGGGATCCTTCGTCTCGTAGTCGATAAGCCAGCAGAGGCGAAGGGGTATTTGACTGAGCGGGGATATGTCGTTAGCATCCATGAGGTTATGGGTGTGGAGTTGGAAGATAAAAAGGGCAATCTCAATCAGATGTTGGCAATACTTGCCGAAGGTGAGTTGAATATTAACTACATCTATTCATTTGTGATCCGCGAGGAAAAGGCACCGGTTATGGTATTTAACACGGATGATTATAAGAAAGCAGCTCAGATTCTGAAAGGAGCAGATGTAAAGATTGTAGAGGAGTCTGACCTGTAGCTTCCAAATACAGGCCAGAGGCAGCTTGAACAAACTTAGAAGGAATCAAAAAGGAGCGTTAAAGAAAATGGCAGGAATAGCATTAGCAGACTGGAAAGAAAAAATCAGAGACCCGAAGATCGAGTGTATGAGCAGGGATGAGATGAGTGCACTTCAGAGTGAGCGTCTTGTAAAGCAGGTGAAAAATGTATATGAAAACGTACAGTTTTACCGGAAGAAGATGGATGAGATCGGAGTGCTTCCCGGGGACATCAAGGGAATCGAGGATATCGGAAAACTTCCGTTTACTACAAAGGAGGACTTGAGGGACAATTATCCGTTCGGGCTTCTGGCAGTGCCGAAGGAGAAGATCGCGAGAGTACAGGGGACATCCGGAACTACAGGAAAGCTTACGCTTGCATCTTACACACAGAAGGACGTAGATGTGTGGGGAGAGTGTGTGGCCAGGGCTCTTACCATGGCAGGACTTGATTCTTCCGACTTAATCCATATCTGTTACGGGTACGGGCTCTTCACAGGAGGGCTGGGATTGGATTTCGGGGCACAGGCTCTGGGGGCAATGGCAATCCCTATGTCGTCCGGCAACACAAAGCGCCAGCTGATGTGTATGGAGGACTTCGGAGCCACTGCATTTGCATGTACGCCTTCCTATGCACTGTATCTTGCAGAGGCAGCGCAGGAGGCAGGAATCGTGGACCGTCTTAAGATCAAGGCAAGCATCAACGGTGCAGAGCCATGGACAGACGAGATGCGGAAGAAGATCGAGAGTATTTTACATATTAATACCTTCGATATCTATGGCCTGTGTGAGATTACAGGGCCGGGTGTTGCGATGGATTGTATTCATCATAAAGGACTGCATGTGTATGAGGATTATTTCTATCCGGAAGTATTGAATCCGGCGGACCAGTCCGTATGCGCGGACGGTGAGACGGGAGAACTTGTATTTACTACACTTGCCAAGGAAGGTATGCCGCTGATCCGTTACCGTACCAAGGATCTGACCAGCATTGAGCACGGCGCCTGTGAGTGTGGAAGGACATTGCCGAGGATCCAGAAGTTTACCGGACGTACTGATGACATGAAGGTAATCCGCGGCGTCAACGTATTCCCGACTCAGGTTGAGACGGCGCTTCTCTCTATGGGCGGAGGCGTGGCTCCTCATTATATGCTTATTGTTGACCGTGAGAATAATCTCGATGTATTGACTGTCATGGTAGAGGTAGATGAAAAATATTTCTCTGACGAGATCCGGAAGCTGGATAGCCTTAAGACTAAGGTGGGCGCAGTGCTCAAGCAGGCACTGGGCGTATCCGTAAGGGTGAAGCTGGTAGAGCCTAAGACCATCCAGAGAAGCGAAGGCAAAGCAAAGCGCGTGATCGACAACAGGGATATGTAAGGAGGCAGAACATGGGTATCAGTAATACAATTCAACAGTTATCAGTATTTTTGGAGAACAGGGAAGGCCGTCTGGATGAGGTCTTAAAGGTATTGTCAGAAAATGATGTGAATATCGTGGCGTTGAGCCTTGCCGATACATCTGATTACGGGATGCTCCGTATGATCGTGTCTGATCCTCACAAGGGCCGTGCAGCTCTTAAAGAGGCCGGGATCACCTCTATGCTGACAGATGTGGTAGCACTGCGTGTTCCCCATGCGGCAGGCTCCCTGAGCAAGGCTATGCATCAGATTGTGGAGGGAGAAGTTAACGTAGAGTACATGTACGCGTTTGCCAACGGGCAGGACGCGGCGGCAGTGCTGAAAAGCGACGACCCGGCAAGAGTCATTGATATTTTGAAGGGCAGCGGATTTGAAGTATATTCTGCCGACGAGGCATACCGGGCAAATTGTTAATAAATGCTGCAGGTTAAAGAACAGAGCCGTGGATACAGGTGGTCAGCCACTTGTATTTGCGGCTTTTTTAATTACCTTTATCCTGCAAGTTCCATCTTGCAAGTCCTTATTTTAGTCATTGACCAATTCGGTGTTATTTAGTAGAATTTAAAGCAGGTATTCCCGGGCGGGAAGGGACACATACATTGTGCCTGCGTGTGTGATTCCTGCCGCAAAGGAGTGTGACTGATATAGAGATGACTTCCAAATGTGAAGAAAGGAGATCGGGGGATTTTATTATTTTGAGTTCCCTGGGGATTAAGATGAGAAGATTGTTGATATTAGGGGCAGGCGGTATGGGACGCATGGTTCAGGAGACTGCCCTGCAGCTGGGATATGAGGATATTGCATTTCTGGATGATGCCAAAAAGGAGAAAGATGTTATCGGGAAATGCTGTGACTATGGAGAGTTTTTGAAATCTTACGATTCTGCGGTCGCAGCTTTTGGAGACAATAATATGCGACTCCTCTGGACGGAGAGACTGATGGAGGAAGGCTACCAGGTTCCGGCGCTGATCCATCCTTCTGCAGTGGTCAGCCCCAATGCAGTGGTAGGAAGAGGCTGCTTTGTCCTGCAGCGTGCGGTAGTGAACCGGGGGACAGTGATGGAGCATGCGGTGCTTGTAAACAGCGGCGCAGTTGTGGACCATGATTCTTACCTTAGCAGCGGTGTGCATATCGGGCTTGGGAGTTTGGTGAAGTCCAACTGTACCATTGCCCCAGGGGTGAAGGTGGAGGCCGGAGAGGTTATTTTCTCTACCCATAAGAGGATCGACGGCGTCAATGACCACAATCTGGAGGATGCGGTTTATGCCTTTGGATTCGGGCCGAAGTGCAGCTATGTGAAGCCTTTCGGGGAAGGACATATCAATGAGACATACGCAGTATATATGCCGGGGGAGGACGGGGATGAACTCTGCTATGTGCTGCAGCGGGTGAACAGCAAGGTGTTCAAGGATCCGGCCGGGGTCATGGAGAATATTTTCGGTGTAACGGAATATCTGCGGGGGGTGATCCGTGCGGAGGGCGGAGATCCGGACAGAGAGACACTGTCGTATATTAAGACAAAGACAGGGTGTAATTACTTCGAGGATGCAGAAGGGGAGCCGTGGAGATGCTATAATTTTATTCCGGATTCGGTCTGCTACCAGCAGGTGGAGCAGCCAGAGCAGTTTTACCAGTCGGGCAGCAGTTTCGGGCATTTTTTAAAACAGCTTGGGAATTACCCGGCACAGCGGCTGCATGAGATTATTCCGGATTTCCACAATACCGTCAAACGGTTCCAGGCATTCCAGGTTGCGGTAAAACGGGATCTTAAAAACCGGGCAGCCTCCTGTAAGAAGGAGATTGCATTTGTGCAGGGGAGAGAGAGAGACTGCGGACTTCTGGTAAAGCAGCAGGAGGCGGGAGAGCTTCCTCTGCGTGTGACTCATAATGATACGAAACTTAACAATATTCTTTTTGATGAGGCTACCGGAAAGGGTCTTTGCATCATTGACCTGGATACGATCATGCCGGGCCTTGCAGCGAATGACTTCGGTGATTCTATCCGGTTCGGGGCGGCAACAGCCCGGGAGGATGAGAAGAATCTGGATCGGATGCATTTTGACATAGATCTGTATGAGATGTATGTGAAAGGGTATCTGGAGGAGACGAGGGATGTACTCACAGAGGCGGAGATCAGTAGCCTTGCATGGGGGGCGCGGATCATTACCCTGGAGTGCGGGATCCGCTTCCTGACTGATTATCTGCAGGGGGATACGTATTTTAAGACGGATTACCAGGAGCACAACCTTGTACGTGCCAGGACGCAGTTTAAGCTGGTGGAGGAGATGGAGCAGCAGTTTGACAGGATGGAGGAGATTATAAAGAAGTATAGATAAAAGGAACTGCAAAAGTCTGGATTAAAGCCTGGAACAAAAGCCTGGAATAAATAAAAATAGTATTGACATAATCAAAAAAGAGGTTTATAGTTGATATCGTTAAAGGCAAAGGCGCCGTACTTCAATAGTGCGGCGCCATTTTTATGTGAAGCAGATATTACATTTTTATGACAGAAAGAGAGGAATCAGGAATGAGGCTTGAAAATACGGGATTAACTCCGCAGGAATTAAAGGATATGGTAAATAAATATATGGTGGAGACTTATGAAAGGTATGATTTTATTGCGGAAAGAGCCGAGGGGATGTATATTTTTGATGAGGAGGGCAACGCATATCTTGATTTTTATGGAGGTGTTGCGGTCAATAGTCCGGGTAATCGAAATGAACGGGTAGTAGCTGCAATCAAAGACCAGCTTGATGATATTGTACATACATTTAATTATCCCTACACGGTTCCTCAGGCGCTTCTTGCAAAAAAAATTTGTGATACGATCGGGATGGATAAGATTTTTTATCAAAATTCAGGGACAGAGGCGAATGAGTGTATGATAAAGATGGCAAGAAAATACGGCATTGATCATTTTGGAGAAGAGAGGTATCATATTATTACAGCAAAGAACAGTTTTCATGGAAGGACCTGTGGAGCACTGGCAGCTACAGGGCAGCCGGGCACAGCCATTCAAGACAGCTTCGGCGCAATGCTTCCGGGGTTTTCCTATGCTGAGTTCAATAATCTTGAGGATTTTGCATCTAAAATAACAGAAAATACAATTGCAATCATGATAGAGCCTGTGCAGGGTGAGGGCGGCGTACATCCGGCAACACAAGAATTCGTGGAGGGATTAAGAAAACTCTGTGATGAGCACGATATGCTTCTTCTTTTTGATGAGGTTCAGACTGGATGGGGACGTACGGGGGCATTAATGGCATATATGAACTATGGAGTGAAGCCGGATGCGGTGTCCATGGCCAAGGCTATGGGAGGCGGTATGCCGATCGGAGCTTGCTGTGCTTCAGAAAAGGTTGCGAGAGCATTTACGATGGGGACACATGGGTCTACTTACGGCGGTCACGCTCTTGCCTGCGCGGCTGCCTATGCTTCCATATCGGAGATTATAGATAAGGATTTAAGCAAAAACGCGTATGAGATGGGAGAGTATATGAAAAAAAAGCTTGCTTATCTCCCGCATATCAAAGAGGTGAGAGGACGCGGGCTTTTGGTAGGGTGCGAGTACGATATTCCAATTGCTGCTGATGTAAAACACGGCTGCCTGGACAGACTAGTTTTGATTACAGCAATCGGGGATCGTGTAAACCGAATGATTCCGCCTCTTATTGTGACAAAAAAACAGATTGACAAGTTGGTTCGTATTATGCTGGCGGCTATTGAGGATGCGGCTGAGAAATATTATGCCATGGATATGGCAAGTTAAATGTTATCGCAGGGAAAATATTAGCTTCAATGAAGTTTTGGATATTTCTTTTATAAAAGGACGGGATAATCTCAGAGGAGATGCCCGTCTTTTTATATTATGAACTTAATGATGCACCGGAGGAGTGTATTGATGTAATGTTATATTTTTATTATGAAGGGAGATACTTTATTTAAAAACTGTGTCTGGTAGAAGGAGGAAGTATGATGGAATCTATATGGTTAAAGGAAGTATCTTTTCAAAAAAGAAGTTCGCTTCACAAGGATCTGAAAACGGATGTGGTGATTATCGGTGCAGGGATCACGGGGATTTTAACAGCGTACTTTTTGAAGAAGAAAGGATTTCGGACAGTTGTCCTGGAGGCAGACCGCATCTGCGGCGGGCAGACGAAGGGGACGACTGCGAAGATTACTTCCCAGCACAATCTTATCTATGACCGGCTGATCCGCGTTTACGGGGAAGAAAAAGCAAGGCACTATGCCGAAATGAATGAGTGGGCAATCCGAGAGTACGAGAGGATTATTGCAGAAAAAAGAATTGCGTGCGATTTCGTCAAATGTTCCGCGAATCTTTACTCTTGCATGGAGGAAGAACCTCTGCAGAGAGAAGCAGAGGCGGCAAGGAGATTGGGGATTTCGGCGCAATTTAAGACGGAGTGTGAACTTCCTTTTGCAGTAAAGGGAGTTTTAGAGTTTCGCGGCCAGGCGAGATTCCACCCGCTGAAATTTTTGAAGGAACTTGCAGAAGGGATGGAGATCTATGAGGAGACGCCGGTCTTAAAGGTGGAGCACTGCGGGGCGGGAAATAATTTTGTGACGGCGGGAAACGCATCAGTTTCGGCAGGGAAAGTGATATTTGCCTGTCATTTTCCGTTTGTAAATATTCCGGGATATTATTTTGCGCGGATGTATCAGGAACGGAGCTATGTGATCGCACTTGAACATGCGGCTAAGCTGCAAGAATGCTATCTGGGGATTGACCAGAACGGCTATTCTTTTCGGCAGGAGGGAGATCTTCTTCTTCTGGGAGGGGGAAGCCACAGAACCGGGGATAACCGGCAGGGCGGGAAGTACCAGATGCTTCGGAATGAGGCGGCCAGACTATGGCCGGGATGCCGGGAGGAGGCGTACTGGTCGGCGCAGGACTGTATGACGCTGGATCAGATTCCTTATATTGGCGCATTTGATAAAAAGGCGCAGGACTGGTATGTGGCGACAGGCTTTGGAAAATGGGGGATGACATCTGCCATGGTAAGTGCACGGATCTTGTCTGATCTGTTGGAAGGAAAAGAGGTCACGCAAGCAGAGATCTTTTCGCCTCAGCGGCGGATCTGTATGGCGGCAGTAAAGGAATTAGTGGTAAACGGAGGTGTTGCTGCAGGGAATCTTGCAAAACAGCTGCTGTCGCCAAAGAGGACGGAGGAGGGCACAGAGGAAGGGAAGAGCTTCGAAGTGTCTGTCAAGTGCCCGCATCTGGGCTGTAAGTTGTCCTGGAATCCGGATGAGCATACCTGGGAGTGCCCCTGCCATGGTT
Source organism: uncultured Dorea sp. (assembly GCA_947645355.1). GTDB lineage: Bacteria > Bacillota > Clostridia > Lachnospirales > Lachnospiraceae > Dorea_D. The sequence continues at coordinate 3,651 of CANSCI010000048.1, read as the reverse complement.
CAAGATTTGACAGCAGGGGAAGGCTTCTGGACGGGCCGGCACAGAGAGGAATCAGAAAAGAGAAGAATTGACACGGCTCAGAGAAACGGATAAAATAATATGGAAAAACGAAAGAGGTAGGGACATGAGAAAGAAGCCACTTGCCTGCGGATATACGACAGGTACATGTGCACAGGCGGCCACAAGGGCGGCGATAAGGACGCTTATGACCGGTGAGAAAACAGAGAGGGTGGAAGTGGGACTCCCGGGAGGAAAGAGGCTTGTGCTGTTCGTTCAAGAGCTGGAGATGGGGCCGGACCGGCAGAGGGGAGGAAGGAGCCTGCCTCTGTGGGTATCCTGCGGGGTAAAAAAGGATAGTGGGGATGACCCGGACGTTACGGACGGTGTGCTTGTGTACAGCAAGGTAGAATGGGCAAAGGACGGTCAGATCACTATTGAAGGAGGGGAAGGAGTCGGCAGAGTTACAAAACCGGGTCTTTCGCAGCCGGTGGGAAGTGCGGCCATTAACTGTGTTCCGCGCCGGATGATTCGCAGAGAAGTGGAGGAAGCCTGTGAAGAGACAGGGTATTGGGGGGGGATTCGGGTGGAAATTGCCATCCCCGGAGGAGAAGCACTGGCGGCTCGGACCTTTAACCCCAGACTTGGGATCGAAGGGGGTCTGTCGATCCTCGGGACAAGCGGGATTGTAGAGCCTATGAGTGAACAGGCCCTGATTGATACGATTTGTCTGGAACTTCAGGTAAAGCTTGCAGAAGGACGAGAATATCTTGTGGTGACTCCGGGCAATTATGGATTGGATTTTTTAAGGCGTGAGTATGGGATGGAAGAGGCCGAGGCAATAAAATGCAGCAATTATATCGGTCAGACCATTGATCTGGCAGTGGAGAAGGGATGCAGAGGCATCCTTCTGGCAGGGCATGTGGGAAAGCTTATTAAGGTGGCCGGAGGAATTATGAATACCCATTCTGCACAGGCAGACTGCCGAATGGAGATTCTTGCGTCAGCGGCGCTCAGGGCGGGCATAGACGGAACAAAGGCACGTATGCTGCTGGAATGCAACACTACCGATGATGCTCTTTTACAGTGTACGAAGGAGGAGCGCATGCAGATCATGGAGCAGGTCATCCGGCAGGCGGAGAAATACTTGTCTTACCGGACCCGGGGCGGGATGCAGGTAGAACTCATTCTATTTTCCAATGTATATGGGATCCTGGGGAAGAGTCGTGGTGCAGATGCATTTATGGATCAATATTAGCAGAATGATGAAATATACTGAGTGATGAGTTTTGCCGGCTTTCGTATGATTATGCAGCCGGTACACTGAAATTGTGCAGAGAAAGGAAGAAATACAATGGCAGGGAAATTATATGGAGTAGGGGTCGGCCCGGGGGATCCGGAACTTCTGACGCTTAAGGCTGTGAGGACGATCCGGGAGAGTGCTGTGATCGCGGTTCCGGGAAGGAACCCCAGGGAGACAGCGGCATATAGGATTGCGGCAGGCGCCTGCGGGGAAATTGGGCCAAAAGAGCTTCTCGGCATCCACATGCCTATGACGAAGGATGAGGATGAACTGGAGAAAAGCCATGCAGAGGGCGTGCGGCTTTTAAGGGAGCAGCTGGATCAGAGAAAGGACGTGGCTTTTCTTACGCTGGGAGATCCCACCGTTTATTCTACCTATATTTACCTGCACCACAGGATTGCAGAGCTTGGTTATGAGACGCACATCATCAGCGGTGTTCCGTCTTTTTGTGCGGCGGCTGCCAGGCTGAATACGGAGATTGCCAGGAAGGCGGAGCAGATACATATCATTCCGGCCTCCTATCAGGTTCGGGACGCGTTGAAGCTTCCCGGCACCAAGATTCTGATGAAGGCGGGAAGGAATCTGCCAGAGGTGAAAAAAGTCCTGAGCACCGGGACAGATACAGTGGTCATGGTAGAAAACTGCGGCATGGAGTCAGAGCAGATTTATGACGGAATCGAGCAGATTCCGGAGGAGGCGGGGTATTATACGCTGCTGTTTGTGAAAGGGGAAGGAGGAGCCAGATGATACATTTTGTAGGGGCAGGGCCGGGAGCCAAAGATCTGATTACGGTTCGGGGGCTTAAGCTTTTAAAAGAAGCGGACATTATTATTTATGCAGGCTCTCTGGTAAATCCCCGGCTTTTGGAGGATGCGAAAGAGGGATGCAGGATCTTCAACAGCGCCCATATGACGCTGGAGGAAGTGCTTGAGGTAATGGAGGAAGGGGAACGCTCGGGCAGGATGACGGTCCGTTTACATACAGGAGATCCCTGCCTCTACGGGGCGGTCAGGGAGCAGATGGATATTCTGGATGCGAAGGGGATCGTCTATGATTCTTGTCCGGGAGTCAGTTCCTTTTGCGGGGCAGCGGCGGCGCTGAATCTGGAATATACCCTTCCGGGAATCTCGCAGAGTGTTGTGATTACCAGAATGGAAGGGCGGACACCGGTTCCGGAAAAGGAAAGTATTGCTTCTTTTGCGGAGCATGGGGCCACCATGGTACTGTTTCTCAGCGCCGGATTGCTGGCAGAATTGACAGAGCAGCTGCTCCGGGGGGGATATCAGGAGGATACTCCGGCGGCAGTTGTGTACAAAGCAACCTGGCCGGAGGAGAAATCCTGGCTCTGTACAGTAGGAACTCTTGTGGAGACGGCAAGGCGGCATGGAGTGGACAGGACAGCCCTTATTATTGTGGGAGATGCAGCCGCACAGAGCGGCTATGAACGTTCCCGGCTGTATGACCCGGAATTTACAACCGGATACCGGGAAGGAAACGGGACAGGTAAGGAACCTTGTGCCGGATGCCGGAAGGGGCTTTGTGAGGAGAGGCTTCATAAAGATGAGTGTATAAGAGGAAAGTGTTGATGAAAGGGGCAATTATCAGTTTTTCTCAGAAGGGATATGTGCTTTCTGCCCGGGCGGCAGCGGTGCTTGCCGAAAAAGGGTATGAGGTAGAGCGTGCGGTGAAATGCCATGCAGTAGAAGCAGAGTGTTCGGTGAAAGAGCCGTTGACAGAATGGGTCAAAAGGAACTTTGCAGTTCAGGATGTGCTGGTCTTTATCGGGTCTGTATCTATTGCTGTGCGGGCAATTGCGCCTTATGTGCATTCCAAGGCGGAAGATCCCGCGGTACTTGTGATTGATGAGCTTGGGAGGCATTGTATCCCTATTCTCTCCGGGCATCTGGGCGGAGCCAATGAACTGGCAGTGTTTCTTGCGGGAAGGATCATGGCCGAGCCGGTCATTACAACAGCTACAGACCTGAACCACAAGTGGGCGGTGGATCTATTTGCGGCAAAGAATCAGCTGCATATTAAGGATCTGAAGAAAATAAAAGAAATATCAGCAAAACTCCTTGACGGGCAAGAGATTGTACTGGCAATGGAGGGCTGCTGTAAAGCTGCCGGGAATAAAGGTGTCGGAAATAGAGCTGTCGGGAAGGTTCCGGAGGGAGTACGGTTATGCGGGCTTGAGGGGCTTGAGGAAGCGCCGGATGTTATTGTAGGTGTCCGCCGGCAGGAACAGTGGGAGGATGCGCTGTATCTGGTCCCCAGGGCAGTAGTTCTTGGGATCGGATGCAGGAAAGGAACAAATGTCTTGAGGATCCGAGAGGCAGTTGATCGGCTGATTC
>CANSCI010000047.1 GCA_947645355.1 uncultured Dorea sp. | reverse complement strand
TTTTGTCCGCGAATAGTATGTTTTGCCTTTCTGGCAGGGGTATTTTTTGTATTTTATCTGGATTTTCCTATTTCGATTATACGAAAAACCGGGAGCGGGGGCAAGCTATTTTTTTCAAAAAATATTTCCCATCTATAACACCAATATATCCGGCAGCATTACCGCCTCCCCTGACTCCGTAACATATTCCTTCACCGGCCATTTTCCGGCCAGGGACAGGATCTCCTGCTTTCCGTCAATGTTCATGACCAGCTCCGCCGACTTGGCTCCGCTCACCGTGACAAACCACTCATAGGCCTGTCCCGTCTTCATGACCCTGTCTTTGCTGTAGAGAACACCTCCATCCGAGAGCATATACCCCACCGGCGCACCGTGCCCGTGCATCAGCCATTCGTGGGCGTATCCCAGTTTCCGGTATAACTCCTCCTGCTTTGCAAATAAGTCTGCGAACAAGAGACCTTCCCTGGAAAATGCAATAATCTCCGCCTGAATCCGGCACACGTCGTCATAGCTTTTCCTCACATCCTCAGGAATATCACCGATACACACCATCCGGGCAATATTCGAATGAAGCCCGTATTTCCGAAATACCGGAGACAGCAGAATAGTCTTTTCGATCACCTTGTCCGTGGGGGTACAATGCCGGTAATTTTTCACCCTCTCGTCGCCGCCCACCTGCATCACATCCACCTCTGCGTCCTCCTGGACGCAGATCTTAAGCATCTCCTTTTTCAGGTCATTTTCCGTCATACCCTTTCGAAAGGCTTTCGCAGTCCGGTACAGGATATCGTCCGTCAGGGCCCCAAGCTTACGGTACTTCTCAATCTCACCTGCCGTCATCGGATACTCCAGATCATAGACGGTGTCCAGGTCAAGGCAGCCGTTCCCGATCGGAACATCTGTCAAAAACCGTTTCCCGGCAAGCATCTGTTCTATATATCCCTCTTTGGAAGAAGACTTCCAGTCCACCGACTGAAACCGGAATCCCATGCCGCAAAGGAGTTCTTCCTCAGCCTTCCGCACATCCGCATTCATGGCAACTGCGACCCGTTCCTCCTTCATAAATACAAGATATACAAAGCTGCCTTCCATATTCCGTATGACGCCGCCTTCTTTTCCGCCCGTCAGCCACGCAAAATTATCCCGTCTTCCGAGGACAAGCGCTTCATACCGACTCTCAGCAAGGAGCGTCTCGATCCGTTTGAGCTTTTCATTAAAATCCTTCATCGGGAACCTCCTATTTTGAATGGTTGTACACCTCTACCCCGAGATATTTACCAAGAGCTTCCTCCAGAATCTTCGCATTGCAGCCGCGGTTCATAGCCACATGATGCTCATATGCATTGCAGCAGATATAGTCCATCAAAGACTGGAGCTTCGGTACCCGGCAGATAGCCACACCTCCTACGGTATCAATCTCATCCTTTACAAACTCCCCTTCTCCCACATACATCTTGACTACGCCCTTCACATCATCTGTGGAGATCTTTCCGTAGGTCATTCTGCCCGGCGCGATGACGGTCTTGCACGCACCGAAGCATTTCTCTTTCCCAAGGCTGTTGCCCAGGATATCCAGACTTCCAATGGTAAAGTCCCCGTCAATAAATGATTTCGGGAAATTCGAGCAATGGATGCTGATACACATATCACGGTCCTCTCCGAAACTGTTGTTCCAGTCAAGATATCCGGACGGAGACTGGCTTGCCAGGTACATTGCATACATTGTCACCGCACCCATCACGTCAACCTCACACGCCATAGGAATCCCGTCTTCTCCCAGCATACTCATCGTCAGGCATGTGGCACAGCCATAGTTTTTCTGTACAGAATCCCAGCATTGCATCGTCCCGGCCTGGCAGTCATTTTCCTTCATCCACCGCTTCACTGTGACAAACAATTTTGCCTGTTTTACAATATTTTCTTCTGCGACATCCGCTTCCAGAGTGCCGTATCCCTTGATTCTCTCAATGACTGCTTTTACCTCGTCATCTATATCCTGTGCCTGTGCGGCAAAGATAATCTCCGACATATCCACCGGAACTACCTGCACACCCATTTTCTGGAGAAGCTTCTCGGAATAACGCACGGTCTGGAACGCCGCAGGTCTTGTGCCCATCTGCGCCACACGCAGTCCCTTAAGCCCTGCTACTATACGGCACACCTTCTCAAAATCCTCAATATCTCTGGAGAACACCTCACTGTCAATAGCGCAGGTATGATAAGTCGTATTGGTAAATTTGATCCCGTACTGGTACAGGTTGTTGCACACAGAGATCTTGCCGCAGAAGGCGTCCCTTCTGCCCGCCACATCCATCTTGTCCTTCTCATCATCGCAGGCCTGTACAAGAACCGGAACATGAAGTCCTGCCATATGGATCGCACTGGTCACGCCCACTTCGTCTCCGAAGTTTGGCAGGCATACGATAATTCCCTGGATATCCTTCTCGTTCTTTTTAAATAATTCCGCACATTTTGCTGCATCCTCCATTGTCTCTACTAATCCGAACCTGGTGGTCTCCTCATCCAGGGAAACTGTAGCATAACCCATATCGTGAAGCTTCTTCAAGATCTCATTTCTGCCGTCATAGGCAAGCTTCGGATTAAAAAATCCTCTGGTTGACGTAATAACTCCAAATCCTACATTTCTCATGTCTGTTCTCCTTTTCTTTTTTATTTTGAATGAATTTCTGATTCCATGGAAGATATTTCCACGGCAGATATTTGCACTTAATCATACAATTCCGGATAATCAATAATTCCTATAACTGCGTTGTTGATAGGCGCATTCTCTACTCCCAGCGCCATCCTTGCCGCCCCTCCGTCTATCGTGACGAGCACATAATCTCCCACACCGGCTCCTGCTGCGTCAACGGCGATCTCTGTCCTGCTTCTGTCCTGTTCAAATACATTGAACACGATCAGAAGCTTCAGGCCTTTCAGATTCTTTTCTTTACAGGTGGATACCACCGTACCCACAACCTTGCCTACATACATGCATCCACCTGCTCCCCTACAACTGTAGTATGGTCTATGATCCCCACGATCCCGGCATCGATCGGCGCGTTGCGCTCCGGAACCGGGAATCCTGCGTCCTTGCTCTTTGCAAGGTATACAAAATCCCCGTAACCTGCCTGCACATAATCAACTGCCACCAGCATGCCCCCTGTCCGGTTCCCGTTGTGGTCGGCGCGCGCAACCACCATAAGCTTCTTCCCTTCCAGGTGGACATCCTTCCTGGCGGCCACTACAGTCCCTGCAACTCTTCCGAAAAACATACCGGCTATCCTCCTTTGTTTCCTCTTAATCCAGCAGCTTCTCCACATCTGAGTGGGGCCTTGGGATCACATGAATAGATACAAGCTCCCCTACCTTCTCTGCCGCCGAAGCCCCGGCTTCTGTAGCTGCCTTAACGGCGCCCACATCCCCGCGGATCATAACAGTAACCAGGCCTGCGCCCACACGCTTATAATTTACCAGGCTTACATTGGCTGCCTTAACCATGGTATCCGCTGCCTCCACAGCTCCTACAAATCCTCTTGTCTCAATTAATCCTAACGCTTCCATACCTTACCTCCTGATATTTTTTAATTCTCCGATCTTAATCCTCTCCCCTTAGGTCTCTGCCCTTAATTCCCTGAGCGCCTTAAAATCATCCTTCACATGCCTGTATAATTCCTGGTAGATCTTAAAATACTTCATATAGATCTCATGGTTTTCTGCCGTCGGCTCCATGGGATCTACATACTCTGCTTTTTCCTTCGCGATGCTGAAATCCTTAAAATACCCGGTTGCCACTGCCGCCAGAAGAGCGTCCCCATATGGAGCGCCCACACGGTTTTTCACAAATACAGTAGGTACGTTGAGCACATCCGTGATGATCCTTCGCCAGAGCTTGCTCTTTGCCCCTCCCTCGTTCATGACCAGTGGATAATTGATCTTGATCCCGCTTTCCTTGAGAATCACGAAGGAGTCATACAGCGCGTAAGCCACGCCTTCCATCATAGCCCGCACCAGATGAGCCTTTGTATGATACAGGGACAGCCCAAAGATCACGCCTCTCGCATCATTGTCCCAGATCGGCGTCCGCTCGCCCATCAGGTAAGGCAGTACCACAAGTCCCTCGCTTCCCGGCGGGATCTGCTCTGCCTCCATGTTCAGATAGTCAAATGCATCATAACCCGGAATCAGCCCCTCCATTGCCGTCTCTACCTGGGAGAAATTCTCCTTCAGATACCGGAGTGTCTGCCCGCCGGTCTGGGTAGTCGTCACGGTAATGTAGGTATTCATACAGTCTGTTGTATACTGAAAATTAAACATATCTTTGAATTTATCCTTTGTATTGCGGATAATCCCGATATTGCCGCAGGTGCCGAGATTCATCTGCACGTCTCCCACCTCGATTGCTCCGGCTCCGATCCAGCCTGCATTGCAGTCCACCTGTCCGCCGGCCACCTCGATTCCCGGCACAAGGCCTGCCTCCGCAGCCGCCTGTTTCGTCACTTCTCCTACCACATCCTCACACCGGTAGAAATCAGGGATCAGATCCGGCGAAATATCCAGCTTCTCAAGCACTTCCTCATCAAACTTATTCTCTGCAAGATCATAGGCCACCCCATAGAATACTCCGGCCGAATGGTGGGCCGTCATCTTCCCGGTAAGCTTCATGCGGATATACCCGTCGATGGTCAGCGCCTTATAAATGCGCCTATAGTCCTCCGGCCTGTTTTCCTTTTCCCAGAGAAGATTCACCAGGATCGGATGATCCTCGATCCGGTTGCCGGTAAGGTCAAAGATCGCATCGGTTCCGATCTCCCGCTTCAGCCATGCCTCCTGCTGGTTGGCTCTGCGGTCCATCAGATTGTATGCGTTATGTACCGGTTCTCCGTCTCTGTCCACCAGCACAAGAGAGGGCAGCGCCGAGGACGTGCCGATCCCCCTGATCTCCTCAGGCTTTATGCCGGCCTTTTTGACACACTCCTTGATCATGCTGCAGGTGGCAGGCCAGTAGTCCTGCACATTATGTTCAGAATAGTTCTCCTGGTTCGTAATGATCTCATACTGTCTGTACGCATATGCCATCACGTCTGCATTTTCATCAATGATACAGACTTTGCAGCCTCCGGTGCCGTAGTCCATACCCATAAAATAATTTCCCATATCGTACGTCTCCTTTCCCTCTGTTCTATACAATCCGGAATTGGTCTCTTAACACACAGCGCCTCTGCCTGGTAAAGCTCCTGGGCGAAGTCAGCCCTTCTCCGGTGGGGGAGGCAATCGTGAAGGTCGTATGCCCTTCTCCGCACATACCGAGCCCGGAATAGGACGGAGCATTTTTTACAAAAATACTGGTGTTCATCACCCTGGCCATCTTTGACAGGTTCTCAACATTTTTAGAGTGCATCATGGCAGTGTGGAAGCATTGCTGCTCCGCCTCATATGCAAATGCAATGGCCTCGTCCACATCTCTTACAGGAACCACCGGAAGAACCGGCATCAACTGCTCCAGATCTACCAGTGGATGGCTCCTGTCCACGACGGCAATCGCCAGCTTATATTCTCTGCCCACAGTAAGGCCGATAGCGCCGAGAATTACCTGTATGTCCTTCCCTACATACTTCCGGTTGACGACCCTTTTTCCGTCCTTTTCCACGGTAATGTGCTTCATAAGTTCATTCAGCTGCTCTTCCTTAAGGAAATATGCTCCGTCGGCAAGCATTTCTGTCACCAGATCTTTTGCCGCCTCCTGGACGACAAACACTTCCTTCTCTGCAATGCACAGCACATTATTGTCGAATGCCGCACCGTCCACAATATCTCTTGCCGCCTGCCGGATGTCCGCAGTCTCATCTACGACGACCGGCGGATTGCCCGGTCCGGCGCCGATCACCTTTTTTCCTGAATTCATGGCTGCCTTCACGATCCCCGGCCCTCCGGTCACCACCAGGATCCGGATGTCCTTATGGTGCATCAAAATATTCCCCGTCTCTATGGTAGGGTTCTCTATGCCGCACAACAGATCAGCAGGTCCGCCTGCCTCTATGATTGCCTGATTGAGTAGTTCTATAATCAGCCGGGTCACCTTCTTTGCCCCGGGATGGCTGTTGAACACCACCGCATTCCCGGCGGCGATCATGCCGATCCCGTTGCAGATCACCGTCTCGCTTGGATTGGTAGACGGCGTAATGGCGCCGATGACCCCGTACGGTGCCCGCTCCTCCAGTGTGAACCCATAATCTCCGGTATATGCCCGCGGCTGCACATCCTCGATCCCAGGCGTCTTTCTTGCCGCGAGGAGATTCTTCTGCACTTTGTCTTCATATTTTCCAAGTCCCGTCTCTTCCACAGAGGTACGGGCGATCAGTTCAACATTCTTCTCCACTGCGGCGCGGATGGCTTCGATCAGCCTGCCGCGGATCTCAAGCTTCATACTGCCGAGCCTGCGCTGTGCCTCTTTCGCAGCCGCTATGGCATCGTTGATATCCGTAAAAATACCTGTTCCTGTCCCCTTCCCTTTACTTTCTCCTGCCGGGCCGCCCTGACTCTTAAGCTGTTCCATCACCTGGCCGATCACCCTCTGTATCTCCTGTTCATTCATACTGCCTCTCTCCTTTCCGAAACAATCATTTCTCCGTCAACCTCTATAGAATCCACGATCCCTATAATGCAATAATCTACCGGAACCTTTGCATAACCGTCCGCCAGTCTCGCGGAACTGCCGCTGACCACAACAACCAGTTCTCCTTCTCCTGCCCCCACAGAATCCAAAGCCACCAGCCTTGTCCCGTTCCTTTCCAGTGTTCCGATATCAAGGGGCTGTACAACCAGCATCTTTTCTCCCCTAAGCCCTTGATCTTTCTGCGTACAGACCACTGTCCCTGTCACTCTGCCGATTACCATAATGTATCACCTGCATCCTCCGATTCTTCTTATTACCTCTTCTATGACTGCCTCCACCGTCCGCGGGTCGGTAAGGCCTGACGGTTTCCCGTCCGGACGGATGACAGAATCCGGATCCTCACCGCTGATCAGTCGGTTGACCTTCATCATCTGGTCATGATTCAGATATCTGGTGTGCCCTACAAGCCTTGATACCAGATTGGCAGTAGTAAACATCTCCAGCGTCTCCATCTTATAAAAGGCATCATATACATCCTCACTCAGTGTCAGTGCCCCGTGGTTTGCCAGCAGGATCGTCTGGCACTGGGGATTTTCCTTCAAGACCCGGGTCACCTCCCTTGGCACCTCAATGGTCGTAGGCGTTGTATATTCGGTAACTGCAATTCCCTGGAGGGCAAAAAGCACCTCCGGCAGGGCTACCTTATCAAAAGTCACCTCGGACATGGCATACCCGGTAGTCACCGGCGGATGGGCGTGTACCACCGCCTTCGCATCGGGTCTCTCCCGGTAAGCCGCCAGATGCATACGGATGTCCCGCGCGGGCTTTAAGCCGCTTAACACATTTCCATCCATATCCACCCTGGTAATATGTTTTGTCTCCAGCTTCCCTTTACAGAACCCGGAGGCAGTGATCAGCACTTCATTTTCTCCTGTCCGGATGCTGATATTGCCGTCTGTGCCCACCAGGAGGCCTTTATCGTACAGTTGTCTCCCTACCTCCACGATATCTCTTTTATATTGTTCCTGCGTCTTATACATTCTTCCACCTCACTTTGAACCCACTACAAAAAGTGAGTGCTTTTCTTACACTCACATTTTATCATTTACGCACTTTTCCCAAAGTCGGGTATTTTTTAGAAAATGGGTTGACTTTTTTTAGGGGGCATTGCATTGTCGGAGTTTAGCGGTGGGAATTGTTGGACGGATTTTTATGCTATGGGAGCTTGTTTTTTTGCAGTTCTTTGTCGGCTGCTTCGAGGCATTGTTCGTATGGGACTTCCTTGCTTTGAAGGAGAGTGACGTACATGGCCTCTATTACGCAGAGCTGCGGGATCCTTTTGGCCATCGTCTCATTTTGAGGATTCTTAATAAAAGCTGCGGTCAGTATGACTGCATCAGAGAGTTTGGCGAGGGGGGAGAGGGGGTAATTTGTGATGGTGAGGATGAATGCGCCCTTTTCCCTGCCTGTCTGTACAGCCTCATGGAGTGTTTTGGTATTTCCGGAGTGAGAGATGCATAGAATGACATCTTTGGCGGTCAGCCTGGAGGCCTCGAGGAGCTGTACGTCGTAGTCGGAAGGGCAGACGGCGTAAAGGCCGATCCTCGAGAACTTCAGGTAGGCAGAATATGCTGCGATGTAGGCGTCTCCGGAACCAAGAAGCAAGATCCTGCCTGCCTGCTTCACAGCCGTAAGGCCTCTCTCATAGTCTGCACCGCCGATCGACTGCATACTGTCATTCAGCGCCTGGACGGCTGCCTGAAATACCTTGCGGGCAACCATTCCCGGGCTGTCCTGACGGCTGACAGTGTCGTAGACATAGGTACCCTTTAGGTTCGGTTCTAAGGATCCGTCGCCGCATGCCTGCTTTAGCTGGCAATAACCTTTATAGCCAAGCTTCCTGGCGAGTCTCACGAAGGTTGCCTCACTGCATCCTGCCTGCGCTGCCGCCTCTCCGATGGTACCGGACGCAAGGCGCGCAGGGTATTGGAGCATGTAATCCGCGGCCTTTCTCTCGGCGCTTTTCAGGCTGTCATAGACTGCCTGGAGCTTGATTGCCACAGGATGCGGAAGTTTTATTTCTCTTGTTTCTTTTACTTTTCTCATCACCTCAATCCCCTCCCCTGCCGAATATCATACGCTGCCTGCCGGGCTATGCACCCGCGGTGCTGTCACCGCCATCGCCGCATAACCCTTCACTATAGCCGATACATTGTATCCCTCATAGCCGCATACAGTCCCTGATAGACCGGATATCGTTCCTCATATTTCTTCTGCATGTCCATTCGCGGCTCATAGACCACATCCGTCTGTACCAGACGTTCAATGTCCTTGGTCCCCCGGTAGATACCGGCTGCCCGGCCGGCCACGATGGCTGCTCCAAAGCATGCCGCCTCCCGCACCTTTAAAGTGGTAACCGGAATTCCCAGGATGTCTGCCTTCATCTGAAGCCCCAGCGGGGATCTTGCCCCGCCGCCCACACAACGAATATTCTCTACATGAATGTCCGCCTTCTGCATCTGATTCAGATTAATCCGCATCTCATAGCAGAGAGATTCCAGCACTGCCCGGGCAATATCATAGCGGTTTGTGGACATAGTAAGCCCCAGGACGGCCCCTTTCATCCTCAGGTCGCAGGTCGGGGTCCCGCTCCCGTTCAGATAAGGAAGAAACATGACCGGGGAGAGATCCTGCGGCATCCTGGCAATGATAGTTTCATACAGTCCTTTGCCTTCTCTCTCAGCCTCCTGCCGGTCAGTCAGACAATACTCTTCTGCAAACCATTTCAGGAGAGCCCCGCCGGTGTGGTTCAGTGAAAATGTAACATACATCTCCGGCAGTGCATGGATATAGCAGGGATAGAAACTTTCAAACATCACATCTCCAAGCTTCGGAGCTTCAAACACAGTGGAGATGACTTCCGCCGTGCCGTGGGAGTCAAGAGCCATCCCCTCCCTGGTGATCCCGGCTCCGACAGCCGCACAGGTCTGGTCATGCCCGCCGGTCACCAGCACGGCCTCCTTACTGATCCCCAGTTCTTCTGCAAGCTTTCGCTCGATCTTGCCCACGATCACACCAGAGGCTGCCGGAATTGCAAGCTTCGCCTCATCTACGCCGTACTTCTCCAATATTTCCTTCGACCATGTACGATTCTTAAGGTCAAAGGCCTGGGTCCGGCTTGCCATCGTGTAGTCAATGACGATGGAATCACTGCCAAGCTTCCCCATGATAAAGTCTGCATAGGTAACAAACTTATGCGCACGGTCATATAACCTTCTGTCGTGCTTCTTGATCCACAGAATCTTCACGAATGTATTCATAGGGTGGGGCCTCATCCCGGTATGCCGGAAGATCTCCTTTGCTCCGAACTGTTCTTCACATTCTTTTACCTCAGTCTTCGCGCGGTAGTCCATCCCCAGATGTGCGCGGGAGATTGCCTTCCGGCTGCGGTCTATGGCAATCACCGCATCTCCCTGGACGGACAGGGAGATGCTTTTGACCTCCCCGCCGCATCCAGACACTGCCTTCTTTATGACGCGCTTTGCCGCCTGCCACACAGCTTCTGCATCCTGCTCCGCATATCCTTCCGGAGTATAGATAATTCCGTATTCTTCAAATGCGTACCCCTTCACTTCTCCCTCAGGAGTAAATACCATGGCCTTCGCCCCTGTAGTTCCCACGTCAATTCCAAGCAGCATCTCTTCACCTCATCTACTAGTTATAATAAAAATTCTTCGTCTCTCTCTCCTGATCCTCGTCATAGAAATCTGCACGCACTCCCGGAATATAGGTGAGCGCCTCATAGATGACCGGGAGCACATCCCCGTGGATCCCCACTGCATGGTGCACATACGGACCTTTTACGATCATCGTCTCAACCTTGGACCAGTTCGGGATCTCCACCCACGCATAGGTGCCGATCGTTCTCGGCCCGTCGATGGTTTTCGCCCTTCCCATCAGCATGCCGTACTCCCCGTTGTCTCCGTCGAACCTCAGAATCGAGATCTCACCGGGCTTTAATTCTGCCACTACCGAGCCTGGACAGTGCTCCGGGAACGCAAACGGACGTGCAAGCTGCGCTTTCTCTTTTGCGAGAGAAATGGGCCACGGGCCGCAGTGCTGCAGCAGTTCGCCGTTTTCGTTTTCCGGATGCCTGACAGACCAGTCTACGAAAAAGCTCGGCGTCCTGCCCATTCCTGCCGCCTGTACCATGATGGCAGTAATCGCTCCGTGGATGTCCGTCTCACACACCACCGGAATACCTTCGTCTGTCAGCAGGGCATTGGCACAGCAAGGCATGACATGAAGCGCCTGCTGCAGGGCATCCCAGCACTGGATCGCAACAGCATTGCATTTATTGGCCTCTGCAAAATACTTCATAGCAACTTTCAGGCTTGCCACCCTCCTTACGGACTCCTCTGGAATGCACACCTCCATATTTTCATGGATATATGCGATGGTATCTGCTACTTCTTTGGAATCGGACGCCTCCAGTTCCTTTACCTTATCCGCAAATTCTACCATCGTGATCGGGAATACCTGAATGCCGAATTTCTCCAGCAGTTCCCCCTCATTGACCATCATGGTCCAGAAATCTGCCGGGCGGGTATCGATCTGAAGGATCCTTCCCCTGCGGAACTCCTTGATTACATTGGCCGCAGCAAGGAAATTGCCAAATCCTTTCTCAAACTGGGCATCCTCAACGCGGCAGTTAGGGATATAGGTAAACGGTACCTGCATCCGCCTCAACACCTTGCCCGTCGCAAAAAGTCCGCACTGAGTATCCCTTAAACGGCTTCCGTCTGCCTCCGGCGCCTCATCCCGCGGTCCCCACAGAAGCACCGGTACATTCAGCGCCCGGGCAACCTTGCCGCAGCTGTGTTCCGATCCGAAATTACAGTGGGGAATGAACAAAGCGTCCACCTTCGCCGCTTTGAATTTATCAATGACCGGCTCCACATCCTCCGCGCAGCGAAGCAGCCCCTCCTCATTAATATCTTCAATGTCTACAAATTCCACATCCCATTCTCTTAACTTGTCCGCGATTAGTTTCTTGTATTTCACTGCATCCTCTGCACTGAAAATACGTCTTCTTGTGGGTGCATACCCGATGAGTACCTTGTGATCCATAATCTTTCCATCCTTTCTTTTGCTGTCCCCTCTTTTCCGAAGGGCATTACTGTCTGTCATTTATTTTCCAAGCAGCTGATCCTGCATCCGGCGCAGCTGCAGGAGTACAGAAGTCTCATTAAGCTCTACCATGTCGTAGGTAATGACCTCATCCTTCTTCACATCTATTTTAAGCCTTGCGCCTTTTGCAAGCCCCACCGGCAGCATATTGCCCTCCCTGGCAATCTCTGCGGTCTCAATAGATGCGCGGTAACAATATTCCCCGATGGCATCCAGCACCTCACCGGCCTTCAGATCTTTCTTCGCCACGGTAATGCACTCAGACGTCAGGTGATCCATCGGATGTGCCGTAGATTCTCCATACACGGCCGCCTGTACAGCAGTGATGGGCGTCTCGATGGAGCACAGATGATACGGACGGTACAGCAGGTAGTTAGGACCCTCCCCCATATCCCTCTGTACAAGACCGTCAATGATCCGCTGGTTATCGGTAGTCACGATGACAAATACTCCGGGATTGATATCTCCGATTCCAAAATCCACCACCCCCGTGTGCTCCAGGATTCCCCCCTGGTCTTTCCGGGAAAATACCTTCGCCAGATCCTTTACATTGCAGTTCGGCCCGTGCATCCCGCGCACATCCGGCTTAAGGCCCGTTGCATTGGATACGGCGCACATCTCGATCATCGTCTTGGAACCGTCCACAAACTCGATGAGCATCCTCGGGTTCATATCCCTTTTGGCTGCCTTCTCCTTCCACTCCTCCATCCCCGGATTTGCATAGATATCGAGAGGGTTGTTCTTTCCTTTTCCGGCCGCAACCACCTCAAACCCAAGCGCTTTGGCAAACCGGTACACCTCGATGATGGAGCCCGGTTCGTCCCCCGCTGTCAGGGAATAAACGATCCCGGCCTGCTCACACAGCTTCCGGAGCATTGGCCCGATGGTAATATCACACTCTACGTTCATCATCACGATATGTTTCTTCTGGAAAATGCATTCCATCGTGACTCTTGCACCCATCTCCGGCGACCCGGTGGCGTCGATCACATTGGTGATCTGTGCGGCCCGCACAGCAATCCGGTAATCCGTGGTCACCACCTTCTTCCCTTCCGTCAGCGCCTTCTCAGCGTCCGCAAGAGTGTCCGCCTCCACAACCTCCTGTATGCACTTCGCCTGCCGATAGGCATCTCTGGCAATCTCCGTGCTGATATCAACCACAATATCACACGTGATGCCCTTCATCCCGGCAATCTGTGCCACAATGTCCTTGCCCATCTGGCCTGCACCGATCAGTGCGACCCGCACAGGGGTGCCTGCTTTTTCCAGTTCCTCCAGCTTTGTGTCAATCTCGTACATATTCCTTCACCTTTCCTTTTTCTTCAACTTCTATCTTCTTTCTCCTTCTGCTGTGCCCACGGGTCCACCAGCACTTTCAGAGCCTCACCCCTTGTCACCATATGCATCCCTTCCACGATATCTTCAAGGGGAACCTTGGCGCTTAAGTATTTCTCCGTCGAAATATCCCCCCTGCAAATAGTCTGCAATGCATCCGCAATCCCTGTGGATGGATAAGAAAATGATCCCAGCACCATGATCTCATCATAATGGATCTTATTAGAATCCAGCACCGTCATCGGATCACTCTTCGGAACGCCTCCGTAGATCACTACACGCCCCCGCTTTCTCACGATCTCCAGCGCCTGCCGCTGTGCCGCCGCGTTGGGCACCGCACAGATAACGATATCGGCTCCCGGGCCGACCAGCTCTTTTACCTGCTTCGCGGCCGCCTCCGGGTTCTTATTATCAATCAAGTGCGTGAATCCGAACTGTCTGGCCTGATGGATCCTTCCCCGTGCCAGCATGATCACCTTAGACGCCCCTCTGGCCTTTGCGATCTCCATATGCAGACACCCCACCGGCCCGTCGCCGATCACTACCACTGTATCCCCGTAGGAAACCTGGTTATACTCCTGGCAGGCCAGCACACCGGACACCGGCTCTGCAAATGCCGCGAAATCATAGCTCATCCCCTCCGGTATATGCTCCACGAACCCCCGCTTAAGGACGAATCCCGGAAGTGCAATATACTGCGCAAACCCGCCCGGGAAATGCGTTCCCAGCATCTTATGGCTGTCACAGAGATTGACCCAGCCCCTGCGGCAGTAACAGCATTCCCCGCAGCTGACATCCGGGCCGACGGCCACTTTGTCTCCCACCCGAAAGCGGGTAACTCCTTCGGCACACGCTTCCACCTGCCCTGCGATCTCATGCCCCATAATCTGATCGGTCTTTCCGTTCCGCAGTCCATTGTGAAAATTTCGGATATCCCCGCCGCAGATCCCGCAGGCGGCA
Source organism: uncultured Dorea sp. (assembly GCA_947645355.1). Classification (GTDB taxonomy): domain Bacteria; phylum Bacillota; class Clostridia; order Lachnospirales; family Lachnospiraceae; genus Dorea_D. The sequence goes on along the minus strand of CANSCI010000047.1, from coordinate 4,948 downwards.
ACTTTTACCAGTATTCCGTCCTCCGGGCATTCCGGCACAGGCATCTCTTCGATTTCCATCCGCTCAACAGCTTTAAACACCGCCGCTTTCATCATCTGTCCCATGTTATTTCTCCTCTTTCAAAAGTCTCTCTCCCACCGCGCCCTTCGGGTGGATCACCGCGAATTGTTCTTTCGTGTATTTTGTATACTGCATCAGTGCAATACAGATGGCGTCAAACACTGACACCACCGCCATCGTGCTTGCCGTTGCCAGCATATTGAACCTGCAGGGTTCCCTGTCCACCTTTACTTTCAGACAGATATCCGCTTCCCTTCCGATCCGGGAGTCCTCGTCTTCCGTGACACCCACAAGGACCGCCCCTTTCGTCCGGCAGGCCGGAATCAACTGCACCAATTCCCCTGTGTTGCCGCCCTTGCTCACCAGAAACAGAATATCATCCCGCTGAAGGACCCCAAGCCCCCCATGTACCGCGTCCGACGGCGTCAGGAAAACGGCCGGGCATTCAATACAGTTCAGCGAATGCACCGCTTTTTTGGCCGCCATGGCAGACGTCCCGCATCCTGCGATCACTACCCTTCCCTTCTTCTTACCGATGAGCTTCACTACCTCTGCCACCTGTTCCAGATCCACGCTCTCAAGCAGTGAATTTACAGATTCCGCCTCCATGCGGATGGTGCGTCTTAATTCGTCTATGATTGCCTGCTGCTCCATTTGACTGCCTCCTTGCTTTTTTCACTTTTTTCATCTGAAAATGAAAGTGTTTTTGCGCAAAAAATTGATGGACACTTTCTGTTATGTCCATCAATTTATCACACTCTTATTCTTTTATAAGCGGGGGATTTTTTAGAAGTGAAGGAGATTTTTTTCACTTTTCCTCTTCTTTTCTAAACTGCGACGGGGTTTTTCCCATATGCTTTACAAAGATTTCCCGGAAATAGCGGGCGTCCTTATATCCGACGGCCTCTGCGATCTCATTTACGGTAAGACTTGTAGAATCAAGCAGCTCCATCGCCTTTTTCAGCCGCACACCCGTGATATAGTCAATGAACTTGATATTCATCTCCTTTTTAAATAACTGACTTAAGTAGCTTGGATTAAGGTAAAACTTTCCTGCAATGCTGCTTAAGCTGATATCCTTACTGTAATGCATATCTACAAATTCCCGGATTTCCTCAACCAGAACCTTCCCCGATCCTTTTTTCCGTTCATCAAACACTCCACTGATGGACACGATGCTGTCTGCCAGGAATTTCTCAAGTTCCAGAAGTTCTATGCCCTTTCGCATCTTTTCCTCCGCCTGCTTCAGCATTTCTACCGCCAGGTCTGTGTATTTTCCTTTCTCCTGCAAGAGCTTTAGAAGCAGTATATAGAGGTCAAAACAGATTGTCCGGATGCTTGTATAATTCATGCCTTTCTCCCTGCAGTTTTCAAACACCTTTGCAATGAACTTTTTAATTCCCTCCTCATTTTGGGATTTTACATAGCCTTCCAGTACATTTTTTTCAAGTTCACTTAGAAACTGCAGTTCAAATTTCTGCTTTTCTTCCCCCTGAAACAGTTCTACCGGTTTACCTCCCAGCATAGTCCCTGCAATAGCACTCTCGGCCGCCTGCGTATAGCTGACGCAGATATCCTCTGCCCGGGAAACCTCAAGCCCTATGCCCGCGTAGCTTTTTAAGCTGTAAATATTCTGCAGAAGGTCTGTAAGGTACTTGGTCTTTTCATAGATAAAGTGAGTGGCCAGCGCTGTATCCGTATTCAGGACGGCAATAAACTGATTTTCATTCTTTTCATGGGCAAATACCTGGCATCCGCAGTTCATAAATACTTCATTCATAATATTGCAGATAGCAAACTGCAGGACATATAACCCCGATACATCCTCAAACTCCGGAACTTCCCGGATATTCTGCACTACCAGGGAGATCACCCGGAAATGTGAATTCGGAAAACTAATCTCTATCCGTTCCAGATCCTTCAAAAGTTCTACCGTATCTATGGAGGAATCGACGCGGATCAGTTCCGTCAGATACCGGTTCTTTTTTAAGAACCTCCCTTCCTCTGCCTGCGCCCGCACAATGCTCTCATTTTTTGTGGTAGAATCCTTCTTCTCCAGCTCTCCGATGATCCGCTCCGTAATCTCCCGGAATTCCTTATTGTCAATGGGCTTTAACAGGTAATCTTTTACGTCCAGCTTGAGAGCCTCCCTGGCATACTCAAAATTCGTATAGCCGCTGACCACCACAAACTGAATATTAGAATGATACTGCTTTGCTCTCCGGATGAACTCCAGCCCGTCCAGCATCGGCATCCGGATATCCACAAACACAAGATCCACCGGATGGTTCTGGATATAGTGGAGCGCCTCTATGGCGTTCTCCTGTGCCGGTGCAGCCTCGATATCAGGGAAAAATCTCTTAAGCTTCCTGCATATACCCTTGCGGATTATCTCTTCATCATCTACTACTAACGCTACGTACATCTTCTTTCCCTCCTGTCTGTTCGTTTTTTATCGGCAGTCTGAGCCGTACACACGTCCCTGCCCCCTCCTCACTCTCAATGGTGATTCCATATTCCCGGCCAAAATACAGCTTGATTCTGGCGTTGGTATTTTCAAGCCCGATACTTCGCCCGCCTCCGTATTCCTCCTCGTGAACCATCTTTTTTTCTGAACTTTTCTGGAGACATTCATTTAATTCTTCCAGCTTACACTCCTCAATCCCGTTTCCATTATCCATCACTTCTGCAAAGAGACACCCGTCCGCCCGATATACCCTGATCTGCACCTTGCATTTTCCCAGCACATTTTCTATTCCGTGAACCACCGCATTTTCCACCAGCGGCTGGATCAGAAGTTTTACGATAAAGAGGTCCTCGCAGGATTTTTCCACGTCGTACTCCACTTCCAGCTTATTCCCAAACCGAAGCTGCTGGATCAACATATAATTCCGGATGTGAACGATCTCCTCCCTGAGTCTGACAAACTCCCGCCCGCGGTTAATAGAATATCTGAAAATCTTCGAGAGTGCCTGGCAGGCGTCGCTGATCTCCTGCACCCCTTCCTCCTCTGCCATCATATCTATAGTCTGCAGAGTATTATACAAAAAATGAGGGTTGATCTGGGCCTGCAGGGCATTGAGCTCTGCCTCCTTCTGATAGATACCCGACTGGTACACATTCTCGATCAACTCCTTTGTCCGCCCCACCATCCGGTCAAATGCATGGGTCAGACGCCCGATCTCATCCTGTGATTCTGCCCGGATATCAACGTCAAAATCACCTTCCTCCACTCGATGCATCTGTTCCTGCAGCCGCGATACCGGCTCACTGATGTTCCGGCTTAAGTTTCTTGCAATATACACGGACAGTACAAGGCAGAAGGCCGCCACTACGGCAAGGAACAGACGCAGCCGGTTTACGCTGTCCATAATATAGCGGTTCTCCACAACACAGAGTATGCTCCAGCCTGTTACCCTTGAAGTATTAAAAACAAAATAACCCTTTCCTCCGCCCGCCTCAAGGTACCCGTCCCCCATGGACAAAAGCTGGCTGACCTGAGGTTCCCGGTACTGTGTCCCGATATATTTGGAATCCGGATGATAGATTGTTTTCTTATTATTGTCTATAATCAGAGCCTGCTGATAGCTGTTGCTGTTGACACTCTGCAGTACGTTTCCCAGAATGTCACTGTTCATATCAACGATCATGCAGCCGATCTCTTTTCCGGTCACCGGTTCATTGATTCTTTTTACGACAGAGAACAGCTTCTGCGCCTCACCGGTAGTAATATAGGAATTTACGTCATAACCGGACAGGATCATTGTGTTTTTTCCGCTGATCTTCATATCCTCGAACCATGCAGTCCTTGTAAAATCATAGTTTTCTATCAGGCTTAACTTATTTTTTCCCGCTGCATAGATACTCCCGTTATAGGAACAGATAAAGACGGACTCCACGGAAAATTCTGTGGCAAAGGAACTGTCCAGAATCCCCTTCACGGTTCTGTCGTTGCGGTAATATGCCTCCTCTGTCTCAGGCTTCGCCTCCTGAAGGACGGAACAGATGGTCTCATCCGAACACACCTGTGTGGAGACGTCCAGAACCCCCTGAATCACATTATCAATATTTTCCCCCATCTGCCTTGTGGTCTCCTGGATGGAATCCAGCATCTGCGTCCGGATGGATGTCTCACTGACTGTCATACTAAAATAAAGAATCAGCATCATAATCACAAGGATCACAGACAAAAATGCCAGAAATAATTTGTTCTGCATCCTCAGGTCTTTAAACTTCACTGCCTTCATATCATTCTCCCGTATTTTCTCCTGCATCTTCCCTAAAAAGTCCCTTGAAAATTTAATACAATTACTATATTATTATACTATCATTTTATTAACTTTAAAAACTGGAGTTTAATATGTATAAAAAATTATTCTTAAAAATTATATTAGTTATGATAGGCGCAGGAGCAGCAATACTTCTGGCTGTCTGCTATACGACCTTTTTGCCTCAGCCTGCCACGGCCAAAGATGCCAGATCTATCACGATCCTCACCTACAAGAACATCCCTCTTTCTACCCTGGATGGATTCCACACCAGGTTTCCGGACTATAAAGTAAACATTGAACGTTACTCCCGACTGAACTATCTGTCCTTTCTGGACACTAAATTAAGCCAGGAAAATTCCATTGATATCATTGAACTCCCGTCTTCTGCCTACCCCGACTATATCCGGCAGGACAAACTGCTGCCGGTCTCTTCTCTCGGTCTTTTTGCCAGAATCAATTCCTCCGCTCTTCAATATCTGAGAGACACCTCCGGCTCATCCTATTATTATGGTGTCCCATATCAGAGTAATTATCTGGGGATCTGGTACAATGTATCTCTTTTTAACTAAAACTTCCCACACCAATAAGGTGTGTTGAACCTTGAAAATTCAATATTT
>CANSCI010000046.1 GCA_947645355.1 uncultured Dorea sp. | reverse complement strand
TAAAAAATCATACTGTTTGATTGCTTCGTCCTGATCTTTCGAACACAATGCGGCATGCTCCCAGTCCACCCTCAGTATAGATACGATAAATACGATAGAACTTAACGACCACGTAAGGGGGTACGCCCAAGCAATCATCTGAAACTCCGGAATGATCTTCAGCGCCGCCGTTACATACACAATCCGGACACCGCACCAGAACGCAAGCATCGCCGCCATAGGAATCACTGATTTTCCGCAGCCGCGCAGAACTCCCGCCGCACAGTGAGAAAAAGCCAGCAGGAAGAAGAACAGGCTGACTGTCCTGGCATGGATCACCCCAAACTCAATAGCCTTTGCAGAATCCACAAACAGCCGGATCGCCGCCGGACACCCGATATAAAAGAGGATCCCCACAAGTTCCGCCGTGACCATCCCTGACAGGATCCCGAACTTTGCTCCTTTTTTCGCCCTCTGGTATTTTCCTGCCCCGATATTCTGGCTGATAAAGGTAGGAAGCGCCATGGACATGCTCATAATGGGAAGGAAGACAAATCCCTCGATCTTGCTGTACGCCCCGGAGCCCGACATTGCAAACGCCCCAAAAGAATTGATATTCGTCTGAATGACGATGTTCCCGATACTAATCACAGAATTCTGTATACCGGACGGCACTCCTTGACGGAGCACACCTCTCATCATCTTTCTGTCATACTTAAGCTTCCTAACATCAAGCCGGATGTCCTCAGGCTCTCTGCACATACGAACCACGCACATCAACGCCGTTAAAAAACCCAATGATTAAAAATACCAGGCTCCCTGACGACGCCACCGCAGCAAATGCATTATTATCTGCAAAATTCCCCACGACCCAAGCATCTGCCACATTATAAAGCTGCTGAAGAAGCTGACCTAAAAAAATAGGAATGGCAAATGCCGTGATCCCCCGTGCGATCGACCCCTCCGTCAGGTTCGTCACAGAAGCTGTACCGGATCTTTCTCCCAACTTACCAAACCCAATCATCATATTCTCCTCCATCCCGCAACATCATTTATTTTTACGAAGACGGAGCAAAAGAGGCGGTGATTCCAATGACACCCTGCCTCTTTTATACTCCATCTCTTACACACAGCCGAAACTGTAAATTACTTAGGCCCTCACCTGAAGACAATGCTCAGCCAGCCACTCCATGACAAGGTTCTTAAGCACCTCATTCTTCAATGTATCTTCATCGGCGGCCTCTTTCATAGTCTCGGCATCCGGATATCCATATTCCTGCGCCATATCTTCCAGTTCTTTTTCATAAGTCTTGTCATCCAACTTGATATTCTGCTTGTCTGCAATAGCTTCTGCCACCATCCGTTCTTTCACCACGTCCTTCACCGCAGTATCGATCTGCTTTTCGAAGTCCTCCAGCAGCATTCCCATCTCTTCCTCGATCAATGTCTGGTACTCAATTCCGTAGTCCTCTGCTGCCGACTTATATTCCCCGATCCATGCGTTCTTCTTTTCGTCAACTTCCTTCTCCGGATATTTCTTTACGGTAGTGTTCTCCATGACTTTTTCCCACACCGCCATCTCCACCGAATACTCATACGACTTCTGCGCATTATCCTCAAGCAGCTCCTTTACTTCTTTCTTGTATTCATCCACGGTTCCGGACTTCTTGGACACTGCCTTGACCCATTCGTCACTCAGTTCCGGAACAACTGCGTTGACCGTAATGGTAAATACAACATCCTTGCCTGCCATCTCCGCACTGTCGTAATTATCCGGGAACTTTCCGTTCCAGTCAAAGGTGTCCCCGATCTTATGCCCTATGATGCTGTCCTCGAAGCCTGGAATAAATACTCCTGAACCAATCTCCAAAGGATAATCCTGTGCGGAGCCGCCCTCGAATGCCTCCCCATCCGTCTTACCGACGAAATCGATCTTTACAGTATCTCCCTTTTCTATTGTCCGGTCTTCTGCCGCAACTGCATCTGCCTCAGATTCAAGCATTGACTGAATATAAGAATCCACATCGATATCTGCAACCGCCGCTGCCTTTTCTACCTCATCGATCTCCACCTCTTTATACTGCGTAATCGTCAAATTCTCTGTCTCAAGGCCTTTGCCGGCCTGGCATCCTGAAAGCAGCAGCGCTGACATCACGATCCCTGTTAATAAAACTGTTATTTTGTTTTTCATTTTCAATCTTTCACCTCGTAATTTAACCGTACTATACCGCCCCAAAAAGCCGGTACCTTTTATGTTATAACATATTTTCCAGGGCTTTGAAACCTTTTTCACATTTATTTCATATTCCCCGGCCAAATAAAAAGGAGACACGGCTTCCCGCAATCTAATTAAAGGTATCAGAGCACCGGGGACAGCAGGCGGCAAAATTGCTCTTTTACCCTCACAGAAAGCGGGCGCTGCTCATATTTCTTTTTGGTGATCACTGTGCTCTTGTCTATGTCGGATTCAAAGGCCGCTTCCAGCTTTCTTGTCGTATCCGCACTGTAAATAACCGCATTGACTTCAAAATTAAGGCTGAAGCTGCGGATATCCATATTTGCAGTCCCGATACAGCTCACCAGGCCGTCAACGCAGAGACATTTCGTGTGCAGAAAACCCTGGTCATAGGTATAGCATCTCGCCCCTGCCTCAATCATCTCCCCGATATAGGAAAACGTCGCCCAGTATACAAACAGATGGTCCGGCTTACAGGGAATCATAATACGCACATCAACCCCGGACTTTGCGGCAATCAGCAAGGCATCCCTGATATCATCGTCCGGAATAAAGTACGGTGTCTGGATGTAGATGTTCTTTCTTGCCATGTGGATCAGGCTGAGATAATTGTTGCGGATCTCCCGCGCGCGGGAATCGGGGCCGCTGGATATGATCTGAACCGGATCCCTGCCCCCTCTCTCATATTTGGGAATCTCAAACAGATGATCTTCTAGGAAAAGATTCTCCCTTGCCGCATAATTCCAGTCCAGCACAAACCGGACTGCCAGAGAGGTCACAGCCGCCCCCTCAATACAGATATGGGTATCTCTCCAGTATCCAAACCTTTTGCTGAGGCCGAGATATTCCCTCCCCACATTGAACCCGCCTACGAACCCGATCCGCCCGTCAATCACCACAATCTTCCTGTGGTTTCGATAATTGACACGAAGCTGAAGTTTCCCGAATACAGCCGGGAAAAACTCCGCCGCCTGTACCCCGGCTTCCTCAAGCCGGTCCCAGTCCCTATTCCTCATTCTTTTACATCCCATACTGTCGAACAGGATCCGCACTTCTACACCCTGACCTGCCTTTCGGATCAACAGTTCTTCAATCTCCTCCCACAGTTCGTCCCTCCGTATAATATAATACTGCACATGAATATATTTTTTTGCCTGCTCCATTTCACACATAAGCGCCCGGAATTTTTCTTCCCCGTCTGTATAGATCCTGATATCATTGTTGTCTGTCAGAACCGATTCTCCTTCATTCAGATTATAGAGGATCAGCCGCTTAAACCGTTCAAGTTCTGGATCTTTAAGTCTTAACTTCTTCCGGTAGATAGACTCCTCCTGCCGGCGGACAGCATACTTTACCTCTCCCTCAATCTCTTTCATCTTGAACATCCGCTCTTTGCGGAAGTTCTGACCAAGAACCAGATACAGCACAAACCCGAGCACAGGTATAAAATTGAGCAGCAGAAGCCAGGCCCATACTGTGGTAGGGTTCCGTCTCTGAAAGAAAACAATCAGTATGGAAAATACAATATTAATCACAAACAAATGCTCCAGCATCCACTGGTAGACCCTGACAATAAAAGAACTGATGGTTTCCATCTGAGCCATAACCAAGCCTTACCCTCCCAAAACAAATATATCCCCTATAATCTCAAAGTTCTTGCACTTGTCCACAAACAATGTTACAATATTCTTTACGAAAAAGAGATTGTAGGAGGTTAGCTGTGAGTACATTAACGATTGTATTATTAGTTATCTTAGTCGTTTTAATTATTGCATGTATTGTACTATATTTCCTTGGGAAAAAAGCGGAAAAGAAGCAGGCAGAGCAGCAGGAACAGTTGGACGCTGTAAAGCAGACCATATCCATATTGGTCATTGACAAAGGCCGTGTCCGTCTCAGGGATGCCGGTTTCCCGCCAATCGTACTGGAGAACACACCGAAGTATCTTCGGCGTTCGAAAGTACCTGTTGTAAAGGCAAAGATTGGCCCGAAAGTAATGACTTTAATGTGCGATGCCGATGTCTTCTCCATCATTCCTGTGAAAAAAGAGGTAAAAGCTACCATCAGCGGCATTTATATCACAGGAGTGAAAGGGCTCAGAGGTCCTCTCGAGGTTCCGAAGAAGAAAAAGGGATTTTTTGCAAAACTCAGAAACAAATAAGTGTGAAAGGGACAGGCAGTATCCGCCTGTCCCTTTTATTGTCTTTCGTTCGCCCTGATATTCATTGTTATATTGCAGTCCGCTACCTTCTCGCCGTTGATGTCAAGCACGTAGCTCACCCGGATGCCAATGCTGCTTTCATCCTCCGATACCTTCATATCTCTTGTGAAGGCTCCAACCATAAGCTCACCGTATGGGGTCTCATACTGGGGCATATGAATCTTATCCTTCTCGAAAACCATGTGCGTATTGGAAATCCCACTCTTCATAATTTCAAGAAGAGTATCTCCCGTAACACGAATTTTATTTTTAATCGTCCCCGGCACGCCTTCAACTACTTCATCATACACAATATAGTGTTTCCCATTTTTGAAATAATACGCGGCAGGAGTGATGACCTCGATCGGATCATTTTCTTCATCCTGCCCCGCAAATGTCTCGGAGTGAAGTCCGGAGATCGTAAGTATTACGTCCTTCGTCATAAGCTTCTACAATGCAAGCTGCTGTGCAATGTCGTACTGGTATTCCGGAATCTCTTTCTTCATGCTCAGCGCATCATTAATGTCAAAGTCTACATACTCTCCATGCCTGTACCCTACGACACGGTTTGTTTTCCCCTGGATCAGAAGATCTACGGCCATTGCCCCCATAATGGACGCATAAACTCTGTCCTTGCAAGTCGGGCTTCCGCCGCGCTGCATATGACCGATGATCGTTGCCCTTGTCTCCATACCTGTGGCCTCCTCAATCCTCTCGGCCATATTCATGGAATCTCCGATGCCCTCTGCATTGATAATAATATAATTTTTCTTGCCGCGCTTCCTGCTTTCCTGGATATCAGCTATAATCTTCGCCTCATCATAGTTGTGCTCCTCCGGCATCAGAATGCATTCTGCACCATTGGCAATTCCGCACCAGAGAGCCAGGTAGCCGGCATCCCTTCCCATAACCTCAATGATGGAACATCTCTCGTGGGAGGTGGATGTGTCACGCACCTTGTCAATTGCTTCCATAGCTGTATTTACTGCTGTATCAAACCCGATCGTGTACTCTGTACATGCAATGTCAAGGTCAATCGTTCCCGGGATCCCTATCGTATTGACCCCATAGTGTGAAAGCCTCTGCGCCCCTGCAAAGGAGCCGTCTCCGCCGATAACCACAAGCCCGTCGATTCCATATTTTTTGCAGATTGCCGCTGCTTTCTGCTGCCCTTCTTCTGTCCTCATGCTGTGGCACCTTGCTGTCTGAAGGATCGTCCCGCCCCGCTGGATCGTATCAGACACATCTCTGGCCGACAGGTCAATAATCTCTTCATTCAAAAGCCCATAATAACCTTTACGGATTCCTCTGACTCTCAGACCTTTGCCGAGAGCCGACCTTACAACGGCACGAATTGCCGCATTCATTCCTGGTGCATCTCCACCACTTGTCAAAACACCAATTGTACGGATTACTTTGTCTGCCATAATTGTTCCTCCATCGTATACATGAATTGCTTCCTAGAATTTTCCTGTTCGTGCACCATTTTACATGAATTATACAAGGTTTTCAATGGGCTTTTCTATGACTTTTACACAAGATTCACCGAGATAATTAGTCAATCTGCTTAATAAGCCAGGCTCTGCCTGTACGCTGCGATTCCCCGGCAGGCGCTTTATGATCCGCTCTTTCTTACAGTAGACTACCACCTCATCATTGCCGTCAGAATCATTCAGCATTCCGTAAAGCATCTGCTCCTGCTTGAGAAATGCCTCCTTGCTCTCAAACTGGAGCCATACCTCTGTCTTCACCATCTGTCCAAAAGGTATCACAGATTCACAGATCAGCTTGCTGGCCGCCGCATCCTCCTCGGACACCCGTCCCTTCACAAAGATTTTGTTTTCTTCCTCCAGGTGTTCCCTGTATTTTTCATAAACCTTTGGAAACACTACTACCTCCACGGTTCCCGCCAGATCCTCCAGGGACAAAAATGCCATCGTCTGATTATTCCTTGTATATTTGATGGTTTTTCCCACTATGATCCCGCCTGCTACCTCCCGGACGCCGTCATGGACCCTGGTCCTGCCGCTCTCCTCATCAAGCTGGAAGTCCAGTGTCGTGCGGGATATATTCTTTCTCCATATCTCCTCATATTCTTCCATGGGATGACCGGTCAGGTACACTCCGATTACTTCCTTTTCAAATGCAAGCCTTGTCTCTTTCTCATATTCACCCACATCCGGCAGAGGAATATCAAAATCCGCCTTCTGGTCATCATCCACCATGTCAAACAGAGACATCTGCCCGGTCATCGAGTATTTGCGCTCTTGATTCACCTGGTCGATGATCTGCACATAGATAATCATAAACTGCTTCCTTGTACCGCCGAGACTGTCAAAAGCACCGGATTTTATGAAACTCTCAATCGTCCTTTTATTGATTTCCTTTCCCGACAGCCTTTCAATAAAATCCTTAAGTGTCTTGAATCTTCCATTCGCACGGCGCTCTGACAAAATAGACTCGATAACCGGCCGTCCGATACTTTTGATGGCCGCCAGCCCATAACGGATATTGCCGTCCTCTACAGAGAAATCTCCCATGCCTGTGTTAATGTCCGGAGGCAGCACCTTAATTCCCATCTGCCTGCAGGAATAAATATATTCAGAGACCTTCCCCGGATTATCGATCATGGAGGTCATAAGCGCCGCCATAAATTCCACCGGATAATAGTATTTTAACCATGCTGTCTGATATGATACAACCGCATAAGCCGCTGCATGGGATTTATTGAATGCATATTTTGCAAAATCAATCATCTCGTCATAGATCTTATTCGCCACTCTCTCGTCGATCCCGTTGGCAATACAGCCGGGCACGCCGCCTTCTGCATCCCCGTAGACAAATGCCCGGCGTTCTTTCTGCATCACATCCCCTTTTTTCTTGGACATAGCCCGGCGCAGAAGATCGCTCCTCCCCAACGTAAAACCCGCCAGGTCGCGCACGATCTGCATCACCTGCTCCTGATAGACAATACAGCCGTACGTGGGGGAAAGAATCGGCTCAAGCTGGGGGCAGTCATAGGAGATGGTGCCTGCGTGATTCTTTCCTTTAATATACTGTGGGATAAAATCCATCGGCCCCGGGCGGTACAGGGAGATCCCTGCAATGATATCTTCCAGGCTCCGAGGCTTTAACTCCTTCATAAACCCCTTCATCCCGCCGCTCTCAAGTTGAAAAATGCCGTCTGTCTTTCCGCTCCCGATCAGCTCCAGCACTGCCTGGTCGTCAAAATCAATGTGATCCATATCGATGGGCCTGCCTGTGCTCTTTTCGGCAAGACTGGCGGCATTCTGTATCACTGTAAGTGTCCGAAGCCCCAGAAAATCCATCTTCAGCAGCCCCAGTTCCTCCAGGGTCGTCATGGTAAACTGGGTGACAACCGACCCGTCGGAACCGAGGGACAGCGGAACATACTCGTCGATAGATTTCTGGCTGATCACAACTCCCGCAGCGTGCATAGACGTATGCCGCGGCAGTCCCTCCAGACGCCTGGACATATCCACCAGTTCCTTCACCTGGGGGTCATCCTCGTAGGCCTTCCGGAAATCCGGGCTTGTCTTAAGCGCACGGTCAAGGGTAATATTCAGTTCCTTCGGAATCATCTTGGCAATATTGTCCACGAACGCATACGGAAGATCCATCACCCGGCCCACATCACGGATCACACCCCTTGCCGCCATCGTACCAAAGGTAACGATCTGAACTACCCGGTCTGATCCATATTTCTCCACTACGTAGTCAATGACCTCCTGACGCCTCTCAAAGCAGAAGTCCACGTCTATATCCGGCATGGACACTCGCTCCGGGTTCAGGAACCGCTCAAACAAAAGCTGGTATTTAATAGGATCAATACTGGTAATTCCAAGGCAGTAAGAAACAATACTTCCGGCAGCAGAACCACGCCCGGGTCCCACACTGATCCCACGGTCCCTTGCGTATTTGATAAAATCCCACACAATCAGGAAATAATCTACATAGCCCATCGACTGAATCACAGACAACTCATACTCTAAACGCTCCTTAAGCGCCTCATCCACTTGTTCATAGCGTTCTGCAAGCCCTGTATGACACAGTTCATTCAGATATTCCCAGGATGTGTACCCCTCCGGCACATCATACTTAGGGAGCTTCATCACGCCGAATTCGATCTCAACATTACACCGGTCTGCAATCTTCTGCGTATTTTCCAGGGCCTCTTGTGCATAGGGAAAAAGCTTTTGCATCTCCTCCTCGGACTTAATATAGTATTGTCCCCCCTCATACCGCATCCGGTCTTCGTCGGCCAGCTTCTTCCCGGTCTGGATACAAAGAAGCATATCATGGGGTTTCTCATCCTCCGCGTAGGTATAGTGGACATCATTGGTAGCCACAAGCTGGATTCCCGTCTCCCGGGACATCCGAAGCAGGGACTGGTTCACCCTCTGTTGTTCCTCTATGCCGTGATCCTGGAGTTCCAGGAAGAAATTCCCCTCCCCGAAGATCTCCTGGTACCGGTATGCTGCCGCCATACCTTCACTGTACATCCCCCGGCTGATGCAGCGCTGCACCTCCCCTGCAAGACATGCACTCAGGGCAATCAGCCCCTTGCTGTAAGTCTTAAGCACCTCCATATCCACACGGGGCTTATAGTAATAACCTTCGGTAAAACCGATAGACACGATCTTCATCAGATTCTGGTATCCCTCATTGTTCTCGGCCAGCAGGACAAGATGGTAATACCTGTCGTCTCCGCTCCCCACAGCCTCCTTATCAAACCGGGAGCCCGGGGCCACATAGACCTCACAGCCAAGCACCGGCCGGATGCCTGCTGCCTTTGCCTCGCGGTAAAAATCAATCACGCCGAACATGACCCCGTGGTCTGTGATTGCCACACTGTCCATCCCCAGCTCCTTCACCCGGGAAATGCACTCCTTGATCTTATTGGAACCGTCTAATAAACTATATTCTGTATGTACATGCAAATGTGCAAATCCCATATCTAAACTCCTTCTTGACTGCATCCGGCACCTCCTGTACCAGACCTGTACTTTGCCTTTATTCCAAAAGAAGCAGATGAAAGTAGGCCTTTCTTCTGCTTCGGTTCATTTACAATCTTATCTATTCCTGTTTTATCCCTGTTGTCTTCAAATTATAAATTAGTTGTTGATCATGAATTTGATCAGCCTGTCTGTATCCTCCGGCTCATAAGCGATGATCTCAAGTTCCGGGATCTCGCCGTTGGAGAAAATATTTGCCATAGAAACATACTGAGATAACTTTGACTTCAGGTTCAGTCTGTCCCCTTCTCCTGTCACTAATTCTACTTTTCCTTTACACGCGTCCACTGTCTTGAAGAATGCTTCGATATCTGTAATATTCTGTACTTTCATTTTACAGTCTCCTTCCACTTTTTTACTCTTTTTCTTTTTTACGCTTCTATTATAACCTATTTCTTCAGGATTTCAATATGCGTTTCGCAGATTTGTATCTTCTGCTCTTTTAGCAGCCTCCCGGCCGCTCTTTTAAAGGCATTTTTACTAATGCCAAACTCCTTTTTTATCCGATCTGCATCCGTTTTGTCCGTAAATGGAAGCTTCCCGCCGGATGCCTCCAGCTTCCGCAAAATCATCTGCGCATCGTCGTCCATCTGAAGAAACGCCTTTTTGCGGATACTTAAGTCAAGCTTTCCGTCATCCTGCACCTTCACCACCCTGGCCTCTATCTGGCCTCCGACCTTCAGATCCCCGAAAGCCTCTCTCCGGGGAATCAAAGCAGAATATCTGTCGTCCACCGCCACAAAAGCGCCGAAATTATCACTGATCTGATAGATCCTGCCTTTCACCTGGTCATCCTTCTCATACGGAGAATCCTTCTGCAGCATATCGTACACCTTCATGGTAGCACACAGTCTTCCGGTCTTATCCACATATAGGGCAACAAGGACACTGTCGTTCTTCTCCACCTTTGCCGTCTGCTCACGAAACGGCAGCATAAGATCCTTGTCAAGCCCCCAGTCAAGAAATGCCCCGATACGCCCGGTGTCTGCCACCTTGAGCGTCTTAACCTCCCCCAGAAGGATCCTGGGCGTACGTGTCGTGGCAATCAGCCTGTCCGAAGAATCTTTATAAAGGAAAACCTCAACCGGGTCACCGATCTCAATTCCGGAAGGCACCTCCTTTTTCGGCAGCAGCACCCGCTCCTCCTTCGTCCCGAGATAAACGCCGAAATCCACTCGTTTTACCACCATCAATGTTCTCTTTTTTCCTAATTCATCCTGTAATCTCATATCGTTCTCCTATCCTTGCAGTTCTATGACTGCATAGGGGCTTCCGTCCCTGCTGCCAAGCTCTGCAACTGTCCTTTGTCCGTCTCTTGCAGCCCTTGGGAAGATTATATCCCCGTAGACGGCCGACTTCTTATATTCCGCCCTCATACGGCACACTGCCGCCTCTTCTTCCATCAGTTCCATTGCCATCTGTACATACTGGCAATTATTGACATGCTCATTCGTATCAATGTGATACCTTTTGACCGCAAACGGCTCCCTTTCCTCCATCCCGGCCGGAAGCGCGATCTTTCGTGAAGCCTGTCCCATTTCAAGAGGCGCTTCTGTGCCGTAAAGGTCAATCTCCTCTTTTGGAGGCTTGGCCGGGCGTCCTTTTTCCATGTCCATATACACCCATAGGGAATTGGCACAGGCCACCATATTACCCTCTTCATCCTTCATACAAAAATTCCGGTCACCAAGTATACCCTTGAAGCCCGTTGCCCACGTATGGATGCTGATCCTTTCCGCAATCTTGGGATAGCGCAGCACTTCCACCTGCCAGAAGGACAATACCCACGCCTTTTTGTGCTTCGCCAGATAATCTACCCCAAGTCCCATACTTTCAGAATGAAAGATTGTACAATCCTGAAAATAATTAATGATTCCGGGAAGTGTAATTTTCTTTGTATGATCAATCTCGCTGAACCTTACTTTACTTTCAAATGAATACTCATGATTCCTTTGCACTTGCCACATAACTCCCTTCCACTGTTATTACACACCGATATCTCGGGTCTGTCTCTTCAAGTTTTGACCGAAGCTGCTTTTTCAGTTCCAGCTGCCTCTCTCTGCCATATTCATGGGGAATTACCATGTCAAAAATCAGGTTGATCTGCTCCTTTCCGTCAACCATACGGAAATCATGGATGCTCACTGCATCATCAATCATCCTGAGCACATCCGTCACATGCTCTTTTACATCCAGCACCCTCTGATCCTTCGTCTCCACCGGATCCATATGTATTACGAGAAACAGTCCGAGTTCCCGCATTGCCTCCCGCTCGATCTTATCTATGATCTCATGGGAAACTTCAATCTCAACATCGTTAGGTACTTCTGCGTGGATAGAAGCCATGCTCCTCCCCGGGCCGTAATTATGTACGATCAGGTCATGGGTGCCTTCGATCCCCTCATACCCTTCGATGAACTCTGTAATTCTCTCATAAACCTGTGGATCCACAGCCTGGCCGATGAGGGGCTCCAGAGTATCTCTTGCAATCCCTATACCTGCCCACATGACTGCCAGAGACACCCCGATCCCCACAAAACCGTCTATATTGATGCCCGTGAACCGGAAAAACAAAATAGAGGCAATCGTTGCCGTAGTCGTGACCACATCCCCGATCGCATCTGTTGCCGTGGCCATCATTACCTTGGAATTGATTCTCCTGCCAAGCTTCTTATTGAACATCCCGAGCCATAATTTCACCCCCACGGACAAGATCAGGATGACCACGGAAACAACCCGGAAACGAATCATCTCCGGCTCCCGGATCTTGCCGACAGCGTCTTTAAAAAAAGTAAAACCTACCTGCAGAACCAAAAAAGCCACAATCAATGCTGTAATATATTCTATCCTGCCATGTCCAAATGGATGTTCCTCATCGGCGGGCTTCTCTGCCATCTTTACCCCCACGAGCCCGATAATGGAGGAACCTGCGTCCGACAGGTTGTTAAATGCATCTGCCATTACGGATATACTGTGCACCAGAAACCCGACAGCCCATTTTACGGCAAATAAAAGCACATTACAAAAGATGCCTGTCACACTGGCCAGCACACCATATGCCGTGCGCACAGACACCTTTTCCACTGCTTTATAATCCTTTACAAAATGTCTTACTAAAAATTCCGTCATGACATTCCTCCATGCCTTATCTGTCCTTAAAAATTTCCCCAAAGAAAAAACTTTTTATCTTAAACTCTGAAGTTGCCGTAACCAACTCATACTCTTCCTCTGTCAGTACATTTTTAAGTTCCTGCTTTCCTTCTTCGTCTACAACGGTGCAGGCTGCATCCGTAAAACAAAGATTTGGGTACAGAACACACCACCAGTTATGCCCCGCCGCACTTCCAAGCTCTATCCGCAGAGCATCATAATATCCTTTTGGGAAAAATACATCTCCATATCGTTTATCCGGAAAATAACAGGACGTTACCGCTGCCTTTGCCCCATAGGAATACCCTTCCTTCTTTACAACCGCCTCTGCAATAGCTTCAAACCTGGGCAGCTGCTCTCTCGCCCAGGCCTTTGTCTCTTCTACAGAGAATGATTCCGGCAGTTCCTCCTTCATATATGCTATGACGGCATCCCGAACCTTCAATTTTACTGCCTGGTCCTCTTCGCTGTCACTTTCAGCGAGCACATGGAAGCGAAGAACCTCCCCTGCCAACTCTTCCTGTGTCTTTGCCATTACCTTTTCCGCCGCGAGCGTCCGGTTCACCACCACCGCCTGTGTCAGGAAAAGTGCCGCACAGACACCAAAAACCACGCAGATGACCTGTTTTCTTCTATTATGATTATACCATTCTTTGTTCCACATTTTCACGGGATATGTACCTCTCTTTCCTGCTTAATATCCAGAGTCTGTACACATTCCCGGCGGTTTATTCATATTTTATGAATTTTTTGTCCGGATCACATCCATAACTGCGGCAACCTGATTGTCAATATGTTTATTCATAATGATGGCAGCCTCTTCTGTACTGCGTGAAACAATATTTGAAATAAGCGCCTCATGTTCCATGATCAGCTGCGGATATACCTTCTCGTTTTTCAAATATTCCACCCGGTAGCGGTACATCTGCTCCCGGAGGTTATTCAAAAGCTGAATCAGCTTCTGGTTATCTGTAGCAACATAAATGATATCATGAAACCTCACATCCGCCTCCGCAATCTCTGTGATATCCCGGCGTTTTAAGGATCTTTTAAATTCCTCCGCCGCCAGTCTGAGGTCTTCGATCTCTCTTTTCGTAATCCTGTCGCATGCAAGCCGCACAGACAGCCCCTCAAGAGCCTTCCGCACCTCCAGGACATCCTTCAGCCCTTTCTCCACAATGTCTGCCACCTCTGCCCCTTTTCGAGGGATCATAAGAACCAGACCCTCAAGCTCTAATTTGCGGATAGCCTCCCTGACAGGCGTCCGGCTCACTCCCAGCTTATTGGCGAGCTGAATCTCCATAAGCCTCTCCCCCGGCTTTAATTCTCCCCGGAGAATTGCCTGGCGGAGTGTATTGAACACCACGTCACGAAGGGGCAGATATTCATTCATTGTCACATTCAAGTTCAGTTCCTTCATCTAATTCCTCCATGCATTGTGTACATTCGTCACATACACCTGCTTTGCAAGCTCTGCTTCCTTTATCCTTGCAGCGGCCTTCCTTGCACGCTTTTTGTCATCATAGATTCCAAACACCGTAGGGCCGCTGCCGCTCATCATTGCATTCAGCGCGCCTTCCGCCTTCATCAGGCTCTTAATCTCTTCAATGACCGGATATTCCCCGGCAGTCACAAGTTCCAATACATTGCCCATACAGCCGGCCACCTCTCCCAGGTCTTTTCTCTCCAGACCATGGATGATCCCGTCAATGTCCGGATGCTTTATGGTCTCATGAGCGTCAAGCTTCTCATAGACCAGTTTCGTAGACACACTCACCGGGGGCTTTGCCAGCAGCACATAACAGCGCGGCATTGCCGGAAGCGGCGTCAGCTTCTCACCGATTCCTTCCGCAAGTACCGTCCCACGCATAATGCAGTAGGGAACATCGGCCCCTAACCTCTCCCCGCGCTTCATCAGTTCCTGATCCGTCAGACCCAAAGAAAACATCCGGTTCATCCCATACAAAACCGCCGCAGCATTAGAACTTCCCCCCGCCAGCCCTGCCGCTACCGGAATATGCTTTTCAAGTGCAATATAGACTCCTTCCTGAATCTTAAATTCCTCCAGCAGCAGACTGGCTGCCTGCCAGGCAAGGTTATTCTCGTTGGACGGGAGATAGAACAGATTCGTCTCAAGACGGATGCCGGGGCTCTTCGTCTGCTTCATAATTACCTTATCATACAGATATACGGTCTGCATCACCATCCGGACATCATGGTAGCCGTTTTCTCTCCTTCCAAGTACATCCAATCCCAGATTAATTTTTCCCAGTGCCTTTAGTTCCAAATGATCCATCTTTTGTTCTCCCCGTATCATTCTTCCTGTATCTTGTATACAATATACTATAGTATACTCATATTTTCCTTAAAAATCAATATCTTATCTCCCGGAGTTATTTCCTGCTTCTCCATGCCGTTAACTTCCATAATTCCTTCGACCGTTGTACTGTAGCATTTCGCAAGATCCCACAGTTCATCTCCTTCCTTTACGATATATCCTACGATACCCGGCCGCTTCTCCATTTCTTCCATATCGATTTCCTCATAAGTAATTTCTTCAATGTTCTGGATGCGCACCGGTTTCTTCAGAAAGCTGTTGAATGCCAGTACAGCCTTCACCTCGATCTCTCCATTTCCTAACAGACCGATGGCAAGCTGTTCCACAAAATGTGTCAGGTCGTAACTCATATCACTGCTGGTCTGGTTGCTCTCCAAAAGGTAGGAGAACGGAACCATCCCCTGCCACACGTCAAAGGGGATCACATCATCGGATTTTACATAAAGAAAGCTTACATGAAGAACTCCTTCAATCTGGATTCCGCGCTCGGTAATCTCTGTATGCTCCACCTGAATCCGGCCGCTGCTGTGGCAGATCTGTAAAATATCATCCTTGATCTCCGGGAGGGACAGCTGTTCTGACACCTTACATTTGGAATGGTTCTGCATCAACAGCTGTTCCATCGTCTGTTCCTTCAAACGCAGTGCACAGTTGTGGCGAAGAGAATAAATGTCCTCCAGCATCTGTATCTCTTCTTCTATGCATACAATGATCCGTGCCTCCAAGGTGGCCTCTACCCCCAGGATCCTCATCTCGCCTTCCTCATCCATCCGCGGATCAATTGTCACATCTGTGATCTCCGGGTAAATCTGGTGATACATGTTGTCCTGTGCCCCGAAGCATTCGATCTTTCCTTCATATGGTACCGTCTGTTCGATCCAGTCCGTCTTTCCGTCCACAGACTCATAAAAGCAGAATAACAGAAGTTCCCCCTGAAGAAGGATCTCGTCCCCGCTGATCCGTGTATCCAGCTTTCTCCCGGTAACCTCCGTCCACAGCAGATTCCCGATATTTTCCTTGGTCCCGCCAAGAGATATCTCTTCTTTGATGCGGTAGGTGTCCTTTTTGATCGTAAATAAACGGAGCAGATTGTGGGAGACTGTCTTCTTGTATAATTCCTGTCCGTTCTCCGCGTCAATCGTAAGCTCTATCTGCTCCTGTCCTTCCGAACATACCTGAAGTCCTGCCAGAGCTTTCACATTCAGCTTACGAGAATGAATCATAGCAACAGTGATATCGATTTCTGATGATTTGATAAACGGATTCCCCTTAAGCGGCTCTTCGATATAGACCATCTCCTCAAACGGCAGCCTTCCGTCCAGGCAGGCCAGTCTGTTCTCTGCATCATCTGCCGCATAAAGCACCCGGAAATTCATCTTCCCGGACACCCTTATGTAATTCTCCACTACTTTCACATCCTCCACCTGGAGGCTCCCCTCGCTCAACACTACCCTTCTTACGTCACTTTTTGCGTCCGGTACATTATAATCGTCATCAATGTAAAACTGATCTGTGATCGTCTTCCCCTGCTGATAGATAAGCAGTTCCCTTTTTTCATATTCCATGCTGAACCCTCCTTTTAATGAAACACTACATTTTTGTCGCTATATTCCATCTTTATGACTACATATGGCCAGGTACTTTTCTTAAGGATTTCCTCTCCCTTCGCCGGTCCCAGAAGATTGGTGGACACCCTGATCGTATTGGCCGTCTCACAGCATTCCGTGACCTCTATACTGTACCCGCTGGTATCTTTATGTCCATAGCCCCTTGCTACATACAAATATCCTTTATCTCCATAAGATATTTGAAATGCCTCTTTCTTTTGCTCCTCGATCCGGACGCCAAGTTCTTCCGGCACATCTTCATCCGGTACAACCGTAAAGTCCACATCCCTTAATTTTTCTTCCCCGTCTTTTTGAATGGAACATGCACCAAGCAGCAACACTATGCTTGTAAGGAGTATGTACATACAAATTTTTTTCATGGCCTCTCCATATACAACTCTCTTTAACATCATACACACCAGTGCTAGGAAAAATTACAATTTTGTTGTATAATAATGAGCAAAGCAAAAATATAAATATCAAGGAGACTAGAAACTATGAACCGTTTAAAACGAATGTCAGGAATTCTTCTTCATCCGACCTCTCTGCCATCCCCGTACGGCATTGGAGACCTTGGCGAGGAAGCTTACAGCTTCGTTGATTTTCTTCAGGAGTCCGGGCAGCATCTGTGGCAGATCCTTCCGCTGACCCACACCGGTTTTGGGGATTCGCCTTACCAGAGCTTTTCTGCTTTTGCAGGGCAGCCGCTTTTGATCAGCCCCGCACATCTGAAAGAATTGGGGTTACTTAAGGATGCTGAGCTGAATGAATGTCCGGTGTCTGATGAGGAACACATTGATTATGGAGTCATCATTCCATGGAAACATCTGATCTTCCGGTTGGCCTATACCAGATTCCTCACAATAGATCCTGACACCGAACTGCTGCAGGGCTTTCACAGCTTTTGCAGGGAACAGGCCTTCTGGCTTGACGATTATGCGCTGTTTATGGCCTGCAAGGACAAAAACGGCGGAAAAAGCTGGCTGGAGTGGGAGGAAGAATACCGGACCCCTTCTCCGCAGTTTAAGCAGCAGCTTGCCAAAGACCTCTCTGAGGAAGTGGGCTACTATCAATTCCTCCAGTATATATTTTTTACAGAATGGAAAAAGCTAAAGAAATACGCCAACGAGCGCGGCATACAGATCATTGGGGATATCCCCATCTTTGTTTCTATGGACAGCGCCGACGTATGGGCGGGAAAGCATCTGTTCCAGCTTGATTCCAAGGGATACCCGCTGGCCGTTGCCGGTGTCCCGCCGGATTATTTTTCCGAAACCGGACAGCTCTGGGGCAACCCGCTCTATAAATGGGAGGCGCACAGGCAGGACGGATTTTCCTGGTGGATCACCCGGATCAGGAGCCAGCTTGATAATCTGGATATCCTGCGGATCGACCATTTCCGGGGATTTGAGGCCTACTGGTCTGTCCCCTACGGAGAAGAGACTGCTGTGAAAGGACAATGGATCAAAGCCCCCGGCATGGAATTATTCTCGGCGGTACAGAATGCACTCGGGCAGAACCTTCCGATTATCGCAGAAGACCTGGGCGTAATCACAGAGGAAGTCAATGCACTTCGTGAGCATTTCCATTTTCCAGGGATGAAGGTGCTGCAATTTGGGTTTGATTCCACGCAGGAAAGTCATTTTCTGCCCCATCAGTTCACATCACCGAACTGTGTCTGCTACACCGGCACCCACGACAATGACACGACACTGGGCTGGTTTAACACTCTTCCCGCCGAATGCCGGGAGAAGGTAATGAACTATACCGGAACCCGGGATACAAATATGGTAAGTCACGGACTGATCCGAATCTGTATGGGGAGCATTGCTTCCTATGCCATTTTCCCGCTTCAGGATCTCCTTGCATACGGAAGCAAGGCGCGGATGAACTTCCCGGGAGTTGCCGCAGGAAACTGGAACTTCCGCTATAAAAAAGGAAGTCTCACTGCCGCACTTGCAAAAGAATTAAAGGAACTGACCATACTATATGGGAGATTTTACACATAAATCCGACAGAATGAGAGGTTTACCCGGATGATAAGATTTATATCCATTATGATCACGCTGTTTTTATACCTGCTGCTGGGCATACCAGTCCTCGGTGTAGAATGGCTGATTGGAAAATTCAACAAAAATACAGAAGATTACCAATGTCTCCGTATGGTGCAGCGTGCGTTCAAGCTGATGATCTCCATGGCCGGAACCGATGTAACTGTCATCGGGGAAGAAAACATCCCTGATGAGCCGGTACTTTTTATCGGCAACCACAGAAGCTACTTTGATATCCTGCTTACCTACTCCCGGTGCAGGCGCCTGACCGGATACGTCGCAAAAAAAGAAATGCTGCGCTACCCCTTGCTCCGAGACTGGATGAAACGGCTTCACTGCCTGTTTCTTGACCGCGACAATCCGAAGGAGGGTCTAAAAACAATCCTGGAGGCTATCGATTACATTAAAAACGGGATTTCTATCTGCATATTCCCGGAAGGGACCCGCAACGACGGCGAGGAGCTAAGCATCCTTCCTTTCCACAGCGGCTCCTTCAAAATTGCAGAGAAAAGTGGATGCCCGATCGTACCGATCAGCATGAACAATACAATCTCCATATTCGAAAAGCAGTTTCCGCGCGTGAAAAAGACCCACGTTATTATCGAATACGGCAAACCGATCTATCCCAGGGAACTGGATAAGGATACAAGGAAACGCCTTGCCCCTTATTGCCAGAACCTCATACAGGAAACAATCAATAAAAACCAGGCGCTTGTATAAGCGTCTGGTTT
>CANSCI010000045.1 GCA_947645355.1 uncultured Dorea sp. | reverse complement strand
GACAGACCAGAGTGCGGCTCTGCTGCGCCTGGGGAGGCGTCTGCCTGAGAGCTGCCGGACAGTGTGCTTAGATTTTAATGTGTGTTAAAAAGCATGCATATTTTCGATACTGACGTGGCTGCTTACAATATCAAACAATAATTTTTTGTTCTCCCAGAAGCGGAAGCGGGCCTTTCCGGCAAGACATTCTTTGATGGGGCGGCTCATGCATCCGGATATGGGAGCCTTTAGTGGGAGTGCATGCATTTTATTGTATTCGTCCAGTTGGATGAGCAGGGTATATCTGCCCTGGCTGAGCCACAGGATGCGGTCGTCACACTGGTGGATCCTGACATTTCGGTAGGTGGCAAGACGGTATTGGCTTCCCCGGTAGCTGATGGCGCAGATGCAGCCGGTAAAGTGCAGCTTTCCCACCGGAACCGTCGCCACGGCTGCCATAATGGAAAATGGCAGAGTATCCATTTCTTCACACTGCAGCCACAGATATTTCTCCGGAAATGTATGCCCCCGGTCTGTTTCGATATATCCGACGCCTCTTCTGAAATCCAGATGCCTTCCGTTGAGGGTCAGGCTGCCGGAGATCTTGTGTGCCATACTGATCACACCGTGCCTGCACTGCATCCCGGGCATATACTGAAATGGTCCCATAATATCGTAGGCAAGCGGACGGAAGGCCCCGTACTCAAGACTGCCTTTGAGGCAGAGACCCTGCTCCGTGTATCCGCTGCCGTAGATGCGTACGGGATTGGCAAGTGTGTTGATATTAAGCCTGCACCCGTGTTCATAGAAGATATTGTTTCCGATCTGCACGAATAACCGGTCCTCTGACGCGTAAAATTCGTCTTCCGGATACCAGACAATAAAGGATTGATCCTCCGTGATGATCTGGACAGAAGCTTTCTTCCTGCCCTGCAGGTCAATATGGTATGCAGCAATTATGCTGAGCATCAGATCCTTTGAGCGGTGTTTAAAATACCAGCCTTCAAAATATCCGTTTTTCTCGTTATTTCCGTGAAAATATTTCATGTGATAAGCGCCTCCTGGTTTTATATAAAAGAGGATGGTCATAAAGTGAAGAAATTATTCTTTCCATATAGAACAAAAAGTCCAGAAAATTAGATGTCTTTTATACTTCCAATCTGTTACAATCGTAATAGATATATCTAAATATCGAGGGGTTGAAAAATGTCATCCATCATATATAAATGGGAAGAATTGTGTGCCAGAAGTGCACGTTTTGAATTTATCAATATTATGCTTATGGGTTTTTCGCAGATTGCATTTAATTGCAATCCAGTGTGTGGCTTTGTCCTGCTGGCCTCCGCTGCTGTAGCATCCCCGATCCAGCTGGTGTCCGGTGTCTGGGCAGTGTTTGTTGCGGCGGTGCTGGCAAAGGTTTTGAAGGCGCCGCCGGAACCGGTAAAAGAAGGACTCTATACCATGAATCCCGCTCTGGCAGGTCTGGCGCTTCCGCTGGTTATGAAGACAGGAGATCCGGCTGTGGTATTTATGTTGTCAACTGTGGGTGCGGTGCTGTCGGTCTTGCTTACTGGCGGCCTGCGCAAGCTTCTGTCAAGGCGGCAGATGTCTTCACTCGCAGCGCCCTATTCACTTACCTTGCTGTTTATTTCCCTGGCGGTTTTCGGGATGAGGGCAATGAACGGAGAACCGACGGTGATGGCTGAGCCTCTTGCATATTCCGGAGCAGACGGCATTCTGCTGAGCGGGAGGGAGTTTTGTGAGGCAGCGTTGAACGGTGTAGCCCAGGTTATGTGGATCGAAGGTGTGAAAGGATCTGTAACTGCAGGTATTGTTATACTGGCGGGGATAATCGCTGTCTCAGGAAGGGACGCACTGGTTACAGTTTATGCAGTCTGCCTTGCGACCTGCTTTGCCGCCCTTCTCGGTCTTGACAGGGGCAAACTTTTGATGGGCGTATACGGATATAATGCGATCCTTTTAAGTCTTGCATTATTTGGCCGGGAATTTGAGGCGAACCGGCAGACCTTTGCGATGATTACAGTGCTGTCTATGGTAAGTGTCGTGCTGGCAGCGGTGATAGGGCAGGCATTTAGTGCGGTAGGAGCACCGGCGGCAGCGTTTCCGTTTCTGATCCCTGCTATGAGTGTTATAGCAGGAAAGAGAGGGTTTGGAAAAGGCAGAGGGTAAATAAAATAGATTTGGAGTGAAAAAGCGGTGGTTATCCACGGCTTTTTTCTATAAATGATCCCCTTATATTATAAAAATCAATTTGTTTGGTGCAGGCTTGCAATGATAAAATATTAAAATACTCTCCGCGTGTGCTCTTGTACATTGAGGGCAGCCATAAGGGTTCGAATGCAAGATTTTGGGAAATAAGGTAGTAAATATGAAGACACTTCTGATTGCAGATGATAATACGCAGATCATTGATGTGCTGGAACGCTATGCAAAAAAGGATAACTACAGGGTATATACAGCAAGCAACGGAACGGAAGCCCTGGAAGAATTTAAGAAACGAAACTATGACATGGTTCTGCTGGATGTAATGATGCCGGAGCCGGACGGATTTGAGGTGTGCAGGCAGATTCGCAGAACATCTATGGTCCCGGTTATTATGATTACGGCGAGGGGCGAGGACTATGAACGGATCATGGGACTGGATATCGGCGCAGATGATTATGTGCTCAAACCATTTTCACCGTCTGAGGTGATGGCCAGAATCCGTGCAGTTCTCCGGCGGGTGGATATGGCCGGGGCAGCAAAGGAGACTATGCTTGTGAAAGGGAGCCTGCGGATTGCCCAGGACAAATTTCAGGTATATATTAGAAATGAGGCTGTTGCACTGACCAAAAAGGAGACGGAGATCCTGTTGTTATTGTCGGTGAATGACGGACTGGTATTTTCCAGGACCCAGATTCTTGACACCATCTGGGGATATGATTATTACGGGGACAGCCGGACGGTAGATACACACATTAAGCGGCTGCGGGCAAAACTCGAAAAATACAGCCACCCGGACTGGAATATCATAACGGTGCGGGGGCTTGGATATAAGTTTGAGGTATTGCAATGAATAAAATTACGAAAAAGCTGTTCCGGTATTTTACGGCAGTGTCCGTTGTCCTTACAATTGTCGTTTTCGCCGGGTTTTACGGAATCTTCAGGTATTATAGCTTTCAGCACCATGAGCAGGAACTTAAGATGCGGGCAGAGATTATAAAGTCGCGTCTTGAGACATATATGAACAGTTGTATTGGGACGCAGGAGCTTGGGGCATATGTGAGGGTGCTGGATGATATCTCTCTGGCGGATGCATATTTTGTCACCAGGGACGGGTCTTCCTTCACCTGTCCCTGCTCATGCAGCAGCACAGTTGTCATTGAAAAGGAGCCGGATGAGACCGTAAAGAAATTTGCAGCAGAGGTATTTCGGTCAGGACAATACACAGAGAAGGAAGCCGCAGGCAGGGACGGCTCGGCTGTTATTTACGTGGGGATCCCTGTAAAGGAGGAGAGCGAGACAACGGCGGTTGTTGCGATCGTTGATACTTTTGATATTGACCAGGGGAGTTTTTGGCTGTCCATAGGGGTTTTATCCATATGTCTGCTGCTTGCGTTTCTAATATCTGTTTTACTGTCTTTGATCCTGGCAAAAAGATTTATGGAGCCGATCCGTAGAATTGCGTACACGGTAGGTGAGCTTGCAAAAGGGAATTACCAGGCAAAGACGGAGATAAATGACGGCAGTGAGATCGGCATCCTTGCCAGAGAGACAGATATTCTGTCGGAAAAACTTGCGCATGCAAGTATGGAAGAAGAGCGTCTGGAACAGATGAAGAACGAGTATATTGCAAATATCTCGCATGAACTGCGGACGCCGGTCACAGTGCTTAGAAGTTCCATCGAGGCGCTGTATGAGGGGATGGTTCCGGAAGATGAGGTCAGGATGTATGAAAGGCAGATGATGACGGAGACGATTTCGCTTCAGAGGCTTATCAATGATATGCTGGAACTATCCCGTCTGGAAAATGATGATTTCCTTATTGAAAAAGAGCAGATAAACTTGTTGGCAGTGCTTGGCGATGCCGTGAGGAGTATCCGCTTGATTGCCGGAGAGCGGGACATTACGATCCACAGCAGGAGGCCGGAAGAGGAATGGCGGTTTACAGGGGACTATGGGCGTCTGCGGCAAATGTTCGTTATCGTTCTGGATAATGCTGTGAAATATTCGGAAAACGGCACAAATATATGGATAGAGGCAAAGAAGAAAAAGGAGAGTTATTATATCTCTATCCGGGACGAAGGATGCGGAATCCCGGATGAGAAGCAGAAAAATATTTTTGACAAATTCTACCGCTCTGGAGGGAAGGAAACGAACGGGACAGGGCTCGGTCTTGCCATTATGAAAAATATTGCAAAGCGCCACGGGATAGAGGTCAGGCTGTTCAGTGAGGCGGGGAAGGGCTCGAAATTCTCTTTTATCATTCCTGCAAAAAATGATGAAAAGATCTGAAAAATGACACATAAATGACACATTGCCGCTTTATGATGGAGGCAAACTACAGAGGGTGCTGCGACACCCTCTTTCAAATGAGAAAAGGAGAAGTGGGAATGATGAGTTCAAAGGAAAAAACAGGAAAGATGCTGTCAGTCCTGGAGGCAGCAGCTGCACTGTTCATAATTGTGTCGGTTAAGGTGATTGTACCGGTGTGTCCGGGTATGCTGGAACTTGTGTCCGGGAAACAGGTACATATGAAATGCTATTATGCAGGTGCTGCGTTTGTATTATTTGCGGTATTGCTGCTTGTGAATGCAATTGTTGGATTTGCGGCAAAGCAGCAGCTTGCCTGCGGGATTATGACAATTGCTCTTGCAGTGTCTTTGTTTGTGACATTTAGTGATTCTGTAGGAATCGGGATCTGTGCCAACCCGGAAATGGCCTGCCAGATGACCGCGCCGTTCGTGAAGACCGCCGCTGCGGTTGAGTTGATCCTGGGAGTGATTGCCGTATTTGTGACAATAAAGAAAGGTGCGGACGAACGATAATGGCAGCAGATAAAAAGTTAAGGATCCCCCAGATGGCGGTGCAGAATCTGAGGGCAAAAAAATTCAGAACCGTATTTATGATGTTTTTTGTGCTTCTTATGAGCGCTACATTTTTTTTCAGTACAATTCTAATGGAAAATATGAAAGCGGGGATTACGAACACGACGGAAAGAATGGGGGCAGATTATATTCTTGTCCCTAAAGAGGGGACAGAAAATATTAGAGAATCATTGTTTGCGGGAGTTCCCTGTTCTGTTACATTTGACAGGTCTGTGGAGGAGCAGGTCCGGGCGGTAAAGGGTGTCCGCAGAGTATCTTCCCAATTGTATATTGCAACGCTTGCTGCGTCTTGCTGCGATGCTGCGGTTCAGCTGATTGGGTTTGACCCGGAGACAGACTTTGTTGTGAAACCATGGATTGAAAAGAGCGGGGAATTGGAGCTTAAGACCGGGGAAATTGTGATTGGAAATGACATTATAGCCCAAGTTGGGGATACGATGAAGTTTTATGAAGTAAATTTTAAGGTCGCCGCAAAATTAGAGAAGGCAGGTATGGGATATGATGATTCTGTTTTTATGACATATGACACTGCAAATCTGCTGAAGGACTCTCCTGTGGCCAAGGAAAAGCTGCCCTCCGGGGAAATTGACGGCTATGCATCTATGTTGATGATCGATATTTCGGAAGATCTGGAGCGGAAGGAAGCAAAGATGCTTGGAATAGATATCCAGGAGGCGGCAGGCACAGGACAGGCAATGCATGCATATTCGGCAGACGATCTGATGAGCGGGATCGCTTCCCAGGTGAGAAAGTTGTCCGGTTACGGCAATGTCCTGACATATATTATGGTGGTTTCGACGGCTCTTGCATTGATTAGTATTTTTGCGATTACGATAAATGAAAGAAAGTATGAATTCGGCG
The DNA here is from genome assembly GCA_947645355.1 of uncultured Dorea sp. GTDB lineage: Bacteria > Bacillota > Clostridia > Lachnospirales > Lachnospiraceae > Dorea_D. The sequence continues at coordinate 13,552 of CANSCI010000045.1, read as the reverse complement.
TGCTGTACACTCTTGGCGCGTCCAAAAAACAGATTGTAAGCATCATCCTGTCAGAGGCTCTGCTGATTAGCTTTGCGGGTGGGATCCTCGGGGTTCTGGTATCTTATTATTTGGTTATGACATTCAAAAACTTCATCAGTGTCAAACTGGGCATCCCATATCTGGATATCAGTGTCCGGCAGGCGGCGCCTGTTGCCGGCCTGTGTATTGTAATTGCTGCTGTGACCGGAATCATTGCTGCGGTATGCTCTGCATACCGGATGAGCAGAAGTGAGATATACTGTTTGATCAGGGAGTGTGAATAGATGGTACGAGTTGAAAATCTAACAAAGAATTTTTTGAGGAACCAAAGAGACTTTGACGCAGTAAATGATGTGTCCCTGCAGGTCAAAGAGGGAGAATTTGCAGCAGTTACCGGGCATTCGGGCAGTGGGAAGACAACCCTGTTCAATATGGTTGCCGGGCTGATCCGTCCCACATCCGGAAAGGTCTTTATCGGGGATGCAGAGTTTACTGCCATGACGGAAGCGCAGCAGGCGGTGTTCCGAAATGAAAACATCGGATATGTTGTGCAGAGTCAGAGCCTGTTGAATAATTTTACGATTCTGGATAATATCTGCATGCCTGCGTACCTGTCACGGAGTGTGACGGAGTTCAAAGAGCGTGCAGTGCAGTTGTTAACGGAGATCGGCCTTGCAGAGCTGGCCGGGGAATACCCGCGGAACCTCTCCGGGGGAGAGATCCGCAGGGTGTCTATTGCGAGAGCCATGCTGAACCGTCCGCAGGTGCTGCTGGCAGATGAGCCCACCAGTAATCTTGATTCGGATAATGCCCGCAAAGTCATGTCAATGATCCGTGACATCAGTAATTCGGGGACGACCGTGCTTTTAAGTACCCATGAAATGGAATATTTAGATTATGCAGATACGGTAATTAAGATTAAAAACGGACGGATTGAGTAAAAGGGGGATGCAGTTGCCTTACGCTAATAAAAAAGGGGGATACCTGCTGTCTTACATATTGCCTCCAGTTCCCCTTTCAGCCGGAGGATCTCTTTGTTGTCTATGGAAAGCTGAGGCAGGCGCATGTGACCCTGCAGCAGCCCCCGAAGCTTTAACGCTTCTTTAAAATACGACATATTTTTTCCGCATTTTAAGGCGTCGCAGAAGCGTATACAGATGCGCTGCCAGTATTTCATGCCTGGGATATCATTTTTCAGGTACGATTGATATACCTTTACGAAAGGCTCCGGAAAAACCCCGGCAACCCCGGAGACCGTCCCGTCACAGCCCAGCATCAGGAGCGCCGAAAGAGCCTTGTCATATCCGTGAAGGACAGAAAAGTGACGGCTGCCGGTGTCCAGATCCAAATAGCTGATGGTGCGGTCCAGATCGGCATAACTGTATTTGATCCCTGCTATATTGGGGGCGTTCTCGCAGATGTGTTCGATCGTGTCCGGGAGAATATCATTTGCCGCACATTGCGGGATATTATAAATATAGATCGGAAAATCAGGCACTGTATTTGCCAGGGAAACATAGTAGTTGTATAATTCTTCTGCCGAGGCGTGGAAAAATTGCGGGGTAACGATACCTGCGCCGTCCGCCCCGGCAGTTCTTGCGTGGCGGAGAAGAGCTGCCGTTTCATCCATCCCGGCTGCGCCGCAGTGGATAAAGACAGAAGCCCTTCCTGCCGAGCAGTCCACCACGGTTTCTGCTATTTTTTTTCGTTCATCTGTTGTGAGGCGCAGCATCTCACCGGTCGTCCCGCAGGGGTACAGGCAGTTTACGCCGGAGTCGATGAGAAAACCTGTCAGGTCTGTCAATGCAGCTGTATCGATGGTTCCGTCTCTGTGAAAGGGAGTAATCATTGCTGCTGTTATCCCATATAAATGTTTCATATTTTCTGTTCACCAGCCTTTCTGTTTATATCATCAAGAATCTTCCGTACATGCAGCATGGAATGGAGCCCGGCTGCAGGAGCCGCGCCGCGTCGTGAATCGGCAAGGCATCGGTCGGCGTACGGCGCGTAGTAGACGTCACTGTCTGTATCTATAGACAGAACGCGGGGGCTTTTATGGAAGGTGCGAATCTTAAGGCGGCCATTTTCAATAATATATATACTGTCCCGTGTTGTGATCGTCCACCGGTTGATCCGTTTCCCGGATCGGGACATGGGATAAGAATAGCCGGTTTCTATGCTGACGGATGCAGGCCCGATCTGCAGAAGTGCAATGGCGTGGGTCTCTATATCAATATTGCTGTCGGCATAATGGAAAGCGCCGGCAAGTACGTCTGCGTCCCGGCCTTCGGTCAGTGTGAGCGCCAGGTCGATAAAATGTACGCCGAGATTGGTCATGCATCCGCCGCCGGCAGTCCTGGCGTGCAGCATCCAAGGGGAGGAATCCAGGTACCTGTCCGCAGGACCTGCGATAAAGCTGAAATTCATGTGAAGAATATCCTCCGGGGCAATCTCATTTTTTAGGAGTGTAAGAAGCGCTGCTTCACGCCAGATGAACGGAACGGAGCAGTACGTGTGGTATGAACTGTTTAGTTGTATGAGATCCTCGATCTGCCCGGCATGGATTCCAAGAGGTTTTTCCATGGAGAAAGGGATCTGTTTTTTTATCATCAGCGCCGCCAGTTCTGGCATCTCATTATGGGGGGCAAAGCAAAATGCAAAATCAGGGCGGTGTTCCCTGAGAAGATCCTCCGGGGAAGCATAGGGGCTGCAGGACAGAAGATCCGCGAAACGGCGCCGGCAGACCGGGTCGGGGTCGGATACACCGCAGACCGGATAGTTTTTTATACTTTTAAGATAGAGAGGCACATGCCAATGGCTGCATCCGAAAATGGCGATTCGCTGTTCTTTTTTATGCTGCATCATATACCTTCTTTCTGGTTTAGATCGTATTCAGACAGTTTCTTATGTGTTCGGCGCTTTTCTTCATGCCGATGGAAGCGTCAGGGATGTCAAGAGGGTGCCACCTGCGTTCATATTCCAGGGACAGCCATCCGTCGTACCCTATTGCCTTCAATCCTTTCAGGATGTCCTTCCATGGAAGAATACCTTCGCCTACGATACGGGTAGTCACGATCCGTTCAGACTCTTCCTGATGTGAAACATCTTTTGCGGCAGAGTGCGCCGCAAAGGCAGGGGCATCCTTTTTAAATACAAGGTCCTTCACATGCACATATGCAATGTGGGAACCCTGGAGTGCAATTGCCTTTTCAAAATCCTCGTTCCTTGTAAATGTAAGATTTGCCTGATCATACAGGATGCGGACATTCGGATGTCCGATTTTTTCAGTCAGGCGGATGGTATCTGCCGCAGAAACAGTCATTGTATGAAAGTGGTTTTCTAAAACAAGGGTGATGCCATGTTGTCGGGCAATGTCTCCGAGGATACACATAGATTCGGCCAGATACCGTTCATTGTCCGGCGACAGATCCTGGGGGCCGGCAACAGTGCCTGCATAGAGGCGGATGTATCTGGCATTCAGGAAATCAGCATACGATATTACGTATTTGATGTCTTCCATATCCTGATCCCGGAGATTCGGGTCGGTGCAATTAAAATGGCAGTTATACGGGGTGAGGCAGGAAATCTGTATTCCCACAGAATCTGCAGCCGACTTTATGCCGTGCAGGCAGTTCATGTCGGCTCTTTTAGGAATCCCGCATTTGTAATTGTCCTGTACGACGATCTCCGCTCCGTCAAGTCCAATGGTGCGAAAAAGTGACAGAGCTTCGGGAATAGAATACTCTGGGGTTCCCATGGTGTGTCCGGCTATCAGCATTGTTATCTCCTCCGATTCTTTTAGGCTAAAGCCGGAAGACCGGCTTTTCTTAATATGCGATCCATTAGTTCATGTGTCTTGTAAGCGTCCTGGGCATTGGTGAGGGGAATCTTGTCATGTAGGACACAGTCGATAAAGTGTTCAATGGCATAGCTGAACCCCAGCTTGTCCACAACCGTGGCCCATCCCATTGCAAGCGGCGTCATAGAGCGCCTGTGGGAGCTTTCATTGTCTGTCACAGTAATAGTGTCCGGGGAATTTACATAGACAGAGGTATTGTTCCCGTGTGCTTCTATCGTTTCTTCCCACTGGCCGGCGCTCCTGTCTGCTACGAGGATACCGGAGGTGCCGTGTTCAAATCCAAGGCAGGCAGTGCAGGAGGATTCGTAATAAGGATCCGTAAATAACGCGGATGCATGGACGGAGGTACATTCTCCGCACAGATATCTCATAAGATCTATCATGTGGATGGCATTTTCCAGGGTGGCGCGGTATTCGGTCGAGGGCCGGTTTTTCTGAGCAATGATGACTTGCGGGGGTTTCGTCTCATATACAGATTTTAATTCCTGATATACTGGGGCAAAACGGCGGTTGAAGCCTGCCATCAGCTTCCGCCCGGTCTTCTCGGAGAGCTCTGCCATGGCATCGGCTTCCCGCAGGGTCATAGCAAGGGGCTTTTCACAATATACGTCAACCCCTGCATTCAGCAGAAACTTTACCTGTTCGGGGTGGTTTTGCTTGGGTGACAGGACAAAAGCGCAGTCAAGGCCGAGAGAGACCAGTTCTTCTATTGTATGTACAGGGTGCGCTATATTGTAGCGTTCGCCTGCACGGCAGGCGTTTTCATAATGTCGGGACAGTACCCCGCACAATTCTACAGAGGTATTTTTTGAAAGTTCCGGGAGGTGGGCAATCTCAGCAATGGCGCCGGTGCCTATGATCCCTGTTCTGAGTTTTTTCATCGTATTTCATTCCTTCCTGATAATTGCAGCGTTTTTATACACTGCCGGGCAGGGAGTGCCGGCCCGGCAGTGTATCTTCTTTTAGAATCTCTGTCTATGTCCAGTCTATGATCATTCCCAGTGTATCTCTGTCATTGAGAATGAGATCCCGGTATGCGTTTTCTGCATTTTTAGCCGGAACCCTTTCTCCGATCATAGGATCCAGGATAAATCTGCCCTTGGACACAAACTTCAGAAAGCATTTGGCATCGTCGGCAAATGTCCAGAAATTAGGGTAGGAGCAGCAGCGGGGGATGGAGTCGACTGCGTGTGCACCGATGACGGTCAGACTTTTTTTCTGTACCAGGTGGTAGAAGTCAAAACTGGTCTCTCCTCTTGGACAGCCAAGGATGCATACCCGTCCATAGTCGGAGGCGATCCGGCAGGCGGTGGACATTACTGCCGGTATTCCGGTGCTGTCTGTTACGATATGTGCGCCGGTTCCGCCTGAGGCAGCATCCATGGCATCCTCCCAGCCGGGATGTGAATTATTTATGACATGATCTGCCCCGCACTTTGAGGCGATCTGGAGCCGTGCGTCTGACGGGTCCAGTGCAATTGTGCACACGGAGCCGTTCAGCCCGGCAAATTCAAGGGCAATGATACCTACCAGTCCCATTCCCAGAAAGGCACTGATCTCCCCCAGCTCAATGCGGCACTTTCGGATTCCCTGGAGGGAGGTTTGGCCCAGGCTTGTGAAAGCGCCGTGGTCAAAGCTTACGTTGTCAGGCAGAGGAACGACGCGGTAGGCGGGAACATTTCCGACTTCACGGTGTCCTATGCCTACCGCATAACAGGCAACCCTGTCTCCGGGTGTAAGATCTTGTACGTCACGGCCGACCTTTTCGACCCATCCAGCGCAGCAGTATCCCGGGACATAAGGGTACTCGGGCACTGCGTTGGGATAGCCGAGAGACCATGCCCGCTCGGTACCTGCGCTGACCAGGGTAGAAGCCATTCGGACCTGAACTTCATCCCTGCCGGGATCTGTGACGGGTACGCTGCACATTTCCGGATTTCCCTGTGAGGTTACTACAATTCCACGGCAATTCATTTCTTAATTCCTCCTTTTTCTGAGCTTTCGCGAATAATAAGCTGATGGGGGGCTACGATATTCTGCTTCTGAATGTGCTCCCCTTTGACGAGGGCTACGAGCATGCCCATTGCTTCTTCTCCGATCCGGTATTTCGGCTGGCGTATAGTGGTGAGCGGCGGCTCGATCAGCGCCGACATCTCAATGTCATCAAAACCGGCGACGGCACAGTCCTCCGGGATTCGCAGGCCGCGCTCCTTAAGGGCACGAATGGCGCCGATTGCCATCGTATCCCCGGCGGCAAATACGGCATCAAATTTCTGCCCGGAATCAAGGAGCGAGAGGGTCTGTTCATACCCGGACCGGACACTCGGGGAGCAGTATCGGATCAAGCCTGCCTGAAAGTCCAGGCCGTTTTCTTTTAATGAGGCGTTATACCCGTTCAGACGATCCTGGTATAATAAAAAATTAGGCAGAGCAGTAAGATGCGCGATATTTCTCTTACCTGTTGAGATCAGATGATTGCAGATATCCCTGGCGGCCTTGATATTGTCGATCGTTATACTGGGCACAGGAATATTCTGCAGATACTGACAGGCGATCACAATGGGAAAATTGCTGGCAGCCTGTGTAAGAAGCTGCTGTGCAACGTTGGCCGACAGGGAGATGATGCCGTCCACCTCCTTCTGCATGAGTGCCTTGAGATAATATTCTTCGATCGAAGGCTTGTTATGCATGTCCGCAATCAGGATGTGCATATTATTTTTTTCTGCCGTTTCCTCAATCCCTAATAATATTTCATGAAAAAACGTATTGGAAATATCGGGAATGATTACAATAATATTATTTGTATGCTGGTGCTTTAACTGTCTTGCAAGGGCATTGGGATGGTAATTAAGCTGCTGGATCGCTGAATTCACAGCAGCAAGTGTTTTTGGGGATACGTTCTGTGCTCCTTTCATAACTCTTGATACAGTTGCGATAGAAACGCCGGCCAGCTCAGCGACATCTTTTATAGTTGACAAAATATTCTACCTCTCATTTCTTTGGTGTTATCGTGATGTAAACGTTATCATAAAAAAGTAGATATGTCAATTGCAAAGGTGAAAAAAATCGGGTCATTTTTCGGATAAAATGTAAAATATTGCAAAAAACAGTTTGATATTGACAAAATAAAACGTCTGTGCTATCGTTTTAACCATGAAAAATGTAAACGTTTACAAAATAAAAAACAAAAGAAAGGTGGTAAAAGAATGAAAAAGGAAACTATGAAAAGAGCTGCGGCTGCCGCATTGTCAGCGGTCATGCTGCTGTCTTTGGGCGCATGCGGCGAAAAGAAAAAGGATGCGGGTGAGGACTCCGGGGAGAGCACACATGAGATTACACTCCAGGTAGGAAGTGACTCTGCCTTAAAGGGGCTGGAAGAGGTGTGTAAGCTTGCCGAATCGGAGATTGGAATAAAGGTTGATATAGAATATACGGTCGCAGGGACCGATACAGACAATCTGATTAAGACAAGATTATCTACGGGAGACCTTGCAGATATTTTGGTGTATTCCCCAGGCGCCCTGCTTATGACACTGAATCCGTCCGAGCATTTTATTGATCTGTCCGAGTATGATTTTGCAGACAAGCTTGATGAGACATATCGAAGCTCCGTGAGCAATGATAAAGGAACTTATGGTGTGCCTATGGGCACTACAAGGGCCGGAGCCGTTATGTACAATAAGAAGTTGTACAAGGAGCTTGGGCTGCGTGTGCCCGGGACGTGGGATGAATTTATGGAGAATTGCCGGAAGGTGAAGGATGCAGGAAAGAATGCGATCATATGTACCATGGGAACCTCTTATACGGTTCAGGTTCCGGTTCTGGGAGATATGTATAATGTATTGGCAGACAATCCTGATTTTATTGCCCAGTTTGAAAAGGGTGAGACCGGGTTCGCGGAAGTTCCTGAAGGAACAGAGAGTTTCCAGAAGCTGGCGGATACAGTGCCGTTTTACCAGGACGGTTATACGGCGGCCACATATGATGACGGATGTGAGATGCTTGTGAGCGGCGAGAGCGCCCACTGGATCATGCTCACCTCTGCGCTGACCAATATCAGTTCTCTTTACAGTGATCAGATCAATGACATCGGTGTTTTTGCCATCCCGGGAGATGATCCAGAGAATGTAGGGATCACGACATGGATGCCGAACGGGTTATACGGCAATAAGGATTCTGAGAATGTAGAAGATGTAGTCAAATTTTTAGAGTTCTTTGTGTCGGACAAGGCAATCGAGACATACCTTGCCAATGATGCAGTGACAGGGCCGCTGTGTGTCAAGGATGTAGCTTATCCAGAGAGTACGCCGGACGCCGTGACAGAAGATATGCAGTCTTATTTTGATTCCGGTAAGGTCAGCCTTGCACAGGAGTTCCTGACTCAGGTAAAAGGAAGCGCAACGACAGAAGTGTGCACGTCTCTGATCACAGGGCAGTACGATGTAGGGCAGGCCGTAAAGGCTTATGATGAGGACTGCTTTAAGCAGGCAGAGCAGCTTGGAATAAAATAGCAGGATAACGGCCGCTGCCGGCAGAATGTGCCTGCAGCAGCCGTGAAGTGGAGGAAGAATATGAAGAAAAGGACGGTATATTCTTATTGGTTTCTGGCGCCGATGCTGGTCATTTATGTTACATTATTTATTATTCCGATTGCTATCTCGTTTTTCTTCAGCCTGACAAACTGGACGTTTGAGGGCTGGTCTTTTTGCGGGATCGAGAACTTTAGAACCTTTTTCACAGAGCCTGCTCTTTATTCGAGTATCGGGAATACATTTATCTATGCGTTCCTTACAAGCAGCCTGAAGGTGGTGCTTGCGTTTTTGATCGCACTGTTCCTGACTTCGGCCATAAAGACTAAAACATTTTTAAGGTCTGCCGTGTTTTTCCCGAATCTTGTGAGTATGATTGCGGTCGGTCTGACATTCAAGGCAATCCTGAATCCTACGAAGGGGATCCTGAACCAATGTCTGGCCTGGCTGGGCATGGAAGGCCGCGACTGGCTGGGGGATGTGTCCACCGCATTGTTTGCAGTAGTGGGTGTGGATGTATGGAAAGGGCTGAGTATTGCGGTAGTCATATTTATTGCCGGCATAAAATCTATAGACACGGCATATCTTGAGGCGGCCAGGATCGACGGGGCAGGCAGCTGGCAGATTCTGAAGTATATTACTCTGCCTCTGTGCAGGCCGGCGGTCAATTCCGTGATATTACTTTCACTGATCGGAGGGCTGAAAAGCTTTGATCTGATCTGGTCTATGACGGGGGGCGGCCCGGGGTATGCGACAGATGTTATTGCGTCGGTGATCTACAAACAGTACGCTGCCGGATACTATGGACTGTCAACAGCAGGAAATGTCCTGATGTATCTTATGATAGCCATTATTGCATTTCCTTTGCAGAAATTTCTGTTAAAGGCGGAGGAGGGATAGCATGAAGAAAAAGAGATACTTGATCGGTGATATCGCAGGTCTGCTGGTTGTATTTGTTGTTTTTATCATTCCGTTTGTCTTTATCGTCCTGAATTCCCTGAAGGATACAAGAGAAGCGAACCTTCTTAAGTTCAGCCTGCCGGAGACCTTTCACTTTGAAAATTATATAGAGGTGTTTACCGCTAATGACGGGTTGTTTCTGAAATCGTTTAAAAACAGCATGATTATTACTGTGGGCAGTGTGGTGATTCTGGTCCTGGCATGCTCCATGGCCGGGTATGTCATACAGCGCAGGAAAGGGAGATTTATGACCTTTGTGAATTTTCTTGTAATGTCCGGACTGATGATCCCGGTTGCCATCCTTCCTACCATATGGGTGATGCAAAAGCTTCATCTTTATAAAACGCTGCCCGGGATGATCCTTCTGGAGGCGGCATTCCACACTCCGCTGTCCATTATGCTGTACCGGGGGTTTATGGCCAATATTCCGGTGGAGCTTGAGGAAGCTGCGAGGATTGACGGGTGCAGTCCCCTCGGGCTGTACGCGAAGATCGTGTTTCCGCTTCTGAAACCGATCACCTCCACGGTGATTATTTTAAATGCGGTTACAGTGTTTAATGATTTTATGAACCCGCTTTATTTTCTGCCGGGCTCAGAAAATTCCACAATACAGCTGACCCTCTATACATTTATGGGGCAGTTCTCCAATTCCTATAATATGGTATTTGCAGATGTGGTACTGATTACGCTTCCGATGCTGGTATTGTTCCTGTTCTTCAATCAGAAGATCGTAGACGGCATGGTTGCAGGTTCTGTGAAAGGATAGAGTATGATCTGGATAAAGAATATATGGATAAACTACATGAAATCTCCCATGGGTCTGGATGAAGATCTCCGTATTACATGGCATGTGAAGTCTGACAGGGGGACGACACGGTTAAGCAAGTATCAAGTGATCATTTATGATGATAAGGGCATGTGTCTGGATACCGGGGAGGAGAGCGGGGAAGACTTTGCCTGTGTGAAGCTCGGCAGTTTTTCTGCCCGGTCTTTGCATAAATACTGCTTGAAGGTACGGGTCTGGGATACGGAAGGAGAAGGTTCAGACTGGTCCTCACCGTCAGTATTTTATACAGGGATTCTGGATCCGCGCGAGTGGGAAGCGGCATTTATTACGGCGGAAACAGAAGAAGATGCGGAAAAATCGGCGTCGGAATATTTCTGCCGGAAAATCTCCTTGAAACAGGCAGTTCGGAGGGTTACGGTCTGCGCCTCTGCTCTTGGGCTGTATACTTTATACGTCAACGGCAGAAGACGTGGCGAAGCAGAGCTGGCGCCGGGATGGACTTCGTATCATAAGCATCTGTTGTACCAGACTTATGATGTGACGGATGCTGTCAGATCCGGGGAAAATGAGATCGGACTGCTGGTAGGAGCGGGCTGGTATAAGGGCCTGATGGGGCCGTATCTTCAGCGGAATCATTACGGCGCCTGTACGGCAGTGCTCTGTCAGATCCGGGTGGAATATGAAAGCGGAGAGATAAGGATATACGGTACAGATGAGAGCTGGCATGCAAAGGAAGGACCGGTTATATTTTCCGAAATATATGACGGGGAGGTCTTCGACGCGCGGAAGGACGGAATCTGTAAAGACGCAGAGGATGTAAAAGAACTGCCGGTGAGGTCTGTTTCTGTGGATAAACGTATTTTGAATGCTCAGCCGGGCGGACAGGTAAAGGTGATGGAGACAGTGGATCCCGCGGGGATCTTTGTCACGCCGAAGGGGGAGACCGTTGTGGATCTGGGGCAGAACATTGCCGGGAGGCCCCTGATCCGGGCGAAAGCGTATCGGGGAGCAAGATTCGAACTGCAGTGTTTTGAGATCCTGGACGGGGACGGCAATGTTTATACCGATAACCTGAGGACGGCAAAGCAGACAATTATATATTACAGTCGGGATGACGGGGAATTCGAGTACGCGCCTCATTTTACTTTCCAGGGATTTCGGTATATTTTCGTAAAGGAGTGGGCAGGCGGATTGACGGCGGAGAACATTTGCGGTCAGGTGCTGTACAGCAGTATGATGGAGACCGGGGATTTTCGGACGTCAGATGTACTGCTCAACCGCCTTCATAAAAACATTCTGTGGAGTCTGAAGGGGAATTTTGTGGATATTCCCATGGACTGCCCGCAGAGGGATGAGCGCATGGGATGGGTCGGAGATGCACAGATCTTTTGCAGTACGGCATGTTTTCTGATGAATACTTATTCGTTCTACCGCAAGTGGCTTGTTGATCTGAGGTGCGACCAGAAGAAGAACGGCGGTATACCCCATGTGATCCCGGATATCGTGACCGGGGCCCGGGTTAGCGGATTTCTGAGGCAGGGAACGGACTCGGCGGCGGCATGGGCAGACGCGGCCACGGTGATTCCGTGGGAACTGTATCAGGTATATGGGGATGTGAGGATTCTGTCTGAGCAATATGATTCCATGAAAAAATGGGTGAATTTTATGAGGGAGAGGGCTCAGGGGCCGGTCTGGACTTATAAACTGCAGTTCGGAGACTGGGTTGCGCTGGATGCACAGGAGGGAAGCTACTTCGGGGCAACACCGAACGAATATGTGAGCGCCGTGTACTACCTTGTATCAACGAGGATCCTGTACCGTGCAGCAAAGATTCTGGGAGAGAGCGCAGACTATAAGGAGTATTTGGAACTGTATCTGCGGAATCTGGAGGAATTCCGACGGCGGTATTTTTCCGGGGAGGGGGTGCTAAGGATCCATACCCAGACGGCCGTTGTCCTTGCGCTGCATTTTAAACTCGCGCCAGAGGGATGTGAGGCAGTCCTTGCAGAGCAGCTAAAAGAACTTCTTAAGCAATATGGCGGACATATTGTGACCGGATTCGTGGGCACACCGTATATATGCTCTGCCTTAAGTGAAAACGGCGCTGTAAAGGAGGCGTATGACCTGCTGTGCAGAAAGGATATGCCGTCATGGCTTTACCAGGTTGCCAGAGGGGCCACGACGGTGTGGGAGCACTGGGACGGTCTGAAAGAGGACGGTACTTTGTGGGATCCTCACATGAATTCATTTAATCATTATGCTTATGGAGCCATAGGGAACTGGATGTACCGGATGCTTCTGGGAATCCAGCCGGACGAAGAATTCCCAGGATATAAGCATTTTGTGGTCTGCCCTTATATTCCGGAGGATCTGGAATATGTGAAAGGAAGCTACATTTCTGTTTATGGGGAAATAAAGGTGTCGTGGGAGCGAAAGGAGGATGGAATCCATCTGTCTGTGACAGTTCCTGTAAATACGACTGCGGATATCGGCCTGTATAATATAGGAATACAGGATGAAAATGTCGGTTCCGGAGAGTATCGGTTTATCTATCATTTGGAGGGAAGATTATGAAGCTGGGATGTTTTGGAAAGTTAGGGCAGATCGGGCAGATTGAGCGGGCAGGCTTTGAATGCGCGGAATTGGATATATGTGAGCTGGTGGGTCTGTCGGATGCAGAATTTGAAAAGTTCAGGGAACGGGCGGGCCGGTCTTGTCTGTCATATGAAGTATTCTCGGGGCTTCTTCCGCTGAGCCTTAGGCTGTATGCGCCTTCTTTTGATGAAGAGTTCTGGCTTAAGCACATTAGGACAGGCGTCAGGCGGGCTTCTTTGATGGGTGCGAGGCTCATCCCCTTCGGGGCAGGAAAATGCCGTAGTATTCCGGAAGGGCAGGAAGAAAGAAAAGGGGAATATGAAAAGAGGCTGATGGATTTTATACGGAAGGTCTGCGGTATCTTTGAAGAGTATGCTCTGACTCTTGCCGTAGAACCCCTTGGGAGAAAGAATTCCAATTATCTCAACACGGTGGAGGAAACGGCAGACTTTGTACACAGGACGGGCTGCAGCAATTGCAGGATTATGTGCGATTTGAGACATATGATCAGTAATGGCGAAAATTTTGGGGTAATTGGGAGGTATGCAGGTGAGATCGTTCACGCACATATTGATTACCCAAAGGGGCGAAGGAGGTTATTCCCGGATCCCGGGGACGGGTTTGATTATGTACCGTATCTGAGGGCGCTGAGAGAGGCAGGGTACGAAGGGGGACTTACAATAGAGGCGACGGATTATGTGGAGTTTGAGAAAGAAGCAGCCGGGGGATGCAGGTATATAAAGGAACTTTTGAAGGAATAGGGGGGACGGCAGTCACGAAAGCCGCAGGCTTCGGGGCGGG
>CANSCI010000044.1 GCA_947645355.1 uncultured Dorea sp. | reverse complement strand
GCTGATCCAAGCAGATGCCCCACATCGGTAAACCGGACATCGATCCCCTCGCACAAGGTAATACGCTGATCATAATCACAGGGGTTCAGAAGTTTAATCGCTGCATCGGCATGCTCCATCGTATAGAGCGGTTCGTACAGCTCCCCGCCGCTCCTCTTCGCCTTTCGGTTCCGCCACTCAGCCTCAAATTCCTGAATATGCGCACTGTCACGCAGCATAATGTTGCAGAGATCCGATGTAGCAAACGTAGAAACAATATCCCCGTGAAAACCTTCCTTACAAAGCATCGGGATCTTTCCGGAGTGGTCGATATGTGCATGTGTCAGCAGCACAAAATCAATCTCATCGGCGCCCACCGGAATCTCCTGGTTTTCGTACAGATCCGGTCCCTGCTCCATACCGCAGTCCACGAGAATATTTTTCCCGCATGCCTCCACCAGATGACAGCTTCCCGTAACTTCATGATCCGCTCCAATAAATATAAGTTTCACGCCATCAACCTCTTTTCATACAGTATTTCTACCTTTTTTTCTATTGTAACATCTTTTGGCTGCCGTGACTATGAATACTTTACCATTTCCCTTCGGAGTCTCTGCATGATTTTCTTTTCCAGCCTTGATATATAGGATTGGGAGATGCCCAGAAGATCCGCCACCTCCTTTTGCGTCTTTTCCTCCCCGTCAAATGTCCCGAGCCCAAAACGCATCTGGACGATAGTCCGCTCTCTGCCGGACAGCCGCCCTACCGCGCGCAGAAGAAGCTTTCGTTCCACCTCATTTTCCAGGTCCCGGTATATGGTATCCTCCTCGGTGCCCAGGATATCCGACAGCAGCAATTCATTCCCGTCCCAGTCCACATTCAGCGGCTCATCAATAGACACCTCAAGTCTGGTCTTATTATTTCTTCTCAGATACATGAGAATTTCATTTTCAATACAACGGGATGCATAGGTGGCAAGCTTAATATTTTTTTCCGGGTTAAAGGTATTGATTGCCTTGATCAGCCCGATCGTTCCGATAGAGATCAGGTCTTCTACTCCCACGCCCGTATTGTCAAACTTCTTCGCTATGTATACCACAAGCCTCAAGTTATGCTCAATTAACAGCTTTCGGGCCTTCTCGTCCGCCCCTGTCCCCAGGTCATTGATTGCCTCAGCCTCCTCCTCTGTCTCAAGAGGTGCGGGTAAGATATCTGTCCCGCCTATATAATGAATGTCTCTTTTATCCGGAAAAAGCAGGGCACGAAAATCCGGAATCACTCTGAACTGCTGTGGTACTGCTAATTTTATAACCATTTTAATTCCTCCTACTATAATATGTCAGGATTCAGGAGCATCTCGTAGCCGTCAGCGCTGACCGGCTCCTCACAGACGGCAACATACGGCCTTTCTACCACCTTATGTTCCTTTTTCAGAACCTCCATTCTGTCTACCCTGAGCAGCGGCATTACCCCTTCCGCCTTCCCGATGGAATGATAAGGGATAAACCTTAGCCCTTCTGCCTCTTTGCTGCCGTACAGCTTTCTTGCCGCCTCCCGGTCAAGGATACTGACCGGCTGGGAAGTGACCGGATCCTTCAAGGCATTGCCTGTGTCTATGACAGCGGTCACGCGAAGTGTCCTGTCCCCCTGATACAGCATAACCTCGCACCGGTAATTCTCCTGTCTGGCCAGATAGCCGATCAGGTTCCAGATGCCAAGCACAAGATAATAGCTGACAAGGGCAAATGAAAAGAACAGGCTTGCATACCTTATATACTGGTAAAAATATGTAAATACACCGCCCAGCAGAAATCCGCTGACGTACAGCAGAAGATAAGCCTTAAGAAAGTTTCTGTCCCATCTGGCCTTAAGTCCTGTTTTGATCATCAGGGTATTCACAACAACGTGGAATAATATAAATTTAATAAACATATATGGAATTGGAAGAGCAACAACAATACAAGTACAAAGCGCCCCAAGTGCCGCCCCCAGACAGACACTCCCATGCGTGGCAGAGCATCTGAGCATCCTTCTGACAACAGACAGCATCATATAATCCATCATAAAATTCACAAGAAAAAATATGTCTATGTATAATTCATAATACATATTCCACCTTCTCCTCTTTAGATACTAAATCGATTTGGTACATGAGCAAGATTTATTATAGATTGCATCTCTCTGAAATTTTGTCAGAATCTGAAAGGGATTTTTATTTTCGTTCGACAGACAGGAAAAACCACAAGATATGGATTATCCTGAAACGGTTTTTAAGACTGTTTTCGACGGCAGACACAAGACTTGGTATTATATTTTTTGTCAAAACTCGGGAAAGAGAGAGAAAAAAATAAGAAAACATGGTACTTTTTGTGGAAATATAGCGAAATTTCTGCGAAAGCCTTTTGTTAAAAAATTAACCGGGGACGTAGTAAAGTGTAACTTTACTACGTCCCCGGTTAATTTTTTAACAAAAAACCTCCCCAAGCACAATGCCTGAGGAGGCTCACACAAAACCTGTTTATTTTTTGAAGAAATCCGGGATCTTAATTGACTGCTCTTTCACCTTACTTGTAGGTGTTCTCGGTACGTCAAGCGTCGGAGATGTACCCCCCGCCGGCTTTCTCGGAATTGCCCCGCCTGCGGCATTTCCCTTCGGGGAGATCATTCCAATGTCAATCTGCGGTGCCTGTGCTGCCCTCGACTGCATATTCCTGTCAAAGACACCCTGTTGTCCCATGCCGGTCACCTTCTGGCTCTCCAATCTGGATTTTAACTTTGAAGCGCTGCCGCCGACATTATGAAGTCCTGTGGCAATGACCGTGATGGTCGCCTCATCAGCCCTGGAATCATCATACATAGCACCAAAGATAATGTTTGCATCCTCGCCTGCAAGATCCTGCACATACTCAGCCGCATCCGATGCATCCATAAGTGTAATATCTCCCGACACATTGATAATAACATGTGATGCACCTGCAATTGTAGTCTCAAGGAGCGGGCTGGCAACTGCCTGCTTCACTGCCTCAAGCGCTTTGTCGTCGCCGCGGCCCTGTCCAATACCAATATGTGCGATTCCCTTGTCCGTCATTACCGTCTGCACATCCGCAAAGTCAAGGTTGATCAGGGAAGGAACATTGATCAAATCCGTAATTCCCTGGATACCCTGCTGCAGTACTTCGTCTGCCTTTTTCAGCGCTTCCGGCATTGTCGTACGCCTGTCAACAATCTCCAGCAGCTTGTCATTCGGGATAACAATGAGCGTATCTACACTTTCTTTTAATTTTTCAATTCCGGCCAGGGCATTACTCATACGCGTCTTTGACTCAAAACGGAAAGGCTTCGTAACGACGCCTACCGTAAGTGCGCCCTGCTCTTTGGCAATACGTGCAACAACAGGCGTCGCACCGGTTCCTGTTCCGCCGCCCATTCCACAGGTTACGAATACCATATCCGCACCCTTAAGTGCAGCAGACACCTCCTCTGCACTTTCCTCAGCTGCCTTCTCTCCTACTTCCGGCCTTGCACCTGCTCCAAGTCCTTTCGTAATCTTGTCCCCAATCTGCATAAGTGTGGGGGCTTTGCTTAACTGGAGCGCCTGCTTATCTGTATTAATAGCTATAAATTCCACACCGGCAATCTGTTCATCAATCATGCGGTTCACTGCATTGTTTCCGCCTCCGCCAACTCCAACAACAATAATCTTTGCCGCCGCTTCTGATTCGTTCGTTTTAATTTCTAGCAAGGGTTTCTCCTCCTTTGTTATCCTTACATAAGGCAATGCATATAAAAGTACAGTTTGCCATATATACTATATAATATAGGCTTTTGTACAAAATATCAATAGAATTGCTGAATTTTTCTCAATTTTCTTCCGAAATTTTTCCTGTACTGAAAGTAATGGTCTCCTGCTCCCCGGAATAGTTCTCAAGATGCAGGATTCCCTCCTGCCCGTTCAGTTTTTCAATAATCGGACCGATCTGTGCAATTTTAACTGAAGTCACATTATTTCCAAGACTGACGCATACATTTTCAATATAAAGATATATTTCGTCATTTTCACACACAATTTTCCCCACATCCAACTCATATTTTTTAAGTTCCTGAGAAGTCTTCAGAATCTCCTCAAAGATTCCTGAATTCTCGCTTTTCAAAAGCTTATACTCTTCCACCGACTTTACTTCGATCCCCTCTACGCACGGAATCCCTTCTATAGGCACTGTCCCCTTTTCTACGACCATTCCTTCCTTGTCAAAATATACATAATCATTCTTGTCATACAAAAATCCAACAATCACCTTCTCATCCACAGTAATCCGAAGCGTCCAGGGTGCGCCTAAACTTACCTTGATCTGTTCCAGACATGGCAGAGACTCCCCCTTGCCCAGCAGATATTTCCCGAACACATACAAGGAATTAGAGGAGAACCTGTCATTCTGGACAGTTTCCACAATCTCCCTGTCTGTACAGTATGTATTCCCCCTCACCTCCACCTGCTGTACATGAAATAGCAAAAATACAGTCAGGGCAATGATCAGGATACCGAAAATAATCACAAAAAAAGCATAGATCCGATGCGATTTCTTCCTTCTTCTTCTCTCCATGTATACTCCTCCCGGAAGAAATAATATTTCTCCTCTTATCTGTCTATTTTACCATTGATGATACACTTAGTACAAGCCCCATTTCTGCCAGAAGAAATACGACCGATGTGCCGCCGTAGCTTACAAAAGGCAGCGTGATCCCCGTATTCGGGATTGTATTTGTCACAACTGCAATATTCAGGATCACCTGGATCATCATATGTGCCATTGCCCCTGATGCGATCAATGCCCCGAGCAGATCTTTTGCGTGGGTGGCTATCACAAAAAAACGCCAGATCAGGATCAAAAAGAGAAGCAGTATGAAACCTGCTCCAAACAGGCCGAGTTCCTCACAGATAATAGAAAAGATCATATCATTCTGCGCCTCCGGAACGAATCCTAATTTCTGCACACTCTCCCCAAGCCCGCGGCCGAAAAGGCCTCCGGATCCGATGGCATAAAGCCCCTGCAGAGTCTGATAGCCCTTCTCGAATTGCTCCGGATTGCGCCAGATCGCCAGCCTTTCCAGACGGTAGCTCTCCAGGGCCAGAAAGATCGTCATAAAACCGGCCCCCACAGCCCCCATCACGATAAACTGGGCATATTTGGGGCTTGCCACAAACACCAGGATCACCCCGATCCCCAGAATAATAATAGCAGTACTTAAGTTACTTGCACCTACCAGTCCCACCACAGGTAGAATCATGGCCATTACCTTAATAAGCGTCTTCATCCTCCACATATCTTTCACATTCCGGTTTACGATCCATGCAAGAAACAGGATGATCGCAACCTTGGAAAATTCAGAGGGCTGAAATGACAAAGGACCCAAAGACAGCCATCTTTTGGATCCATTGTATTCGTCACCTACAAATATAACGGCAACCGACAAAAGGATTGCCGTAAAATATCCCAGGACTGCTGCATGCTCCCACAAATGATAATCCATATTGGCGATAAAAAACATTCCTGCTATTCCAAGGCAGGTAGCAAACACCTGTTTTTTCAAATAATACAGGGAGTCCTGGAACTTTATCTCTCCATTATAGGCGCTGGTGCTGTACAGGATCACCAAACCTGCAAGCATCAACAAAAACAGCGCGGCAAGAAGCGTATAGTCATACTTTCTTTTTTTTGACTTATGCGGTGTCAATCTGTCATGCACTCCTTATAAGGAATTTACGATCTCTTTAAACTTCTCTCCACGTACTTCATAGCTTGCGAACATATCCCAGCTTGCGCAGGCCGGAGACAGCAGCACTGCCTCGCCGCCGGACGCAGTCTCTGCTGCAAGCAGCACTGCTTCCTTCAGTGTATCTGCAAACATATAATCATGGAACCCGCATGCTTCGGCCGCCTCTGCGATCTTCCTCTTGGTCTCGCCAAGGAGGATCAGTTTCTTAACCTTTCCGTCAAATGCCTGAATCCATTCTGTATACTCGGAATGCTTATCATAGCCTCCTCCGATCAGCACTGTCCTTTTGTTCATGGCCTGGATACCCTTGATGGCGGCATCCGGATTCGTACCTTTCGAGTCATTGTAGTACACGACCCCGTTCTTTTCCGCCACATACTCAATACGGTGCTCCACGCCCCGGAATCCAAGGATCACTTTCCGGATCACGTCCATCGGAACACCATACACAGCTGCCATGGCAACGGCTGCCATAACATTTTCATAGTTATGTGTGCCAAGGACTGGAAGCTGCTCTGTCTTGCATACAAGTACTTCCCCCGGATTTTTATATATCATATTCCCCTGGTCCAGATATATTCCTCTTTCTAGTTTACGCCGGCTGCTGAAATATAGAACCTGGGATTTGACCTGGTTTCCAAATTCTCTCGTCCGC
This sequence comes from uncultured Dorea sp., assembly GCA_947645355.1. Taxonomy (GTDB): domain Bacteria; phylum Bacillota; class Clostridia; order Lachnospirales; family Lachnospiraceae; genus Dorea_D. The sequence goes on along the minus strand of CANSCI010000044.1, from coordinate 13,733 downwards.
TCATCCTCATAATTCAGAACACAGAAATCCTCCCCGGTCTGATTCATGGCAATTTTCTTCTTAGCCTCCACATAAGCCTCCATCGTGTGATGCCGGTTCAGGTGGTCAGGCGTCAGATTCAGAATTGCACTGACCTTCGGGCAAAATGTCACGATGCTCTCAAGCTGGAAACTGCTCATCTCAGCCACCGCAACAGCCCCTTCCTTCATCTGACTTGCAGCAACAGTATAAGGGTTGCCGATATTGCCGACTACGAAGACCTCCTCCTGGTACGCTTTCATAATCTCACCGAGCAATGTCGTCGTCGTTGTCTTCCCGTTGGTTCCGGTAATCGCAAGGACATCCCCTTTTCCAAACGCAAAAGCAAGCTCTACCTCACCGATGACCTCGATCTGCCTCTCATGCATCGCCTGGATCACAGGCAGATCTGTGGGAACCCCCGGACTTAAAACTACCAGATCCAGCGTATCAAGAAGCTGCTCCGGAAAATCCCCCAGTATGATCTGCACTTTAGACGCTTCTTCTAACTGTTCTTTTAATTTATGCTTTTTCAGCCTTTCATTCCCGTCATAGAGCACAACAAAAGCCCCGTGCTCCACCAGTAATCTTACTGCCCCGATGCCGCTGATGCCGGAACCAAAGACCAGTACCTTCTTTCCTGTTACTTCCATATTTTCCTCCTACATAGCCATAAGTGCGATCAGGCAGAGCAATGCTGTAATAATAGAAAATACCGCCACCACCCTGGTCTCTGACCATCCGCACAATTCAAAATGGTGATGGATCGGTGCCATTTTAAAAATGCGTTTCCCGCCGGTCTTTTTAAAATATGTCACCTGTATCATAACCGACAATACTTCCACCAGATAGATCAGCCCCACGATCAGGATAAAGACCGGCATCTGGAGCATATATGCCGTGGACGCCACAAATCCGCCCAAGGCAAGAGAGCCTGTGTCCCCCATAAACACACTGGCAGGGTATACATTAAACAGCAGGAAGCCCAGCAGCGCCCCTACAACCGCGCAGGTCACCGGTTCGACCCCGCTCTTGGTACCTATGGCAACTACCGTAAAGAAGGTAGCAACAAGAACTGTAACGCTGGAAGCAAGGCCATCCAGCCCGTCCGTAAAATTCACCCCGTTTACTGTCCCGATCACTGCGATAAACATAAGTACAATCGCAAGCCACCCGATATCCAGGTATTTCCCTCCTGAAAACGGAATCAGCATGGCAAGAGAAACATCTGTAAATTTCACGATATAAAATGCAAAGATTGCCGTCACCACAATCTGAAGTGCCATCTTCTGTTTCGGAAAGAGTCCGTCTGAGCGCTTCATCACAACTTTTAAATAGTCGTCCAGAAACCCGATCAGGCCGAATCCGAGAGTCACAAACAGGATCGGAATAATCTTAGGATATTCTTTCACATAAAATACAGAGGTTACAACCACACTCAGCAGGATGATCACCCCTCCCATAGTGGGCGTCCCGGCCTTCTTGAGATGAGACTTGACCCCTTCTTCTCTTTCCGTCTGCCCCATCTTCATCCGCCTGAGCACAGGGATGATCACCGGCCCCATAATTACACTCAGTACAAACGAAATCAATACCGGAACAAATACTGTATAATCCATAATCCACCTCTTTTATCTTTTTCGTTAGCTTTATGGCTTTTAACCTAACATAGTATACTTCATTTCCTATTCTTTTTCAATGCCAAGATAAGGAAATATATTGCTGAAAATATCCCCTACTACCGGAGCAGCGATCGTCCCGCCATAATAGATCCCCTGTGGATTATAGATCACACACATGCCCAGCACCTGCGGATCATCTGCCGGGGCAAACCCGATAAATGAAGAAATATACTTGTTCGCACTCCTCGGAAGTGTCTGTGAGGTTGCTGTCTTCCCGCCGATCTGATATCCTTCTACATATGCATTTTTCCCGGAGCCCTCCGACACCACACTTTCCAGCAGCATCTGCATAGTTTTTGATGTGTCCGCAGAAAGGATCCTTTCCTGCTTCCCGTAACGGAACTCCTCAATCTCCTTTCCCTGGTCATCCAGCACGCGCACGCCAAAATGAGGCGTTACCCGTTTCCCGCCATTGACCAGGGAACTCACGGTTGCCGCCATCTGTATGGGAGTCACCTGAAAGGACTGCCCAAAGCTCATGGTCGCAAGCTCCACCTGCCCTACATTTTCCTTTTTATGCATAATCGTCCCTGCCTCCCCGGGGAGATCTACTCCAGTCTGCCCCATCAGCCCGAACTGCTGAAAGTATTTATAGAAATTATCCACGCCCAGCCGGAGTCCGATCTCAATAAACACTGGATTGCAGGAATTCTGTATCCCTTTTACAAAATTCTCTGCACCATGTCCGCCTACCTTATGGCAGCGGATCTTGCGGTCCTCCACGATCTTATATCCCGGACAGCTGAACTGGTCGTTTAAGTTCACTACCCCTTCCTCCAGACAGGCAGAAGCCGTAATGATTTTAAATGTAGATCCTGGTTCATAAGTATCATTAATACACCCGTTCCTCCACATCTGGTTGAGCGCATCCTGCTTTTCCTCGGGGTCCATCGTATCCTCGCCGGGAACGCCCAGTGTAAAGGGCTCATTCAGGTCAAACTCCGGGACATTTACCATAGCCAGGATCTCGCCGTTTTTCGGATTCATAAGAAGAATAGCCACCTTGTCTGCCTGCTTTTCTTCCATTACCTTCTCGGCCATCTGCTGTGCATACATCTGAATATTATAATCCAGGCTGATCTGCAGGGTTTTTCCCGCAACAGGCTCTACCCGTCCCTCGGCCACACCGTCAAGCTCCACGCCCCTGGCATCTGTCGTTGTCAATATGGTGCCGTTCTTCCCTTTCAGATACTCTTCATATTTTACTTCAAGCCCGACAATCCCCTGATTGTCCCCCCCTGTAAATCCAAGCACCTTGGATGCAAGCTCATGGTAAGGGTAGTACCGTTTAAAATCTTCGTCAACCTTCACCCCGTCAAGTTCCAGGTTGCGGATGGCGTCCCCTGTCTTTTTATCGACATTTGTCTTGATCCTCTCCATGGATGAGACCTTCTCTACCTTTTTTCGAACCTCCTCTGCATCCATCTCAAGCGCCTGCGACAGCTCCGTTACAATCTTTTCCGGCTCTTTGATCTGGCTGTGGATGACCGAGATCGTACAGACAGTCTTATTGGTGGCAAGGACATTTCCATTGGCATCAACGATCTCCCCCCTGGCCGCCTTGATCTCCCGTTCTCTCTCATGCAGCGCCTTTGCCTTTTCCTGATAGTATTCTGCGTCAAATATCATCAGATATGTAAGCCTTATTACCAATCCGAAGATGATGACGGCGGCGCATATAAAAACTACAAAAATTTTTTTCTTATTAAATGTTTTATTTTTCATAAATAAAAGAACCCCGCACAAGCCGTTTTTATAATTTATTAGGTCTTGTGCGAGGTTATTCTCTTAATTATCTGCTCCGGTGGATTTTTCTATGCCCAGATACGGAAAGATCTCCTTCATGATTGCCGCGGCCATCTCTGTCGCGAACCTGCTGTTTGCCTGGTTCGCCGCGTTCGGTTCATTGACCACCACATATACCACGATCTGCGGATTCTCCTGCGGTGCATATCCGATAAAGGAAACCAGATATTTATCTTTATTTCTCGGAAGCTTCTCGGCCGTACCCGTCTTGCCTCCGACGTCATACCCTTCCACTGCCGCCGATGCACCGGTTCCGTTTTCCACAACACTGTGCATGTATTCTTTGATGATCTGGCTCGTCTCCGCCGAGACAGTTCTTTTGACCAGGACAGGATCTTTGCTTTCGGTCACATTGCCGTTTTCATCCTGAATCTGTTTTACCACATGGGGTTTATAATAATTGCCGCCGTTGATCAGCGAACAAAAGGAAGCCGCAAGCTGTGTCATTGTCACATTAAAATTCTGTCCAAACGCGTTCGTCGCAAGACTGGAAGGATCCATACTCTCCGGCTCATACAGAAGTCCCTTTGTAGATGCCTCCCCCGGAAGATCGATCCCTGTCATCTCTCCAAACCCGAACAATTCCTGATACCTGCAGAAATCATCTACTCCGATATCTTCACCGATATACATCATTGCCACATTGCAGGAATTTTCTATCGTCTGTTTCAATGTCTGCGGCCCGTGCCCGCTCCGGTTGCTGCAATGGATATCATGATCTCCTACATGGAGCATACCGTTGCACATATAACTCTCTCCGCCGGTCAGTACCCCAAGCTCTATTCCTGCCGAGACTACAAAAGGCTTAAATGTAGAACCCGGCTCATAAGTATCACTGACACAGAAATTGTTCCACAGGGAATTAAGTGTATCAAGCCGCTGTTCATCTGTCATAGCCCCGATCTCTTCCTCAGTATAATATTTCGTCAGATCCCTCGGGTTATTGAGATCGTAGTTCGGATAGGATGCTTCTGCCAGAATCTCTCCGTTCTGCGGGTTCATAACAATAACCGCCGTATCTTTACTTCCCTCACCCTGGACAGCTTCATTTTTGTGGGAATCATTGAATTCCTGGATATGCTTTTCTACAATACTCTGCACTTGTACATCAATCGTAGACACAATCGTCTTGCCATTTTCCGGCTCCTTGACTGTTTGTTCAAATGCCGCACTCTCATCCTGATACCCGTATTCTCTTCCGTCTGTCCCGTTCAGGATTGAATTGTAGGAAGCCTCGATCCCATTACATCCTACGTTGCCGTCTACCGTAAACCCGATCACATCGCTGGCAAGAGTATTATAAGGATACTTTCTCACATAATCCTCCTCAAGCCAGACCCCCTTAACATAAGGGTTATTCTTTTTGTCCTCGTTGATCTCGTTAAATTTACTGGCAGTGTTATAATCTACTCCTTTTTTCAAAATATTATATCGTCCGGAAGGATTCTGATCCATAAGTTCCCTTACGACATCCTCCTCAATGCCGAAGCATTCTTTCAGCACCGCCATTGTAGGCTCGATATATTTATCATTACTGAGCATCACTTTCAAATCCAGTATGACATTATAAATCCTCTCACTGGTTGCAATCTTAGTTCCGTTCCGGTCTACGATATCTCCTCTTTTAAAAGGAATCGAGCGGCTGTCATACTGCTGCTGATCCAGCACCACCTTCGTATATCTGTCCCCGCTGGCTGCATTAATATATGTAATCCTTCCCACCAGGAAAATAAAAACCAGTACAATTGCCACAAAGAGCATGACCAGTTTTTTCTGCATAATTTTATTAAATTTTTTCTTAAAAAGGCCTTTTCTTTTTTTTCTTGCCATGCCATCACCTGCCGCTTACTTTTTGCCTGACTGTGCAAGTACACCTTCCTCAGGGATTGCCTCATACTGCTTCACATAATCCGCGGAAGGCTTCTGGTATTCAATGACCTGCGCCTCTGTCGCATACACCATACCCAGCTTGTCCTGTGCAGATACACGCACTTCCTCCAGATTGATAGAGTCCATAATCGTATTATATCTGGTATTGTTTTTCTCCTTCAAATCTACCAGTTCTGCCTGCATTGCTGTAATGTTTTTAGAACTCTTTGTAATCCTGGACTGCAGGTTTACATAATTCACACAGATAAATAATGCACAGACCGCTGCAGCTGTCAGAAAAATAACGTAACCCGGATTCATATGCAAAGCCTTTTTCCGGTTCTGGCGCACCTGACGGCTGACCTGTTTTTTTCTTTCCGGCAATTTTTCCTGTCTCTTCGGCTCATACTGCGGTTTTTCTACAACATTGCCATAGACATACATCTGCCTTGCCGTACCGTTGTAGTTTTGTCTTCTTCCCGCACTGCGTCTTGCTGCCATATACGCCTGTCCCCTTTCTTAAAATCCCTTGCCGGCCGCCTCTTAAGCATCGGCTCTCTCGAAAATCCGAAGCTTTGCACTTTTGGCCCGGCTGTTCTCCAAAAGCTCCTCCTCCCTAGGAAGAATCGGCTTTTTCGTAACAATACTCCCTCTTGAAACCTTTCCGCACACACACACCGGAAAATCTGCCGGACAGATGCACGGATTTTCATTTTTCCGGAATGCACTCTTGACAATCCGGTCTTCCAGAGAATGGAATGTAATAATACATAATCTTCCTCCCGGATTCAATAAATCTATCATGTCATCCAGTGACTCCCTAAGCACCTCCAGTTCTCTGTTGAGTTCAATGCGAATAGCCTGGAAAGTCCTTTTGGCAGGATGTCCAGACTTCTTTTGGTACTTCATCGGGATGGATGCCCTGATGATCTCTGTCAGTTCACTCGTTGTCTCAATGGCTTTCTTACCGCGTGCCTCTACGATATGTTTTGCAATATTCTTTGCAAACTTATCCTCCCCGTAGTCCCGGATCACACGGTAAAGATCCATCTCTGTGTAGTCATTGACGATGTCCCTGGCTGTCATCTTCTGACGTGTATCCATCCGCATATCCAAAGGTGCATCTTCCCGATAGGAGAATCCCCGCTCTGCCGTATCCAGCTGATAAGACGATACGCCCAGATCAAGCACGATCCCATCGACTTTGTCAATTCCCAGTCTGTGAAGCTGCGACTTCATATCACAATAGTTGCTTCTGACAATTGTGACCTTCTCCCCGAAGTCTCTTAATCGGGCGCCTGCGGCCTTGATTGCCGCCGCGTCCTGGTCTATTCCTATAATACTCCCCTTGCTGCTGAGACGTCTGCACACCTCATAGGCATGTCCGCCTCCACCGAGCGTGCCATCCACATAGATGCCGTCCGGCTTAATGTTAAGTCCGTCAATTGTTTCACTGAGCAATACTGATTTGTGTACGAATTCCATATCCTCTCCCTCTAGATACTGAACCCGCCGGCCTCCATATCGGACGCAATATCCTCAATGTTCAGTTCCACTTCAGCATTCTTTGCATCCCACCGGGTTTTATCCCAGATCTCGGCACGCTTCCCCATACCGATAAATACTACTTCTTTTTCTATATGTGCGTATTCTCTGAGATTCTGCGGGATCAAAGTTCTTCCCTGCTTATCAAGATCCCCGTCTGTTGCACTTCCCTGAAAGAAATATGCAAAAGCCCGGGCTTTCTTGTCCGTGGTGGTCGGTAAGGCGTTAAGCTTCTCTTCAAAGATGTCCCATTCTGCCTCCGGGTATACATAAAGGCATTCCTCCATTCCCTTTGTTATGACGAAATGCTCCCCTAAATCGTCACGGAACTTTGCAGGAATGATCAGCCTTCCTTTGGTGTCAATATTATGACTGTATTCACCTTTCAACCCCTTCAGCATCAGACTCACCTTCTTTCAAAGTGGTCTGCCACTTTTATACCACTTTGTACCACTTTTCACCACTTTCTACCACTTGAAACCATTGTAAACCACTTTTACGGTTATTTCAACCCCTTTTTTATAAAAATAAAAAAGAGAACAGATCTCTGCTCTCTTTTTTCACAATTATTATCCTGCTGCAATCGCACTTGTCTGTTATTGTGCCTGCTCTGCTGCCGCCGCAGACGCCAGATCCTGCTGGAAATCTGTGAAGGCTGTATAATCAATCTCCACCTGCTCTTTTCCCCGGCTGGCCTCATACGTATCATAAGCAGAATATCCGATTCCCCCGATCAGCGCAAGTCCCGCAATGCCTATCATAATCTTGCGGAAAAAATTCATAACTTTTTCCTTTTTCATATTCTTTTTGCGGTTCGCCTTCTCCTCTTTATATCTGTCTACCTTTGCCTGACTCATCTCAAAAACTCCTTTTTCTCAAATAACCGGTGACAAGGCACCCTTACACCGGAGGTTCCTGTGCCTGATATGCTCTGTGCAGGCCGTACCATGGTCATTTTATCACAAAACAGAAAATTATACAACCAGAATCACGCCGCCGTCAGACGCATACATACTGCTGATCCCGGCAGTGTCCAGTATAATGACATCTTTAACCTTTATACGCTCAAGAAGGACTTTCTTCACACCTTCCGCACGCTCTCTGCAATTACAGTGGGAAATAGCAAGCACCTTTTCCTTCGAATCTTTAAGGTCTTCTATCACATGGTCTACCATCTTAACCAAGGCTTTTTTGATCCCTCTGGCCTGGCCGACCTGGCAGATCGTCCCCTGCGGCGTTGCCCCCATCACAGGTTTAATATTAAGTGCTGTAGCCACTACTGCTTTAAGGCCGGTAAGCCTTCCGTTCTTGCGAAGCGTATCCAGCGTTTCCAGCACAAAATAAGTATTCTGACCGTCAATGTAAGCCTCTACAGCCTCTATAACCTCCGCAAATTCCATGCCCTTCTCCTCACACTCTGCAATCTTAAGTGCAATCAAGGTCTCTCCCACTGACGCAGACCGGGAATTAAAGACATAGATATCCTTCTCTCCATATTCTTCATGGTACAGATTCTTCCCCAACACGGCACTGTTGTAAGAGCCGCTGAGTTCTGCGGACAACGTCACCGCATACACGTGCTCTGCCGCACAACTGTATGCTTCCATATACCTCTCAGGAGACGGGCAGGAGGATTTCGGGCACTCCCTTGCCTCTGCCACAAGCCTTAAAAACGCTGCCTGGTCAAACGTCTCGTCATCCACAATGTGATGGCCTTCAACATCAATCTCAAGAGACGCCGTCTCATAATTACCGGATGCTTTCATCTCCTCCGTCAATTCCCCGCAGCTGTCCACAATAATTTTGTAACTCATATACTTCCTCCCATATACCTGCACAAATATCGTACGATAATTATTTCTACACGATGTAGTATTAAATACTACATCATTTATCATACCATATCTCCACCTGAAAGGAAAGTCTTTTATTCCTCAAATTTTATCCTTCTGGACACTCCCAGCGCAATCCCCATCTCAGCCATCAAAAACAGGATGGATGTGCCTCCGTAACTGACAAAAGGAAGGGTGATCCCGGTATTTGGAATAGTATTAGTCACCACCGCCACGTTCAAAATAACCTGAAGGGCAATATGTGCAAAAATCCCCGTCACTACAAGAGACCCGTATAGATCCGGCGCATTTTGCGCAATAAACAACAGCCGGTACAGAAGCATCGCAAATAATGCAAGAACGACGATAGCACCAAACACCCCGAGTTCTTCGCAAATGACAGACAAAATCATATCATTTTGCACCTCTGGGATAATTCTTTTTTGTGCACTGTTTCCAAGCCCTTTTCCGAAAAAGCCTCCGGAGCCGATGGCATACAGCCCCTGCAGGATCTGATAGCCTCCGTCCGCGGCATGCTCCTCAGGATTCAGCCATACGATAATTCTCCGGAGCCTGAAATTCTCACTGGTAGCGATCTTCGCCCCTATGATCTGAACTGCAATCAAAAGCGCCGACATTGCCCCTGTCAGAAGCACTACAAAAGGCGCTGTCTTTGGATGTACCACAAAAATCATAATACAGGTAATCCCAAATACGATCACCGCGGTACTTAGGTTGTCCGTCAAAAACAATACACATGCCGCGGAAAGAGCGCCCCACCGGAGCACTTTCCATATTCCCCTTAAGGAATGGGCTTCCTTCCCCGCCTTGCACAACAGCACCGCAATAAACAAAATAATCGCAATCTTTGCCACCTCCGCCGGCTGAAACTGCTGCCCCGCCGGAAGCTGTATCCACCTTCTGGCACCGTTCACTTCCTTCCCAAGCGGCGTCTGCACAAGCGCCATCAGCAGAAGGGACACCACATACAGCAGCCCTGCACGCTTAATATACCAGTGATAGTCGATCCTTGATACAATATAAATCTCCGCAAACCCAAATGCACAAAATACGATCTGCCTTTTAAAGTAATACATACTGTCATGATATGTAGTAAGAGCGCTGTACGCGCTGGTGCTGTACAGCATGACCAGCCCGAAGCACACCAGGAACATCAGGATAGCTATCAGGCTGTAATCATAATATCGAATCGTAGAACTGTCATTTCTCTTTTTTTTCCCTGCCATATTATTTACACTCCAATCGTTTTTATTATACTCAGATATAAAAACAAAAACAAGTCATAAATAAATTGTCTGAAACTACATATGCTCATGGAAAGTTCTTGATATAACCTCTTTTTGCTGCTCCCTGGATAATTTTATAAAATTTACGGCATAGCCGGACACCCGGATTGTGAGGTTCGGATATTTTTCCGGATTCTCATAGGCATCAAGCAGCACATCCCGGTTCAGCACATTGACGTTCAGATGGTGGGCCATCTGCCGGAAGTATCCGTCCAGCACTGCCGTCAGATTAGCAAGTCTCTCCTCCTGCGTCTTCCCCGCTGCCTGCGGGACAATGGAAAATGTATTGGATATCCCGTCCTTGCAGCAGTCATAGGACAGCTTAGCCACAGAGTTCAAAGATGCAAGCGCCCCGTTCTTATCTCTCCCGTGCATGGGGTTGGCCCCCGGCGCGAACGGTTCTCCGGCCTTCCTCCCATCCGGGGTAGCCCCTGTCTTCTTGCCATATACTACATTAGAGGTAATTGTAAGGACAGAAAGCGTAGGCTCCGCATCCTTATACAGCTTCTGTTTCTTAAGTTCCTCATAAAACAGCCTTACCTGCTCCCTGGCGATGTCATCTGCCCGGTCATCATCATTGCCGTATGCCGGATATTCCCCCTCCACGTTATAGTCCGTGATCATTCCCGTCTTTTCATCGCGGATACATCTTACCTTCGCATATTTAATTGCCGACAACGAGTCTGCCACTACACTCAGCCCCGCGATTCCGAACGCCATAAACCGATGCACCTTTGTATCATGGAGAGCCATCTGTGTCTTCTCATAGGCGTACTTGTCGTGCATGTAATGGATCACGTTCATCGTATTGGCATACATTTTCACAAGCCACGGACGGTAAAGATCCAAAAGTTCCACAACCTTATCATACTCCAGGTATTCCCCTTCATACGCCGTATGCTCTGGTCCCACCTGCATCCCCTGCTTTTCATCTCTTCCACCGTTTAATGCCATCAAAAGCAGCTTGGCAAGATTCGCCCTTGCTCCGAAAAACTGCATTTCCTTCCCGATCCTCATGGCAGATACACAGCAGGCAATCCCGTAATCATCGCCAAACTTCGGGCGCATCAGGTCATCATTCTCATATTGAATGGCATCCGTGTCACAGGACACCTTCGCACAGTATCTCTTAAAATTCTCTGGAAGCGCCTGCGACCACAGTACCGTCAGGTTAGGTTCCGCGGATGCCTTCAGATTATAGAGCGTGTGAAGCATGCGGTATGTATTCTTCGTCACCATGCTTCTCCCATCCTCGCCAACTCCGCCCAGAGCCTCCGTAATCCACATAGGATCCCCCGCAAAAAGCTCATTGTACTCCGGCGTACGCAGATGCCGTGCCATACGCAGCTTCATAACAAAATCATCGATGATCTCCTGTGCCTCCGCCTCTGTAAGAACCCCGTTTCTCAGATCACGTTCAAAATAAATATCCAGGAAAGTCGATGTCCTTCCAAGGCTCATGGCCGCCCCATTCTGCTCCTTGATCGCACCAAGATAGGCAAAATACAGCCACTGTACCGCCTCTCTTGCATTTGATGCCGGCTTACTGATATCGTACCCGTATAACATTGCCATCTCTTTTAATTTCCCGAGAAAATTAATTTGCTGATACAACTCTTCCAGCAGACGGATGTGGTCTACATCCATATCCTCCATGCTGATCCGATCCTTATCCTTCTGCTTCTCCTCGATCAGAAAATCAATCCCATAGAGAGCCGCCCTTCGGTAATCGCCGATGATGCGCCCCCTCCCGTAAGCATCCGGAAGGCCTGTGATCAATCCGCAATGCCTGGCTGCCTTCGTAGCCTTATTATATACGCGGAACACTCCGTCATTATGAGTAGTCCTGTACCGAAACTCGTCCTCCACCTTATCAGAAAGCTCGTAACCGTATGCCTTGCAGGCATCTCTTGTCATCCGAAGCCCTCCAAACGGATTCACGCCTCTCTTTAACGGCCTGTCTGTCTGCAGACCTACGATAATCTCCTCCTCTTTGTCAAGATATCCCGGCTTATAATTCAAAAGAGAAGTTACGGTATGCGTGTCAATATCCAACACCCCGCCGAACTCACGCTCCAGTGCAAGGAGATTTTCAAATTTGTGCAGCAGCCGTTTTGTCCTTCCGGTTGCCGATGCAAGGAACTCCTCATTTCCATCATAAGGAGTATAATTTTTCTGGATAAAGTCGCGGACATCTATGGCCTCATGCCAATTTCCTCCTTCAAATCCTTCCCACTGCGTAAACATCATATCATCTTCCTCCTGTTTTTAAGAAAATGACATTGCCCTGCCCTCCTGCTCTCTTATCAGATCAGTCTTCAAAACTTTTATCTCTGCCAAAAACATAAATATCCATTTTAAAAACTCATCTACAATAAAAAAGCAGCATGCTAAAAGCAATGCTGCCCAGACGGTCGGCGAATCACGGCACTTCATTCCCCTGTGGTAACCCACATTATCCGTCAGTAATGAAGCCCTCTTTTTTCACTGACCGAAGTATAACACGGATAAGAGAAGGCTGTCAACCTGGATTTGGTCAGGCGGCCCTCCACGACCTCCATTCTCCCCTTCCGGTTCCTCTCCTTCCGGCTTCTCCGGCGGCGCCTGCGTTCCTTCCGGCTCCTCTCCTCCCGGTTTCTCTCCTTCTGCTCTTTCCGACGGCGCCTGCATATTTGCCGACCGCTGCATTCCTGTGTCTCCACCTGACCCCCATGATTCCTCATCCCTATCCACTAACCTGCCAAGCTGCAGAGTAACCTCAGCAGAAGCTTAGAAAATTTCTATCGTTTCAACATTTCCTTCCAAAATATATTTTCCCGTCAGGTCAAAAAAGCAGCCGTGCATATGCACAGCTGCTTTCTAATAATATGAAACCTTACTTATTGCTGCATGCTTTGATATCAAACTCAGGATTAAAAGCATAGAAATTCTTGCTGTCCAGCTTTTCCTGCACGATTCTCAATGATTCACCGAAACGGGAGGATTGAAGTAAAAACTATCTGTTGATTTTCTGCATTTTCTTAATAATAGATTGCCAATACATGCGGTCTTTCAAGACACGGATTACCGTAATGGTGGAATCCTCTACAACAAAGAAAATTAAATATGTACTGTAAGGTTTGAAATAAACGCTTAACCCTTCAATTACATATCCCGTAGCTTCATAGCCTTTGGGGAAAGAATCCAATTCTTTGATGGCCTTCTTTATCTTCTTTGAAAAGTTTTCCGCATATTCCCGATATTTGAATGTGTCAAGAATATACTTTTTGGTTGATTTAATATCCAAAAGCGCGTTCTTGGAGATTACGATTTTATATTTCTTTGGCTTATCCGGCATTATATTTTGTCAATTTCCTCCCATGCTTCATCAATCGTATAGACATCGCCTTTTTTCAGACTTTCTATTCCCTTAGATAGTTCATCATATAATGCGCCTATGGATGCTTTTTCAGAATATTCAGTTTTTAGGATTTCTTGATTTCTGATTGCCCGTGCTGCAGATGCCATAGTATCACTTCCCTTCGCTATTTTCTTTATTATACGGTATTTAGTATTGGCTTATCAACAGATTTTATTAAATTTTCCTCAAAACTGTGTGGCTGAGACTTTCATGGCTAATGGTTAAATGTTCCAAGTGATTTCAATGTTTCCGTCTGCAATGCGAATAACTTTGA
>CANSCI010000043.1 GCA_947645355.1 uncultured Dorea sp. | reverse complement strand
ATGCGGATCTCTGATGTAGAGATCATGTTGATATTTACCCTGGAATTATAGAGAGCCTCAAACATCTTTGCCGCAACGCCCGGATTACTCATCATGCCCGCACCGACAACAGATAATTTGGCGACCTCCTCGTTCCATGTGATCTGCTGGATAGTCAGCCTCTCCTTCTGGTCCTCAAGAACTTTAAGCGCATGCTCCAGATCATCCGACGCAACCGTAAAGGAAATGTCCTTCGTACCCTCCCGTCCTACAGACTGCAGGATAATATCCACATTAATATTATTCTTCGCAAGTGTATTAAAGATGCGGAATGCAGTACCCGGCTTATCTTCTACCCCGATCACGGAAATTCTGGCTGTATTGGTATCCGCCGCCACTCCTGTTACTAATAATTTTTCCATCTTGGCTGCCTCCTTGACTGTGGTTCCCTCTGACTCGTTCAGGCTGGAACGCACGACTAACTCTACATTATATTTTTTGGCCATCTCAACAGAGCGGTTATGAAGGATCTTGGCTCCTAAGCTTGCCAGCTCCAGCATTTCATCATAAGTGATGACATCCAGCTTCTTTGCATTTTTTACCACTCTGGGGTCTGCGGTATATACACCGTCCACGTCTGTATATATCTCACACTTATCTGCATGGAGAACCGCCGCCAGCGCAACTGCCGTCGTGTCGGATCCGCCTCTTCCGAGCGTTGTGATATCATCGTATTTATTCACGCCCTGGAAGCCAGTCACGATCACGATCTTCCTGGAATCCAGTTCATGCTGGATCCGCTCTGTATCCACCCGCTTGAATCTGGCATTGCCATATCTGGAAGTGGAGTACATCATCACCTGAAACGCATTCAGAGATACCGCCGGCACGTCCATAGCATGCATTGCCATAGCCATCAGGGCTACCGATACCTGCTCGCCTGTAGTAAGAAGCATATCCATCTCCCGTTTTTTTGCCTTGGGATTGATACTCTGTGCAAGCTCGATCAGATGATCCGTCGTATCCCCCATAGCGGACAGAACAACAACCACGTCATGCCCCGCCTTGTAATCCTCAATACAGCGCCTTGCCACATTGTAGATCCTTTCTTTATTAGCAACAGAACTGCCGCCGAATTTTTTTACAATTAGCATACTTCCTCCTGTAATAAATGTCCCATCAGTTGATATCCGTCCGGCCATTCTTTTTTTGTATTTCTGGCAGCCCTCTCGTGGTATGCACCGGGGCCGTCTGTCTTCTTCGTGCTGTCATACAGAAGATACGGAACCGGATCTCCTGTGTGGGTCCGCACTTCGATCGGCGTAGGGTGATCCGGAAGGATCAGGATCCTGAACTCTTCCCCGGCTTCCCGAAGGCCTTCCACCACAGTCTTTACCACTTTTCCGTCGATCTGCTCAATGGCAGTGATCTTATCCTGTGCACTTCCCTGGTGGCCCATCTCGTCAGGAGCCTCCACATGGATGTAGGCAAAATCATACCCGTCCTTCACAAGGGCATCCACCGCTGCCCTGGCTTTCCCCTCATAATTGGTGTGAAGTCCCCCGTTTGCTCCTTCCACAAGGATCCGATCCATGCCCGCGCCGACGGCAATCCCCTTAAGCAGATCCACCGCCGAGATCATGGCGCCTCGTTTCCCCCTCTGCTTCTCAAAGGAGACAAGGGCAGGCTTCTTCCCTGCGCCCCAGAACCATGCTGAATTTGCCGGCCTGAGCCCCCGGGCCTTCCTTTCCTCATTCAAAGGGTGCACCTTAAGGATCTCAAAACTCTTCTCCATCATCTCTCTCAAAACAGGATCTTCCGGCAGATAACTCCCGATCTTTTTTTCCAGAATGTCATGGGGAGGTGTGAGTTCTGTCACCCTTCCCTCCTTCTGAACCAGAAGATGGCGGTAACTGGTTCCTACATAAAAAGTGTACCCTTCCTTTGTCAGACCTTCCTTTAACGCCTCGATCAGTACAGCCGCATCCTCCGTAGAGATCTCGTCGGAGCTGTGATCCAGGATCGTCCTGTCTTCATAAGCACAGTCCTCCTCGGACAACGTTACCAGGTTGCACCGAAAGGAGACGTCTGCCTCCTCCATCTCCACGCCGATACTAAGCGCCTCCAGCGGGGATCTCCCTGTATAATAAATCTTCGGATCATAACCCATAACCGCAAGATTGGCCGTATCGCTCCCGGGTGCCATCCCTTCCGGCACCATGGACGCCATACCGACTTCGGCCTCTCGGGAAAGCTCATCCATCACAGGCGTGTATGCCGCCTCCATGGTAGTCCTCCCGCCCAGTACTTCCAGGGGTCTTCCGGCCATCCCGTCACTTAATACTATAACATACTTCATTGATTCTCTCCCATCCGTCAGCACAGCAAAACTGTCACTTATGATTCACTGTACTACTTTCACTGTACTACCCCTCAATCCTTATCATATGAAGAATCTGATCTCTGTACCGGTTTGCCCTGGTATCATAATCCCCCTCCATCATCACAGGAGTGATAAACCCGAACTCACCTTCCAGACCCTCCGCCTGAATCACCTCAATCTCACCGAAGGAATAGCGAAGATCCGGAAGCATTTCCTCCACGCTTCCTTTCATGCGGATAAAGAACCTCCTCTTGGCATCCCCCTTATCCTCAAGCATGAGTTTTTCTTCCTTCCACATAGTCATAATATTGCGGTTCAGATGCTTGGCTGCATCCACCACATCCGCTACAACGGCACTGGCTGTCGGAAGCTTTCCTGCCCCGCTCCCGTAAAACATCGCATCGCCCAGCACATTCCCATGCACGAAAATAGCGTTGAACACATCATTTACATTATAGAGCGGATGGTCCGGGTACAGCATACACGGAGCCACGATGGCATGAAGCCTCCTGCCCTGGCGCTTACTGGATGCCAGAAGCTTAATGGTAGTCCCTATAGCCTTTGCATATTTCATATCCTCTACCGTAATCTCTGTGATCCCTTCGCAGTAAATATCCTCAAAATCCACTTGCTGCCCGGAGATCAAAGAAGAAAGGATGGCGATCTTCCTGCACGCATCATAGCCTTCCACGTCGGCCTCCGGATTGCGCTCTGCATAGCCGTTGGCCTGCGCCTCCTTTAAAACAGTATCATAATCTGCCCCCTCATAAAACATTTTGGTAAGCATATAATTGGTCGTCCCGTTTAAGATCCCGGTGATCTCTTCGATCTCATCTGCCGTCAGCGAAGAATTCAGCGGCCGGATAATAGGGATCCCCCCGCCTACACTCGCCTCGAACAAAAAATTAATTCCCTGGTCCCTGGCAATAGACAGAAGCTCCGCGCCGTGCTTTGCCACCAGTGCCTTGTTGGAGGTAGCCACGCTCTTGCCCGCCTGAAGGCTCCTTTTTACAAAAGTGTAGGCCGGCTCGATCCCGCCCATCACCTCCACCACGATCTTAATGTCGTCATCATTTATGATCGTCTCAAAATTATGGACGATCTTCTCCTGCACCGGATCCCCCGGGAAATCCTTGAGGTCAAGTACATATTTAATGTTCAGTTCTTCACCGATCCTCTGATTGATCTGCCCGCCGTTGGTAGCCACAACCTCAACCACGCCGCTTCCCACGGTTCCATAGCCTAATACTGCAATATTTATCATAACTTCCTCCCTCTAACTGCTGATCTGCCCTTTCAGGTACGCATTGATAAACATATCAATATTACCGTCCAGGACAGCAGTCACATTACTGTTCTCCAGGTTCGTCCGATGATCTTTCACCATTGTGTAGGGCTGCATCACATAAGACCGTATCTGATTGCCGAACCCGATCTCCTTCACCTCACCCCGGATATCCGAGACTTTTTCCGCCTGCTCCTGCTCCTTCATAAGCTGAAGCTTTACCTTCAGCATCTGCATTGCCTTTTCCTTATTGAAATGCTGGGAGCGCTCGTTCTGGCACTGCACCACGATCCCCGTCGGGAGATGGGTGATACGGATCGCTGAGGATGTTTTGTTCACATGCTGTCCGCCTGCGCCGCTGGCGCGGTAAGTATCTATCTTCAACTCATCGTCCGCAAGTTCAATATCAATCTCATCCTCAATATCCGGTACTACATCACAGGAAGCGAAAGAAGTCTGCCTCTTGCCGGCCGAATTAAACGGAGAGATCCGTACAAGGCGGTGTACGCCCTTCTCGGATTTCAGACAGCCGTATGCATTTTCCCCGTTCACCTCAAATGTAACCGTCTTAATACCCGTAATATCACCGTCCAGATAATCAAGTACCTTGATGGACAGCCCTTTCCGCTCCGCCCACCGGTTGTACATCCGGTACAGCATGCCCGCCCAGTCGCAGGATTCTGTCCCGCCGGCTCCGGCATGGAGGGTCATGATCGCATTGCAGGAATCGTATTCGCCCGACAGAAGTGTCTGAATACGAAGCTCCTCGAAGGAACCTTCAAACTCCTGGATCTCCGAGCGAATCTCCCGAACCATGGAATCGTCATTTTCCTCATAGCCCATCTCAATCAGAAGCAATATATCCTCATATCCTGTATACAGCTTTTTGATGACCTCTACAAGCTCTTTCAGGCTCTTAAGTTCCTTCATCACCTTCTGGGATTCCTCAGGGCTGTCCCAGAAGCCCGGCTCCTCCACCTTACGCTCCAGTTCTTCTATCCGTTTCTCTTTGCCTGAGACGTCAAAGTGAATCCCTCATCTCGGCAAGAGGTTCCTCGTAGGCATTCATCAAGCTTTTAAACTGATCTAATTCAACCACTCTTATCACCTCTTTCTATTATTATTTGCGTCCGCAGCACTGTTTGTATTTCTTTCCGCTCCCGCACGGGCACGGATCATTGGGGTATACCTTCTTCTCTGCACGCTTCTTCGGAGCCTTCAGGGCGGTGTCGTCCTTGTTGGTACCTGTCACCTTCGCCACCTGCTCGCGCTCCACCTTCTGCTCCAGTCTTACATGGAACAATGTGCGCACGGTATCTGCCGCGATCCCCTGTGTCATCTCGCCGAACATATCATAGCCCAGCATCTTATATTCAATCTTCGGATCTCTCTGACCGTATGCCTGAAGGCCGATTCCCTGACGAAGCTGATCCATATCATCAATATGGGCCATCCACTTCGCATCGATCACCTTCAGCAGAACCACACGCTCGATTTCTCTGAGATGCTCCGGTTCCGGGAACTCAGCCTCTTTGGCCTCATATGCCTTGGCAGCACGTTCCTTCAGCATATGCTTCAATTCCTTCTGGCTCATGCCCCTGACATCTGACTCCGTGATCGGCTCCATGGGAACAGACCTCAGAATCGTCCGGTTTAACTTTGCCAGATCAAAATCTTCATAATCCTGATCCGCAGCAACCAGCAGATCCACCGTGTTCTCTATATAATCATTGATCATATGGAAGATGGAATCACGCATATTTTCCCCGTCCAGGACGCGGCGCCGCTCTTCGTATATAATCTCCCGCTGCTCATTCATAACCTGATCGTACTCCAGCAGGTTCTTACGAATTCCGAAGTTGTTGTTCTCGATCTTCTCCTGTGCTTTCTCAATGGCATTAGAGAGCATTTTGTGCTGGATCTGTTCTCCTTCTTCCACGCCAAGTGCGGTAAATACACTCATAAGCCTCTCGGAACCAAAAAGACGCATCAGATCATCCTCCAGAGAGATATAGAACCTGGACTCTCCCGGATCTCCCTGACGTCCGGAACGTCCGCGCAGCTGATTGTCAATACGCCTGGACTCATGCCGTTCCGTTCCGATGATCTTAAGGCCTCCGGCCTGCCTTGCCTCATCATCCAGCTTAATATCCGTACCACGACCCGCCATGTTGGTTGCTATGGTGACTGCATCATGCACACCGGCCTCCGCCACGATCTGGGCCTCCATCTCATGGAACTTGGCATTCAATACATTGTGTTTAATCCCTCTCTTTTTCAGCATACTGCTTAAAAGTTCAGAAGTCTCAATGGTAATCGTACCTACCAGCACAGGCTGATGCCTTTTATGAGCCGCCTCGATCTCATCGCAGACTGCCCGGAATTTTTCCTTCTGTGTCTTATATACAACATCCTCCAGATCCTTCCTCTGTACCGGGACATTCGTGGGAATCTCGATAACGTCCATGCCGTAGATCTCACGGAACTCTTTTTCTTCCGTGAGGGCAGTTCCGGTCATGCCCGCCTTCTTTGCAAATTTGTTGAACAGATTCTGAAATGTGATCGTCGCAAGCGTCTTGCTCTCGCGCCTTACTTTCACCCGCTCCTTCGCCTCAATGGCCTGATGAAGGCCGTCGGAATAACGGCGTCCCGGCATAATACGCCCGGTAAATTCATCGACGATCAGCACCTCGTCATCCTTGATGACATAATCCTGATCCCGGAACATCAGGTTATGCGCCCGGAGCGCCAAAATAATATTATGCTGAATCTCCAGGTTTTCTGCATCCGCAAGATTGTCAATGTGGAAGAACTTTTCGACTTTCTTTACACCGTCCTCTGTCAGGCTGACATTCTTCTCTTTCTCATTAACGATAAAATCTCCCGTCTCCTCAATATCCTCACCGAGGATCGCATTCATCTTGGAAAACTCCCCGCTCGCCTCTCCCTTTTGGAGCTGACGGGCAAGAATATCACAGGCCTCATAGAGCTTCGTGGACTTCCCGCTCTGCCCGGAGATGATCAGCGGTGTACGTGCCTCATCAATCAGCACAGAGTCCACCTCATCGATGATGGCATACTTCAGCCCTCTCTGGACAAGCTGTTCTTTATAGATCACCATATTATCCCTCAGATAATCAAAACCAAGCTCATTGTTCGTCACATAAGTGATATCACAATTGTAGGCGTCGCGCCGCTCATCATTGTCCATGCCGTTCAGTACCACACCCACAGTCAGACCCAGGAATTCATGAACCTGGCCCATCCACTCGGCGTCACGCTTTGCCAGATAGTCATTGACTGTTACCACATGGACACCCTCTCCGGTCAGGGCGTTCAAATAAGCCGGGAGCGTCGATACAAGAGTCTTTCCTTCACCGGTCTTCATCTCGGAGATCCGCCCCTGATGGAGGATGATGCCGCCGATCAGCTGTACTCTGTAGTGCTTCATACCAAGGGTACGCACAGCGGCCTCCCGGACAACCGCAAAGGCCTCCGGGAGAATGTCATCCAACGTCTCGCCCTGGAGAAGCCTCTCTTTAAATTCTTTTGTCTTATCTCTGAGCTCACTGTCTGACAAACTCTGCATCTGCGGCTCCAACGCCTCGATCGCATCTGCGGCCGGATAGATCCGTTTCAGTTCATTCTCACTGTGTGTACCAAATATTTTCTGTATGAGACCCATATCGTTAAATACTCCTTATCCGTAAATTTACTCAAAATACATTCTAGCACTATCTATAATCCAATTCAAGACGTTTATAAATTGTTTAAATGTTTCCAAAAGTTATTAAAAACTGAGAGAACAGCAATTCTTTACCTTCTCATACGGAAGCGTCCCCCCGAAAAGATCAAGGGCGCTGCCGACAGTAAAGTCAAGCTTCCCTTCCGTCAGAAGCCCGAACCGCTTAAGATCCTCCATGCTCCCGATCCCGCCTGCATAAGTGACAGGGAGCCCCTCATAATCCTTCAAAAGAGAAGCCAGCTTCTCATCAATCCCTGAGGAACGCCCTTCCACATCCACGCCGTGAACAAGAAATTCATCACAGCAGCCGGCAATCTCATTTAAAATCCTGACAGAAAGCTTGACATTTGTGTAGGTCTGCCAGCGGTCTGTCACAATATAGTAATCCCCGTCCCGGCGGCGGCAGCTCAGGTCGATGACCACATGCTCCCGCCCCACCTCACGCTTCAGTTTCTCCATATGCTCCCAGTTGATCTCTCCCCCCTGGAATACATAGGAGGTTACGATCACATGGCTTGCACCGTCCTTAAGATAAGAAGCGGCATTTTCCGCCGTGATCCCGCCTCCAAGCTGCAGCCCTCCCGGGTAAGCCCGAAGCGCCCTCCTGGCCTGCTGCAGCGTTTTTTCATAGTATTTTGAAGACGGAGGGTTAAGAAGGATCACATGCCCGCCCCTTAACCCGTCCTTCTGGTAAAGCTTTGCATAATCATCCGCGTCCCGTGCCGAGGAAAAATTAACGTCTGCATGGTTTCCTTCATCCTGCAGGCTGCCGCCTACGATCTGTTTCACCTGTCCGTTATGTATGTCGATACATGGCCGAAATCTCATCTGTTCTTTCCTCTCTTCTAATAGCGGTTGTCAAAAATACGGGTAGATTTCTTCTCACTTCTCGGAAGATCCCCGATAAACACCGGCTTCACGTTGGTGGTGATCCCGATCTTATTCTTAAACTCCTGCTGAATCGCCTTAGCGGCCTGCTTTGGCTCTACACCATTGTTGATCTCTACAAACAGCGTACATACATCCTTTCCGTTCATGTGGTCCAGCATAAACTGGTACTCACTGGATGCCTCTTCCACACCCTTTAGCATCTCCTCGATCTGGCTCGGGAAAATGTTAACGCCCTTTACCTTCACCATGTCGTCCGTGCGCCCGATCAATGTATCGATCCTCGGGAACCTGGAACCGCACCGGCAGTCCCCGGGAAGAAACCTGGTAAGGTCATGGGTGCGGTAACGGATCAGCGGCGCCCCCTGCTTGCGCAGAGTGGTGATGACAAGCTCTCCGATCTCTCCGTCCGGCACATTCTCCCCGGTCTTAGGGTCCACGATCTCAAAATACACATAATCATCCCAATAATGCATCCCGCACTCATAATCACAGCTCATGGCAATACCCGGACCGTAGACTTCCGTCAGTCCGTAGATATCATAGAGCTGCACGCCCAGTTCATCTGCGATCCTTTTCCTCATCTTCTCGCCCCAGCGTTCAGAACCGATGACACCCTTTTTCAGATAGACAGCGTCTGTCATATTTCTCTTTGCAATCTCCTCCGCCAACAGCAGTGCATAAGAAGAAGTGGCACACAGAACCGTAGCCTTCATATCCTTCATCATGCGGAGCTGCTTATCCGTGTTGCCCGGTCCCATAGGAATGGTCATTGCCCCCAGATGTTCCGCCCCCAGCTGGAATCCGATCCCCGCCGTCCACAGCCCATAACCAGGTGTGATCTGGATCCGGTCAAGAGCAGTGATGCCCGCCATCTCATAGCACCGCGCAAAGATCTTCGCCCAGTCGTCCACATCTTTCTGTGTATAAGGGATAATGATGGGAGTGCCTGTAGTTCCGGAGGAAGAGTGGATCCTCACGATCTCCTCGTCCGGCACTGCCTGAAGCCCCAGTGGATAAGCCTCCCTCAGATCCCCCTTCCACGTAAACGGAAGCTTCTCAAAATCCTCCTGGCTCTGTATCCCGTCAATATCAATATCCTGAAGCTTCTCTTTATAAAAACATGGTTTTGATGTCAGCAGTTTCAAATTAGCTTTGATCAGCCGAAATTGCAGCTCTGTCATTTTCATGTGCATATCCTCTTTTCTTTTTACTTTACCTTTCTTCCGGCCGTTCATATCCTGGTCTGTTTTGAGCCAAGGCCGCGCCCATCCTTAAGGCCTCCCGGTTCACAGCTGCAAACTGAGGCTTTACGGCGCCCTCAAGCTGCCGCTCTATATCACCGGGACTAAGACCAAGGGCTCCGCTTCCCAGGGCCGCTCCCAACAGCGCCACATTAAGCACCTTGGGTGAGCCCGCCCTCCGGCAGATCTCTTCTCCGTCCACCACATACAGCTGCTCCACCTGTTTCCTCAGACAGCACAGCATCTCCTCCCCGTCATAGGGGCTCTGGCCAAGCGCGGCAGTCACAGGCTTCACCGCCTTTTTATTTACCACTGCAACGCCTCCTTTTTTCAGATAGGAAAGGTTCCGCACGGCTTCCGCCGGCTCAAAGGCCAGGATCACGTCCGCGCTGTGCATAGGGATCATAGGGGAATAGATTTCCTCCCCCATCCTTACATGACTCACCACAGACCCTCCCCGCTGAGACATCCCGATGGTCTCGGAGGTGCGGACCTTAAGACCCTTTTCCAAAGCCGCATAAGCAATCAGCTTGGAGGCAAGGACAACTCCCTGCCCTCCCACACCGCACAACAGACAATTCTTATTCATGGCCGCTCACCTCCTTAATGGCATGAAACTTGCAGATCTGCGCACACACGCCGCATCCAAAGCACAGCGAAGGCTCGATCCATACCTGCTCTTTCTTCCGGGTGATTGCCGGGCATCCCAGCTTCCGGATGCACTGCCCGCAGGAAGTACACTTTGATTCCTCCACTTTGTAACGGGAAGCGGCCTTTGTCACCGCAATACAAGGAGACCGGAAGATCACCGCCCGTACTTTGCTGCCCTCCATCACATCTCTCACAGCCGCCACGGCCTCAGAAAGGTTCAGCGGATCCGCCGTCACGATCTTTTGCACGCCGATCCCCTCCAGCACCTTTTCGATACTGACCTTCTGCGTCACATCTCCCATCATAGTCACTCCCGTGCCCGGATGGGGCTGATGACCTGTCATAGCCGTGGTAGAATTGTCAAGAACGACAAGGATGATATCCGTCCCGTTATATACCGCATTTACCACACCGGTAATGCCCGATGCAAAAAATGTGGAATCTCCGATAAAGGAAAAATTCACTGCATCCGGCTCTATAATATGCAGCCCCTGGGCAACGGTCACATCCGCGCCCATACACAGGCAGGTATCCACCATATCCAGCGGCTTTGCATTCCCGAGGGTATAGCACCCGATATCTCCGCTGTAGACAGCCTTACGCTGCCCAACCGCCTCTTTTACGGCATAGAAGGAGGCGCGGTGGGGACACCCCGCACATAAGACCGGAGGACGCACAGGAAGCTTCGGCACTTCACCCGCTTTGTCCGCCTCTTCCGCCTGTTTCCTTAAGTTCTTGCACTCCGGCAGGAAACGGGACAGATCTTCCCGTACACTCTCCACGCTGTTCTCACCGGCATTTTTCGTATCTTTCGTAAGCTTCCCTCTCACCGTGACCGGCAGATGGTATTTCCCGGCGACATAGACCAATTCCTTCTCGATCACCGGATCTAGTTCCTCCAGGACAAGAACCTCCGAAAGCCCCGTCAGAAACTGTACCGCCAGTTCCTCCGGGAACGGATGGGGGGTCCCTATCTTAAGGATTTTTACGCCTTCCAGGTCAGTTTCCTTCATATATGTATAGCTGACACCGCCGGATGCAATTCCTTTCTCTGCTTCCAGATCACCCTCGATCCAATTATATCTGCAGGAAGAAAATACCTTTGACAGTTCTACATTGCGCGCCTCGATCTTTTTATGGTTCTCATAGGACAGCCTCGGGAAAATAACCCAGCGGGCAGTGTCTTTTACAAACCCCTCCGGCGCCTTTCTCTTTTGGGACTCCCCCGTCTCAATGCCGGCGCACCCGTGACACACCCGTGTCGTAGGCCGAAGGATCACGGGAGTATGATACTGCTCTGACAGATCAAAGGCCTCTCCCACCATATCAAAAGCTTCCTCCGGAGATACGGGATCAAAGACCGGCAGTTTGGAAAACGCTCCAAAATGCCTGGTGTCCTGCTCTGTCTGGGAAGAGATCGGACCCGGATCGTCCGCCGCGACAATCACCATGCCGCCCTTCACACCGACATAGGCAAGACTCATCAGCGGATCCGAGGCAACATTCAGCCCTACCTGCTTCATGGTCACAAGGGTTCTGGCCCCTGCATAAGCTCCGCCGGCCGCCACCTCAAGCGCCGCCTTTTCATTTACGGACCACTGGACATGGATCCTTTTATCCTGATTATTTGCTGCGACTGTCTCGAGAATCTCTGTGGACGGAGTCCCGGGATACCCGCACACAAGATTCACACCGGCCCGGACAGCAGCAAGCCCTATGGCTTCATTTCCCATCAACAATCTCTTCGCCATATTCTTCTGTCTCCTTTGCAATGTACTCTAATTGTTTTATTGTAGCATAACTCCCCGAATATGAAAAGGAAAAGACAGCATCCGTTATATCCTGGATGCTGTCTTTTATTATTGTCCTTCAAAGCTTACTTACCGGTTTTTGGTGTTATTGTCTGTAGTATTATTGGCCTTATTATCTGTGTTATTGTCTGCATTGCCGTCAAGATCTCTTTCCAGATCATCTACGCCCTTTTTCACATCATCACCGATATCGTCCATAACACCGTTTCCTGTCCCGTCTGTGGCATCGTTGGTATTCGTGTCGTTATCATAGGCGTTCCCAGTGTTATCTGTAGCGGTATTTCCGGCAGCGCCGTCTCCTTTTACCGCCCCGTTGTCATCATTATTGCTTCCGCAGGCAGTCATACTGACAAGAGCTCCTGCACAGGTAAGCATGAGTAAAAATTTTTTTAACTGTTTCATTTTCAAATCTCCCTTTCATGTATATTTATCTATCTATCAAGTAATACTTGTTACCAGTAATATTTGCAAATAATAGAATTATATACTTTTTGCAGCTTGGGAGTTTTTTACAGTTTAAAGACGTTCGGCAATCCGGCCGCTCCGGTAAGCCTCCAGCAGCATCTCCAGATCTTTAATCTGCTCCTTCAATTCTTTTCCGGTATCCGTATCACCCACCAATATCCGCTCCGTCATCCGCTTGATCAGCGTACTCTCCGAATGAATATCACTTCCGTTTTCAATAGCTGCCTCCGTAGACTCAAAGGGTTCGTGAGCTGCAAGGATCAATCCGTAGGAATTGTAGATCAGTGTATAACCTGCAATCCCGGTCTCCTTCTGATAAGCCTTTGAAAATCCCCCGTCAATGACCAGAACCTTACCGTTGCATTTGATAGGCTTCTCTCCCTTTCTCGTCTTCACCGGTACATGGCCGTTGATAATGTGGGCATCTTCCCCCTCAAGTCCGAACTCCTTCAATATATTGTTTGCAACCTCATCCTCTTCCAGCAGATTATAATAGGAATTTTTCTTTTCTCTGTGAGTTTCCTTTTCGGCCAGAAAATAACGCTCAAAGGTAGCCATCTTATCCTTGCCGAACAGCGGAGAATTCTCATGGAGCCAGATGTACCACATCATATCCTTCCCCCGCTCTTTTTCCTTGTCATCCAGTGCATGGAATCCTTTTCGGACATAACTCTCCAGCACCTCGTAGAGCGCCTTCCCTTTATATGTATGCCCATAGATTTTCACAGGCTTCAGGCTGCCGTCCTCCTTTAGAGGCATACAGCCGTGATACAGCAAATTTCCGTTATAGACCTTATAAAGTGCACCTTTATTCAGAAGGAACCGCATGTGCTCCTGAAGCTTCCTGCAATTTAAGAATGCCCTGGTGAGCCTCTCCATCACATCCTCTTCCTCTTTTGTCAGCGCATACGGCCGCTTCGGATCAATGGTGGGAAAGTTCTTATCCAGCAGTTCAAGCTTCTGGCCGTCTATTTCTATGGTTCCCGCCTCATAGTCAATCCGATGCAGGAGGTTTCGGTCCTCCATCTTAAATCCCGGGTTTTTCTTAATAATCTGTCCCTCCACTTTAAACTGGATAATAGAAATCGCCTTGTGCATCCGCACCTCCAGTTGTTTTTCGATCACACCGTGATCGTTGTCGCCTTTCAGCATGAACTGCTCGCACGGATCGTCCCGGTAGGTGGCAAGCGCAAATGTGGCGAGGGGCAGAAGGTTGATTCCATACCCGTCCTCCAGAATATCCAGATTGCCGTATCTTGCACAGATGCGGAGTACATTGGCAATACACCCTCTCTGTCCGGCCGCCGCACCCATCCAGAGAACGTCATGGTTTCCCCACTGGATATCAATCGAGTGGTATTTCATCAGCTTGTCCATAATAATATGAGGTCCCGGCCCCCGGTCATAAATATCCCCCACGATATGCAGATGGTCTACCGTAAGCCTCTGGATCAGTCTGCTCAATGCAACAATAAACTCCTCCGCCCGCCGGATACGGATGATCGTATTCACAATCTCATTATAATATGATTCCTTGTCTGTCACGTCCCCGTGCACGGTAATGAGTTCCTCGATCACATACGCAAATTCCTCCGGAAGTGCCTTCCTCACCTTGGACCGCGTATATTTACTGCTGACGCTCTTGCACATTTCAATCAGACGGTACAGTGTAATCTTGTACCAGTCCTCCATGTTGTCTTCTGTTTTCTTTACCCAGTCCATCTTTTCTGTTGGATAATAAATAAGAGTAGCAAGGACCTGCTTATCCCTGCTGCTCAAAGTATTTCCAAAAACCTCGTCGATTTTACGGCGCACGGAACCAGAACCATTCTTAAGGACATGGGAAAATGCCTCATACTCCCCGTGGATGTCCGTGAGAAAATGTTCCGTCCCCTTCGGCAGGTTCAAAATAGCCTGCAGATTAATAATCTCCGTCGACGCTTTCGCGATGGTGGGATAAAGCTCAGAAAGTCTCTCCAGATAACGTGTCTCTAACTCTTTCATAAACTCCTCCTTGACTTATACCTTCTCTATGCAATTCCTGTTTTCATTAAAACCGGATCACATCCGACATATCATACATCCCCGCAGGCTTCCCTGCCAGGAATTTGGCGGCCTCAACTGCCCCTTTTCCAAACACCGTCTTTGAATAAGCAGTGTGCTTCACTTCGATCACTTCATCCGCCCCGGCATAGATGACCTCATGTTCCCCTACGATCGTGCCGCCGCGCACAGCCATAATACCGATCTCATGGGCATCCCGTTTTTTCCGCTCCCTGCTCCTGTCGTATTTGTACTCATAGGCATCCTCCATGGCCGAATTCATGGCGTCCGCCAGTGCAAGGGCTGTCCCGCTCGGGGCATCCAGCTTCTGGTTATGGTGCTTTTCCACGATCTCCATGTCAAACCCTGCCGGTGCAAGGACCTTTGTGGCCTCCTTCAGAAGCTTCAGCAGCAGATTGATCCCCAGGGACATATTGGCCGACCTTAAAACAGCAACCTTTTCCGAAGCTGCCGCCACCCTGCCAAGCTGCTCTTCGGACAGCCCTGTGGTACACAGGACCACCGGAACCTGCCGCTCTACGCAATAGTCAAGCACCCCGTCCACGGCTGCGGCATTGGAGAAATCAATCACTACATCCGCCTCCACGCTGCACGCCCCTATGTTTTCAAATACCGGGTAATCGTTCTGTATCCCCGTATAGGTGTCGACCCCTGCCACAAACCGGATCTGCTCATCCCCTTTTACAAGTCCGGTGATCACCTGTCCCATGTGTCCGTTGCATCCATGCATAATTGCCCGTATCATAAGCTATATCCTCCTGCTGTCTCATGATTTTTCTCTATTCCCGGCACAAAAGCCTGCGGCTCTTTTGTACCGGAAGACTATAAAAAAAGGATATCACATCCTGCCGCAGCATTCAACCTGTGATATCCTTTTACTACACTTATTCTATAAGCTGACGGATCCGGCTGCTACGCCGGCGCGATCCCAAAATCTTTCATTGCCTGTCTGAGGGACTCCTCATGCTGCATGCTAAGCTCTGTGAGCGGCATACGCAGCGGTCCGCAGTCCATCCCCATAAGCTTCATTGCCTTCTTCACCGGAATCGGATTCACCTCGCAGAACAACTGCTCGATCAAAGGAACTGCCCTCAGCTGAAGTTCTGTACTCCCTGCCACATCCCCGGCAAAAAATCTTGCGCAGATGTCATGAGTCTCGTCCGGCGCCACATTTGACAGTACCGAGATCACACCCTTGCCGCCCAGTGCAAGGATCGGAACAATCTGGTCGTCATTGCCCGAATAAAGATCCACCTTGCCGTCCGTAAGGTTCATAATCTTTGCCACCTGGGAGATGTTCCCGGACGCCTCTTTAATACCTACGATATTATCCACTTCCTTCAAAAGCTTCGCCGCCGTGGCCGGCTCAATATTACATCCGGTCCTGCTGGCAACGCTGTACATGATGATCGGTGCTTTGACTTCCCGGGCCACCGCACTGTAATGTGCCACAAGGCCTGCCTGCGTTGCTTTGTTATAATACGGAGTCACCAGAAGAAGTCCGTCCGCCCCGTACTCGGATGCTTCTCTGGACATCTCCACCGCAGTTTTTGTACAATTTGACCCCGTCCCTGCAATCACCGGAATCCTCCCCTTTGCCCTGTCAATGGCAAATTTTACACACTCCAGATGCTCCTCCTCTGTCATCGTGGCGGATTCTCCTGTGGTGCCGCATATAATAATACTATCTGTACCATGATTACAATGATAGTCGATTAACTGATCCAGCATATCGTAATTGATACTCTCGTCTTCATGAAATGGCGTAACGATTGCCACGCCGGCCCCTGTAAAAATAGACATACCTATCCTCCTGATCTTCACTTTATTTATGGAAATTCTATCATCATTCAGATACGATGTCAACGGATGTCTTACTATAACTGATCTCTTAATCCTGCATACATTCAAGCTTACTTACAGACACCTCA
Organism: uncultured Dorea sp.; assembly: GCA_947645355.1. Classification (GTDB taxonomy): domain Bacteria; phylum Bacillota; class Clostridia; order Lachnospirales; family Lachnospiraceae; genus Dorea_D. The sequence continues at coordinate 3,736 of CANSCI010000043.1, read as the reverse complement.
TAGGCCGTCCGCTTCTCTGTCTCGGTCTCTGTTAATTTCTTTACATATTCCCTGCTCTGGATCCGTCCAAGGATCTGCACATGTTCCCCGACTTCAAATGCCGAGGCAAATCTTGCATTTCTCCCCCAACAGATACATGGTATGTAATCGGACTTTCCATAAGGCCTGTTCACAGCAAGCAGAAGGTCCGCGATCTCCCTTCCAAGGGGAGTTTTCCGGTAGACCGGCAGCTTGCATATATAACCGTCCAGCAGGATACTGTTTGTCTTGGCTCCATCCAGTTCCTCCTCGATAAAAGACACTTCTCTTGCGAATACGGATAACACCAGTCTGTTCTTTTGTTCATCGTGCCTGTTATAAGAGCGGAACTGTCCACTGACCATAATAAACTCCCCGGTGTAGTCCTGACTGACATCAATCAGCCTCTCCGATATCATCACCGGGATCTTATCCTCCGAATTACTCAGCCTCCTCACACTGACATCCACCATGTAGAACCCTTCCCCAAACACCTCATGGCTGAATGAAAATGCAGAGATCACCTCTCCCATGATCGTTACCTGATTGTTTTCAATAATCTTATCTGACATAATTTGACATTCTCCCTTCCTCTGAATCGTATTTTGAGTCATTACATAGTCTATGAGCTAAGCTTCCGATTTAGAACTAAAATACTTGTAAAATTTGTAAAATGTGATAAACTATTAAAGTTGTATAAAAGAAAAACGATGTGCATATTAATAGGAAAAGAAAAGGAAGATTTTTATGAACACAAAACGTGAAGATGTACGTAATATCGCGATTATTGCCCATGTTGACCACGGAAAGACTACTCTGGTCGACGAATTATTAAAGCAAAGCGGTGTTTTCCGGGAAAACCAGGAAGTAGCAGAACGCGTCATGGACTCCAACGATATTGAGCGTGAACGCGGCATCACCATCCTGTCCAAAAATACAGCCGTATATTATAAAAATACAAAGATCAATATTATCGACACCCCCGGCCATGCTGATTTCGGCGGCGAGGTAGAGCGTGTCCTTAAAATGGTCAACGGCGTTATTCTTGTGGTGGATGCTTTTGAGGGAGCCATGCCCCAGACAAAATTCGTCCTCCGCAAGGCTCTGGAACTGGCGCTTCCGGTCATCGTCTGCATCAACAAGATCGACCGCCCGGAAGCCCGCCCCGATGAAGTCATCGATGAAGTCCTGGAGTTATTCATGGATCTGGACGCCTCCGACGACCAGCTGGACTGCCCGTTTGTCTATGCTTCTGCAAAAGCAGGCGTGGCCGTTCTTGACCTCACAGACGAGGAGAAGAATATGCAGCCGCTGTTCGAGACCATCCTTGACTATATCCCGGCACCGGAAGGGGATCCGGAGGCACCCACGCAGGTGCTGATCAGTACCATCGACTATAACGAATATGTCGGGCGTATCGGTGTTGGGAAGGTAGACAACGGCACGATCACCGTCAATCAGGAAGTCCTCATGGTAAACCACCATGCCCCGGATAAGCAGAAGAAAGTTAAGATCAGCAAGCTTTATGAGTTCGACGGTCTCAGTAAAGTAGAAGTTAAGGAGGCCTCCATCGGCTCAATTGTAGCCATCTCCGGCATCTCCGACATTGCCATCGGAGATACCCTCTGCTCTCTGGAGAATCCGCAGGCTATCCCGTTCCAGAAGATCTCGGAGCCTACCATCTCTATGCAGTTCGTCGTAAATGACAGCCCTTTTGCCGGACAAGAAGGAAAATATGTGACCTCCCGTCACCTGCGCGACCGGCTGTTCCGCGAGCTCTACACAGATGTCAGTCTACGTGTGGAGGATACGGAAAACACAGACAGCTTTAAGGTATCCGGGCGCGGGGAACTTCATTTATCTGTACTCATTGAAAATATGCGGCGCGAAGGCTACGAATTTGCGGTCAGCAAAGCAGAAGTCCTGTATAAGAAAGATGAGAACGGCAAGCTTTTAGAGCCCATGGAAACTGCCTACATTGATGTGCCGGAAGAATTCACCGGTACCGTTATCGACAAGTTAAGCCAGAGGAAGGGAGAACTCCAGAACATGGGAACCTCCAACGGCGGCTATACCCGCCTGGAATTTGTCATCCCTGCCCGCGGGCTCATCGGATACCGCGGAGAGTTCTTAACAGACACCAAAGGAAACGGTATTATGAACACAGCCTTTGACGGATATGCGCCATATAAGGGTGATATCCAGTACCGCAAGCAAGGCTCCCTGATTGCATTTGAAACCGGGGAATCCGTCACTTACGGCCTCTACAGTGCACAGGAACGCGGTTCCCTCTTTATCGGAGCCGGTGAGAAGGTATATTCCGGTATGGTTATCGGCGAGAACGCCAAGACGGATGATATCGAGGTAAATGTGTGCAAGACAAAGCATCTTACCAACACACGCTCCTCGAGCGCAGACGAAGCCCTTCGCCTGACACCTCCGAAAATACTCAGCCTTGAACAGGCGCTTGACTTTATCGATACGGATGAGCTTCTCGAGGTAACTCCAAAATCTCTCCGCATCCGTAAAAAAATTCTCGACCCGAAATTGAGGAAACGAGGTAACAGATCATGACATTTTTATGGTTCTTAGAAGGAATCAGAACCCCTTTTTGGGATCGGCTGATGCAGCTTGTCACCTACTTTGGCCAGGAAATTATAATCATAGCGGTTATCTGCACATTCTACTGGTGTGTGGATAAGCGCTTTGCTTATTTACTGGGTTATACGTATTTTACCGCAGGCCTTATGGTGCAGACCTTAAAGATCACCTTCCGAATCCCCAGACCCTGGATCCTGGATACGGATTTTCATGCCGTAAAAAGCGCCGTCGCCGGGGCAACCGGATATTCCTTTCCAAGCGGCCATACCCAGGGAGCGGCCTGCCTGTTCTTCCCACTGGCACTGCGGACAAAAACGATCTGGCTGAAATTCTTATATGTCTTTGCCCTTGTGTCCATCGGCTTTTCCCGAATGTACCTGGGCTGCCATACCCCAAAGGACGTGCTGGCCTCTCTTGCCGTCTCTGTGGTTATTGCTGCACTTCTGTGGCATTTTCAGTCATTTCTCTTAGATGATGACAGATTCCTAAAGGCGGCAACCTTGATAATGATCCTCATCTCCCTTCTGACAGCTGTCTATGCCCTGTACCTGAACTTGAACGGAACTATCGCCGCCAAATATGCCGCCGACTGCCTGAAAGCGTCGGGCGCAGGCCTTGGTTTTGCGATCGGGGGTTATCTGGAGCGAAGTTATCTTAAGTTTGAGCCGCGAAAAGGTTCCCTGCAGACCCAGCTGCTCAAGCTGTCTGCAGGGCTCCTTTTCACGGCTCTGATCAAAGAGGGCTTTTCGTTGATCTTCGGAAGTTCCATCTTGGCAAAAACGCTGGAATATTTTATACTTGTATTGTGGGTACTTATCATCTACCCTTCTATATTCAGTAAATTATTAAGGAGAACTCCATGAGGGCAATTATTGCAAATCTGTTAAAAAAACTGACTACTATCCTAGAACTTTTTATAGCGCTTATGCTTTCCATAGGCATCATACTGCTGTGCCTGCGGCTGGCCGTCTCACTGATCAATATCCCCAACCTTGAAGTCTGGCCAAACTACAACGACCTGCTGGAGGTATGTTTCAATCTGATCATCGGCGTGGAACTGATCCGTATGGTTTACTACCATACGCCAAACACTGTATTTGAGGTGCTGATCTTTGCA
>CANSCI010000042.1 GCA_947645355.1 uncultured Dorea sp. | reverse complement strand
TTTAAAAATATATCGGGAGATATATTGACAAATTTCAAATATTGAGATAGGAGGGCTTATTTATGATAATGAGAAGGAGAAGATTACTTGCCCTGTCTGTGACTGCCTGTATGGCGGCATCAATGGCGCTCGCGGGCTGCGGCAAATCAGGCGGGGAATCTAAGGAGGAAGGAGCGAATCCAGATCTTCCGACAATTACATTTACGCACGGGTATTATCATGATGAATCTGAGTGGCCGGCAGCTGCCGAGATGAGGGCCATTTATGATGAGTTTGCAGAGGCTCATAAAGACGAGTTTAACTTTGTTGTTAAGGCTGACGAAGGCGGAGAAGAAGGGATTTACAATACTGCACTTAATGATCTAAGCAGCGGTGAGTTTTATGATATTGCGGACTTTGGCGGATGGAATATTGTACCGGTTGCAAGTGAATCAGACGCTATTTTGGATCTGAAACCATATTTGGATGAGGACGCAGATTTCAAAGCAGGTGCAGGTGTCTGCTATGACCAGAACCTGACAGATGGAAAGATCTATTCCGTGAGGGAACAGATTGAAGGAGTTGGTTTTTGGTATAATAGTGCGCTGTTTACACAGGCCGGAGCCCAGACTCCGGATCAGTGGCAGACATGGGCTGACTTTAATGCAGCAGTAGATAAGCTGGCGGCCGCAGGAATTATGCCGTTTGGTCTGAATGCCGGGTGGCCGACGAATATTCTGCTTGCAGGCTATTCTCAGAGAAGTGAGCAATCCAGAGCGTTCTATGAAGACGGGGCTTCTGTAGAGAACTTTGATGACGCCACTTTCAAAGAGTCTCTTGCATTTATGCAGGATCATGTATTAAAGAAAATCGACTCAGCCAACTTCGGTCCTGGAGGGGATGATGATGAGCAGTACCGTACAGATTTCTTTGACGGGAAGACTGCAATGTTGTTTAACGGTGTATGGGATGCAGGCGGTGCAGTAGATTGCAAAGCAGGTATAGAGAATATCAGACCGGCAACCTTCCCGACAGATGAGGCAGGCAAAAGGGCGGCGTTACTATCAGGCGGAACAGGATTTGTAGTATCTAATAAGCTTGATGAGGCACAGACAGAAGCATGTATCGAATTTATTAAGTACATGACAAGTCCTGAAATTGCTGCACGCATCATTGAGAAAGGTATTGGTATGGCGCCAGGCACAGCAGTTAATTATGATGAACTGCTGAGCAAGGTAGAAACAGATGATGCGAAATTGCTGGTAGAGGCTTGCCAGATGTGTCAGAAGGCGGATGTAAAGGCTCTTGGGCTTGGTAATACATTTGGAGATGCTGAAGGAGAGATTCAGGGCAAATATGCAGGACTTATGGATGGCTCTAAGACGCCCGAGGATGTTGTAAAAGAATTAAATGATTTTCTGGCAGCATCAGAATAATGAAGCTGGATGATGAATAAGTGCAAGATACAGTAAATTGGGCGGGGGCTATTCTGAATAGTTCCCGCTCTTGCTTAAAACAGATTATTAACCACAAATCTATTGAGGAGGATGTCGTGAAGAAAAGGAATAAATTTTTTACGAAGAAAAATGGGTTTATCTGTGCATTCCTTGCGCCGGGAATTCTTCTGTTCCTGGTCATATATGCATATCCGCTGGTGAATATTTTTGCTACTTCTTTTTGCAGATGGAATTATAAGAATTTTCAGGCTCCGGAATTTCTGGGGTGGGGACATCTGTTTGACAATTACATAAAGATGTTTACGCTCGATGCAAACTTTAAAATGGCACTGATCAATACGGTTAAGTGGGTGGTTCTTACGATGGTGATCCAGATTCCATTTACGCTGCTTGTAGCTCTTGTGCTGGCTAAAAAGCCCAGGGGCTGGAAATTTACGAGGAACATGTTTATTATCCCCAATATTATTTCTACAGCGGCGATCGGTTTGATTTTCCTTAATATTTACAATCCCTCCAGAGGAATTATCACGGAGATCTGCAATAAAATCAACCCTGGATCCAATGTGAGCGTACTCGCAGACGGGAATTATGCCTTCTGGGGCGTGACATTTGCTTTTATTTTATTCGGCGGTTCCTCCTGCCTGCTGCTTTTAACACAAATTTTTTCCATTGATCCTGGAATTTATGAGGCTGCGAAGGTAGACGGTGCCAGTGCATGGCAGATTGACCGAAAGATCATACTTCCGTTGATGAGACCGATGATTGGGACGGTTTCCATTATGGCGGCCAATTATGGATTGCTGTTATATAACGAGATTGCGCTGATTACAGGCGGGGGTCCTGACAACGCAACCTTCAGCCTCAGTTACTATATCTATCGAACAGCCCTTGGAAGCACGAAGCTGAATTTCGCACGGGGAAATACTGCGGGAGTGATACAGTTTATTCTTGGGATTTTGCTGGTGGGATGCATAAATAAAGCATTCCGTACCGATCAGGGAGATTAAGGAGGTATAAATATGGAGAAGAAAAGCAGTGGGATCATGGGTGGATTTTTCAAATATTTTGTGATGATAGTTGTATTGTTTATTTCCCTCTACCCGATATTATGGGTATTCATTTCCTCGTTTAAATCGGTGCCGGGAGGTCTGGGGCTTCCTGAAGAATGGGTGTTTGACGGTTATGTTACGATATTTACTAAATTAAATATCGGGCAGTATTTTCTGAACAGTATTCTCATAGCCACGTCCTCCACTATTATAAGCGTTGCAATTGTAGCAATGTCGGCGTATGTGTCTGCACGGATGGAATTTAAAGGTAAGGGGCTGATTACGGCCATGTTTGCCGTCACACTGTTTATTCCGTCCATTTCCATCAGTTTTCCGATCTACAGGCTGCTGGGAGAGTTAAATCTGAAGGACAGCAGGATAGGTGTAATATTTATCTATTCCGGACTTGGAATTGCGGTGACATATTTTATTATCCGCAGTTATTTCCTCGGTATCCCCAAGGAGATGGAAGAAGCTGCGAGAATGGATGGATGCGGATATACAGCAACCTTTTTCCGGATTATTGTACCTATTGCAAAGCCGGGACTTGCGACAGCGGCAATCATGGTATTTCTGAATAACTGGAATGAGTTTTATTTTGCCTCTCTGTTGTTGAAAAGTAAGGAGAAAATGACGATTCCGGCGCTTCTGGGGCAGTTTACAACCGCTTATTCCAAGAATCTGAACGGTATGTTCTCAGCAATTATTGTTGCGGTTGTTCCGACTATCGTTATTTTCTGCCTGTTATCGGAGACATTCGTTAAGTCATTGACTGCAGGGGCAGTGAAAGGGTAAAGGGGGAATACTTTATGGAATATAAGAAATATATGGAGGAGCGGAAGAAACGGACAAAATGGTTTATGGAGGCCAGGTTCGGAATGTTCATTCACTGGGGGCTGTATGCAATTCCCGGAAGAGGAGAGTGGGTGCACAGTGATGAGAAGATTACGCAGAAGGAGTACCAAAAATATTTCAGGGAATGGGATCCGGAGCGTTATGATCCGGCAGAGTGGGCTCGGATTGCCAGACAGGCGGGAATGAAGTATGCAATTCTTACAACAAAACATCATGAAGGCTTTTGCTTGTTTGACAGTGCGTATACAGACTATAAAAGCACCAACACAGCCTGCAGGCGGGATCTGGTCAGGGAATTTGCAGATGCTTTCCGGGCAGAGGGGCTCAGGGTCGGTTTTTATTATTCGCTTCTTGACTGGCAGCATGAGGATTATCCGGCCTATGGGGATCTGTACCACCCAGACAGGGAGAATGAAGCATATCGAGAAAAAGAGCATCATTTTGAGCGGTATCTCGATTATATGCATAACCAGGTGCGGGAACTTATGACCAATTACGGAAAAATAGATATTCTGTGGTTTGATTTTTCGTATGAGGGTCATTTTGGCGAGGACTGGAGGGGAAAAGAGCTGGTGGAAATGGTGCGGAGGCTTCAGCCGGAGATTATTATAAATGGAAGGCTGGAGGCAAACGGCGAGAACTATGGTTCCGTTATGACAGATGAGCCTGATATTTTTTCGGGAGATTTTGCGTGTCCTGAGATGATTATCCCGCCTTATGGACTTCGCACTCCGTCCGGAGTAGATATTCCCTGGGAGGCATGCTTTACCTTAAATAATAATTGGGGGTATACGCCGAATGACAGACATTACAAAACTTCGTCCCAGATTATAAAGAAACTGGTGGAGTGTACGAGCAAAAACGGTAATATGCTGGTAAATGTCTCTCCGACTGCAAAGGGTGAGATACCGAGGCAGCAAAGGAAGATTCTGCAAGAGGTTGGAGAATGGATGCATGAAAATTCACAGAGTATCTATGGATGTGGGGCATCAGGGCTTGAGAAACCGGAGTGGGGGCGTTATACCTGCCGGGGGAATAAGCTGTATGCACATATAACAGAGGAGGTAATCGGAGCTATTGCACTTCCAGGTGCGGCAGGCAGAATTGAAAGAGCAAGGAGGCTTGCAGACGGCTATGAGATGCAGATGCTTACGCCGTGGGTTGCCAGGGAATTTCCGGGTTATGCATTTATTAATTATGGAACGCCTGAATGTTTTTCATTTTCTGTAGAAGAAAAAACAGATACTGTTATTGAACTCACTCTGAAAGAAGAATAATGTGCTATAATCAGGAAAAAGATGTGAAAGGTACGATGAGGTAGGGGACATGAAGGCGAGGAAGAAGGAAAAGAATTCTCTTCGTATGAGGATGATGATTATGAATCTTGCTATTGCATTTACATCGTTGATTGTATGCGGGGTATTGTTTATGGGATCAGTAGGCCTGCTGGTAGGCCGGTATGCCAACAACAACCTTGATTTTGTCCTCTCAGAGGTCAGTGATAACCTGAATGAAAAGACCACCTTTATGGAAGAGATCATATATCGGATCAGGGGAACGGATGAAATTATGAGTTATTTGGGTTCACCTGATCCGAACAGTTCTTTTTCGGCGGGTGAGATGGAAAAAATGATCCGGAATGCTATTGATATCAACAATGATAAGAACCTGAAGGGCTGGAATGAGCCGGTGGTGGAAAGTGTCTGTGTCATTGACATGGAGGGCAACTACTTTTCTGATTTTTATTATGCATTGATTTATTCAGATATTGCGTTTAGAAATAACATTTTTGTCCGGATAAATCAGGAGTTTGAGACCAGAAAGAAGAAGAGTCAGTCTCATTCCTACTGCAGTGTAGAAAAGGATACACTATTCTTCGCATATACCATATACGATGATAATATGAAGGACAGTGGGACAGTTATTTTTGAGATTAATATGAACGCACTGGCGCAGGCAATGGAAGCGGTAATGGAATATAAGGATGCATTTTGGGCAGTTTCGGATAAGACTGAGATTATAAAGAGTGACGGGAACCCTAGAGGAGATTCTATAAAAGAGCTTGAGGCAGACCCGTATAATGAACCGTACAGTAAGAACTATAAGGGGATGGAATACCGTATCTACCAGAGAGAATTAGGCATGGGGCTTAGGATGATGGTCGGTATTCCAGTAAATCAGATGAGTCTGATTCTGTATGACTGGCTGAAATGGTATCTCCTGGGGATTGTAGGAGTAATCGTGATTGGAATTGCCGGATTTGCCTTTTTTACATATAAGATTACTTATCCAATGAAGGAATTTTCTGATAAGCTTAAGGAAGTGCGGAAAGGGAATTATGAGGTAAGGCTTCCGGAATATGACAGCAGGGAATTTGACGAAGTCAGTATTACATTTAATGAAATGACACAGCATATCAGCCATTTGATCAATCAAGTGTATGAAAAGCAGCTGTCGATCAAAGAGATGGAACTTAAATTCCTGCAGACGCAGATGAATCCTCATTTTATGTTTAATGTGCTGAACAGTATTGCGTTTCAGGTGAAGATGGATGGCAACGAGGAGATTTTTAAAATGCTTTCCTCTTTTACACAGCTCATCCGGGCAAAAATCTATAGGGATGAAAATGAAAAGGTAAAGATCAGTCAGGAACTCCAGTATGTGGATTATTATTTGTGTCTTCAGAGATTTCGCTTTGGGGATCGGCTGGGCTATGAGATCGAAATTGAGGATGATGATTATCTGGATTATTATGTTCCGAAGCTGTGCATCCAGCTCCTTGTTGAGAATGCAGTAGTGCATGGGATTGAGCCTAAAATGGACAGTGGAACCGTACAGGTCTGTGTATATAAAAAGGACGGGTCTTTATATATAGATATCACGGATGACGGTGTGGGATTTGGAAAGGAAGGCAAGATAGAGCTTCCGCTCAGGATGGGGGAAGAAAATAGTATGCATAATCATATTGGGATTAATAATGCGCACCATATTATCCAGCTGATGTACGGAGAGGATTATGGCTTGAATGTTTATTCCAGGAAGGGAAGAGGGACAAAGGTTACAATCCATATTCCGTTTGACAGCAGGATATAAAGAGTCTATTTACAGGGAAGGGAGAAAGTATTATGCCTTATCGTGTGATACTGGCTGACGATGAGCCGATTATGAGGAAGGCGCTGCTTACATTGGCCGATTGGAAGGAGATGGATTGTGAGGTAGTGTATACTGCCGCCAATGGCGAAGAGGTTATCAGGAATTTGGAAAGCGCGTCGCCGGATATATTGGTCACAGATATTAAGATGCCGGGAAGGGAAGGGATTGAACTGGCAAAATATATATGGGAAAATGCGCTGCCGGTCAAAGTGATTATCCTGACCGGATATGCAGATTTTTCCTATGCACAACAGGCTTTAAAGTACAATGCAGTTGATTATGTAATTAAAGCAGGTGCTTTTGACGGGTTAATGAATGCCGTTGCAAAGGCAAAAGCCGACTTAGAAAAGGAAAAAGATGCGATAGAGGAGGGAACGGATAAGATTCACACAGAGAATTTTTTGAAAGCGGTGTTTGACGGTTCATTATATGTTGAATCGGAGATTCGTGAGGCAAGTACACAGATCAGCTTTCTGCTGAAGGAACAGGGCTACATTGTGGCGGCATTGCGGTTCCGGGTATGGAATGAAAATAAAATACGCGGCGGAAAAACGATCTATGAAAGCCTGACCAATTTCTTTTCTATGGTATTTTTGTAACGTCTCCTTGGAGCCGTAGCCATGGAGCGGGATACCTTTGTGCTTGTTCTTTCCTGCGAGGAAGATGATAATGGGAAAGGGCTGCTTCAGCAGTGTGGGCAGATTATTGATATGATGGATAATTTTATGAAAATGTATGCATATATCGGAATCGGCAAACGTCACACACAGGTCTCTGAGTTGAAGCGGGCTTATAATGAGGCAGATGAGGCTCTGGAATACAGTTTTATTGATGAGAAAAGTAAAATTAATTTTTATCGGGAGAAAAACAGACAGGAGGTAAATTCCGCTGATGTTACGCGGAAGATTAAGGAACTGTATGTAGAAATCGAACGAGGAAGGGTAGAAAATACCGATAGACTGTTTGAAGAGCTTGTGGAAATACAAAAGACACAAAACTGTTCTATTCATCTTATTAAAAATTCCGGTATCAGTATACAGAACCAATGCCGCTCAATCCTCGATACATATGATAAGACTATCTATGAGGTTACAGGGATAGAGGACAGTATATCAAAGACAATATATAGGTGCCGTTTTCTGAAGGAATATGTACAGATTATGGGAACAATTGTGAATCGGACAGCAGAAGCCGTACACATTGCGGTCAACAAGAAAAAGTCGTTGATCCATGATTGCGAGAAATTCATTGATGAAAATTATGCCAAAAATATTCTGGTTGCAGATGTGGCGAAGCATGTGGGTGCAAGCCCTAGCTATTTAAGCCGCGTGTTTAAGGAGGTTACCGGGCAGACTATTATAGCTACGTTGAATCAGAAGAAGCTGGAGAGAGCCAAGGATTATCTGGAAAATACGGATATGAAAATATTTGAGATTGCAGATGCCCTTGGATTTGAAAATACTACCTATTTTTCTCATTTTTTCAAAAAGTACACAAATGTTTCGCCAAAGGAGTACAAGGGAGGGCGCCGGTAGTGGAGTTGAAGGAGTTTTGCAGGGGAATCTCATTGATGCCTGAAGCCGAGAAAAAGCTTGAGGAAGTCCATGTCACAGAGAAAGAATATATGGAGGGAAAAGCACTTTTTCAGTGTAATAAAGAAGCATTTTATTCTATGGTCTTAGAAAGAGATCAGTTCAGGATGCTGTTTTTATATTATTTCAGCAGGATGGGATGTGAAGTATACGAAGAATACAGTAGAAGAGGAATTGAGGAGGAGATATACTGGGATACATTTCGTGACATAACCTTCTGGTGTGAGAACTGCCTGAAGGAATTCGGTGAATATGGAATCAACCAGTATGATTGGTTTTTCCGGCATATTGAGATGAAGATCTTCCGGTTCGGGAGACTTGAGTTTGAGATGATGCCTTCCGAATGGGATCTGGAATATGAAGGGGGGAGGATTCGAAAAGGAGATCCGGTCATCAATATACATATCCCCCAGGGAGAAAAGCTTAATATAAGTACCTGTGTAGAATCTTGCCAAAGGGGAAGATTGTTCTGGGGGGAGGAGTATCCGTGTGTATGCCACTCGTGGCTTCTGTATCCGGGCCTTACGGATGTATTAAAGGCAGGGAGCAATATCCTTATGTTTCAGGAACTGTTTGAGGTTGTGAAGATTGATTATATTGAACGTGAAGCTGAGTGGAGAATATTTACAAGGGTTAGGGAGGACCCGGAGGAATATCAAGAGGAGACAAGTCTCCAAAGGTCAGCAAAGAAATATTTGATGGAAGGCAGAAGGCTCGGAAATGGAATCGGCGTCTTGCGTTAAAAAGAAACTGCTGCAAAAGCAGCGGATCTCGCGCAGGCGGACAAACAAAGTCTCCGGCACTGTGTGGTCGATGCTTTTGCAGCAGTTCTTTAGTTAAAGATATGAAGGTTTAATTCCCTGGACAGATATCGCAGAATATGGTTTCCTGCGATACTGTTTCCTTTTTCGTCCAGGGAAGGCCCGAAGATTCCGATTCCCATACGCCGGTTTACTACAGACAGGATCCCGCCGCCGACCCCGCTTTTAGAAGGAACACCGACGTGGACGGCAAATTCCCCGGATCCGTCATACATCCCGCAGGTAAACATGATCGTCTTTACGATCTTGACAACATTTTCATTCATTACACGTTGCCCGGTGACCGGGTGTATTCCGTCCTGTGCAAGGATCAGGGCGAATCCGGCAAGGCTTTTGGCGGTTACACTCAGGGAACACATACGCACATACAGATCAAGGCTTTCAGAGACACTTCCGGGTGCAATAATGCCCTTGCTCTCCAGGAGATAGGCAATGGCTTTGTTGCGGGAGATGTGGTTCATCTCCGAGTGATAGACATCGCTGTTCATGGTGATCTCCGGGTCCATACATAGTTCTCTTGTAATCTCCAGCATTTCATCAAAATTCACCACAGGAGTCAGATAACTTGTGATCGCAATGGCTCCGGAATTGATCATTGGATTAAATGGGTAGTTGCTGGCAAGATCCAGCTTTACAAGGGAATTGAAGGCATCCCCGGAGGGTTCCATATGTACCTTTTCAAACACTTTATAAAAGCCGCATTTTTCTATTGCAACTGCCAGAGTAATAACTTTGGAGATACTCTGGATGGTAAATCGTACGTCGGCGTCCCCCACAGCTTCGCGTTTTCCGTCGCAGGTAAAGACGGCTACTCCCAGTTGATTTTTATCTGCCAGACCCAATTCAGGGATGTAAGAGGCTGTCTTTCCAAATGGTATTTCTGTCCGCCCCTTTTCAATTGCTTGTTCTAAAATTTCTCTCAATTACGCTGCCCCCCCAAACATTAGTAAATATATAAAATAGTAACATTTATCCTGTTGTTTTTCAATTTTAATCTGCTATAATTTCAGGTAGAAATATAGATTTAGTCAGAGTATTTCGTTATAAATTTGACGCATAAATAAAAAGCACTGTGCGCACAGTGCTTTTGACAAAGCAGATAACGGGAGTCGAACCCGCCTTTCCAGCTTGGGAAGCTAGCGTCATACCGATAGACCATATCTGCAATACATATTGATTATACCACTTTGTAAAAAAAAATCAAGAAGAAAATCAGCGGGATTTTTAAATTAAAGGAATTAGAAAAAGTAATGAGGCAAAACAGGAGGAATATGTGATGACAAAAGATGAAAGAGTGATGCGTTATCTTGATCTGGCGTCCAGGCCGGAATATCTGCCGTACAATGTCAGTGAATTTATGCAGGAACTGGATATTACAGAGGATGATATTTTTGATTACAGGCAGAGGCTGGAGGGCGAGTTAAGTATGAGGCCGGTAAAGAAGAGGGATGTTGTGGTAAAACAGGTGATAAAGCCGTTGCTGAAAAAGCATGGCTTTACCACTTCGGGAATGGATTGGCGCCGTGAACTTGAGGATTCCTATATGATCATCCATATGATGAATTCGCAGTTTAACGGCATTTCTACGGGGGTAAGCTTCCGCTTCCATATAAGCGTTTCTAAAAAAGATGAAATTCGAGAGAAGCTCTCTAACCAGTGGATTTATAATCAGATGTGCGATCTCAGGCAGTTTGATTTTCTGCCATATCTGGGGATGCTTTCGCCGTACTATTCCAGCGGAATGTATCAAATCGACGGTTATAAAAATTACCTGCCCACAGATACACCTGTCGAAGAGATCTGCAGGCAGATCAACGAGGATTTTGAAAAATATATTCTGCCGCAGTTATGCGAGGTGCAGTCTTATGAGGATTTTCTGAAACTGAAGGATCAAAAGCAGAAAAAGTATGAGGAGAAGGAGATACGCCTGCTGCGGTATTACTATGCGGCGCAGCACAATGCTCTTGATCATTCAGGGAGCGGCTATGACAGGCTTGTGGAATTCGGGAAGCAGCTGAGGCTTACTGCCGAGGATGTCGCATCGCATCTGGAATGGCTTGATACTTGCAGGGAAAATTCCCATTTTACTAAGGTTGATGCAAAGGAGTTTGCCATGAGGGCAGCAAAGGATTTGGGGTAGAAAATGAGATTTTCTAAGGAGGAGACAGAGTGAAGTTAGATATAAAGAGCGCAGAACAATCATTAAAAGAAGCCTCAGAAGTCAATCCGGGAGCCTGGGTTGACCATTCACGCTATGTAGCAATGGCCTGCAAAAATATCGCGTCGCATTGCAGGCACCTGTCTGGCGATCAGGCTTACATCCTCGGATTGCTTCATGATATTGGCCGCTATGCAGGGGTGAGTTCTGAAAAACATCTGATAGACGGATACCGTTATTGTATGGAGCGCGGGTGGGAAAAAGCAGCTCAGATATGTATATCCCATGCATTTATGCTGCAGGATATCCATACCTCTATCGGGAAATTTGATGTCAGTGAGAAGGATTATCTGTTCATGAAGGAGTTCGTGGCAAATGCTGTCTATGATGATTATGACCGGTTGGTACAATTATGTGATGCCCTGGCTTTGCCGACAGGATTCTGCATCCTCGAAAAACGATTTGTGGATGTAACAATAAGATATGGTTTCCATCCGGCAACTATAGACAGATGGAAGAAGATTCTGGAAATAAAGGCATTGTTTGAAGATAGAATTGGACGATCTGTCTATGAATTGCTTCCGGGTGTTGTGGAAAACAGTCTGCAGTCAGATTATGTGAGATATGGAGGAGAGTAACAATGATAGATACATCGAGAGAAGAGTATTGGACAGGAGACAGACCGGAGGACATTGACGAGTGGCTGCGGCTGTATGCAGAAGATGACAATATGGATGTTGTACCTGTGATCTGCCATACGTGCGGAAATGATTCTTTTGAGTTGAAGGTAGATCAGGAAGAAGACGCCATCCAGGTAAAATGCACAGAATGCGGTACCAGGAAGATCCTTTTGGATTGCGATGAGGTCTGGGAGGATGCCAGACCCAGATTGAGAAGGTGCCCTGTCTGCAAAAAAAGTAAATCATACAATGTAAGAGTAGGCTTTGCCCGCAGAGAAAATGGGAGTGTAAAGTGGGTTTATATCGGGAACCGGTGCACCAGCTGCCAGGCGCTGGGGTCATATTTGGACTGGAAGATCAATTATGAGCCCACGGATGCAATGGAAAGGAATATTTGATGAGTGATACATCCGAAAATAAACCGAAAAAATATGTAAGTATAGGTCTGATGGCTCACGTGGATGCCGGCAAAACGACTTTGGCGGAGAGTATGCTGTATTTAAGCGGAAGCATTAGAAAGCTGGGACGCGTGGATCATAAAGATGCATTCCTTGACCATAATGATCTGGAGCGAAGCAGGGGGATCACTATATTTTCTAAGCAGGCGGTGTTTCAGCTTGGGGGATGCAGTGTGACTCTTCTTGATACCCCGGGACACATAGATTTTTCAGCGGAGATGGAACGCACGCTGCAGGTGCTGGATTATGCTGTCCTGATTATAAATGGCGCGGATGGGATCCAGGGACATACAAGAACTCTCTGGAAATTACTCTGCCGGTATGAGGTTCCGGTCTTTTTGTTTGTTAATAAAATGGATCAGGCCGGGACGGACAGGGAAAAGTTGCTTGAGGAGCTCAGGGAAGAACTTAGTGAGGAAATTATTCCATTTGACGGCAGCTGTAGCCAGGAGGAGTTTTTTGAAAACATTGCCATGTGCGATGAGGAGGCACTGGATGAGTATTTACAGACTGGGCGGCTGAAGGACGAAAGTGTCGGAAGCCTGATCGGCAGCCGGCGTGTTTATCCGTGCTATTTTGGTTCTGCACTTAAGATGGATGGAGTGGAGCTGCTTCTGGAGGGGGTTTTGCAGTATGCAGTGCAGGGGAAGCCGAAGGGCGGATCTGGATCGGCGTTCGGGGCAAAGGTCTATAAGATTACCAGAGACCCGCAGGGGAACCGTCTGACGCACATGAAGATTACCGGAGGGATGCTGCGGGTGAAGGATGTCCTTGGAAATGGGGGAGATGCTTCCAATCGCCGGGAGGAAAAGGTGAACCAGATTCGTATCTATTCGGGGGAGAAGTATGAGACAAGGCAGCAGGCTGAAGCCGGATGTATTTGTGCGGTGACGGGGCTTACCCGTACTTATCCGGGAGAAGGGCTTGGCGCTGAGCAAGAATCCGGGGCTCCGGTGCTGGAACCAGTATTAAATTATCAGATTCAGCTTCCGGAAGGATGCGATGTCCATACAACACTTCGCAATCTGCGGCAGCTTGAAGAGGAAGATCCCATGCTTCAGATTCTTTGGAATGAGGAATTGGGAGAGATCCATGCCTGTTTGATGGGGGAAGTTCAGATTGAGATCCTGCAGAGCCTGATCAAAGAACGATTCGGCATAGAGGTATCATTTGGGACAGGGAATATTGTGTACAAGGAGACGATCCAGACTGCGTCAGAGGGAGTCGGACATTATGAACCGCTTCGCCATTATGCGGAGGTTCATCTTCTTCTGGAGCCCGGGGAGCAGGGAAGTGGTCTTACGTTTTCAAGCTCCTGCAGCACAGACATGCTGGACGTTAACTGGCAGCGTCTGATTTTGACACATCTGGAGGAGAAGATTCACCGGGGAGTGCTGACAGGTGCTCCGATTACTGATATGAGGATCACTCTGACGGCAGGCCGTGCGCATTTGAAGCATACGGAGGGCGGAGACTTCCGCCAGGCCACATACCGTGCCGTCCGCCATGGGCTCATGAGGGCCAGAAGTGTTCTGCTGGAACCGTATTATGAATTTCGGCTGGAGATTCCATCCGAGATGACAGGCCGGGCGCTGACAGACATTCAGCGGATGCATGGAGAATCAAGCCAGCCTCAGATAGAGGGCGCTATGACGATCATTACCGGAAAAGCTCCGGTTGTCTGTATGAGGGATTACCAGACCGAAGTGGCCGAATATTCCAGAGGGCAGGGGAGGTTATCCTGTGTCCTGATGGGATATGAGCCGTGCCATAATGCGGAAGAGGTCATAGAAGCGAAGGGATATGACCCCCTTCAGGATCCTGATCATCCGCCGGGTTCTGTATTTTGCGCCCATGGCGCCGGGTTTTATGTGCCGTGGCATGAGGTGGAGGATTATATGCATATCGGAAGCCAGAGGAAAGACTCTGCTTTTGGTTCTGTTTCGGGCAGTGCAGCAGGGCCGGACGCTGCGGCAGGGAGCAGTACGGGGAGCAGAAGCGGCAGAGGGGACTCGGGTTTTGGCAGAGAGGACAAAGAATTAGAAGAGATCTTTATCCGTACATATGGAAAGGTTGAAAGAAAAAGCGTCCCTGTATCCACCACATTTGCGGCAAAAACATCTGAAAAAAAGCGGGAACAAGAAGCTGTCCCGGAATATCTGCTGGTGGACGGTTATAATGTAATCTTTGCATGGGAGGTCTTAAAGGAGCTTGCAGAAGAGAATATTGAGGCTGCAAGAAATAAGTTGATGGATATTCTATGTAATTATCAGGGGTATAAGAAATGTACACTGATTCTTGTGTTTGATGCTTATAAGGTAGAGGGCTCCTGGCTTGAGATTCAAAAATACCATAATATCCACGTCGTATATACTAAGGAGGCCGAGACTGCCGACCAGTACATTGAGAAGGTAGTCCATGAAATCGGCAGGAAATACCATGTGACAGTTGCTACATCCGACAGGATCGAGCAGGTTATAACCGTCGGACAGGGCGCAAGTCTGATTTCTGCCAGAGAATTAGAAGAAGAGGTCCGGATGATGCAGAAGGAAGTCCGAGAAGAATATCTGGACAAGCTGCCAAAAGGGAAGAATTATCTGTTTGACCATATGGAACCGGAACTTGCGGATCGAATGGAACAGATCCGGCTTGGGGAAGATGACAGAAAAGAATGGTGAAGACAACCTCGGCAGACAAAGAGAAGCTGTTTCTTTGTCTGCCGGGGAACTCTTAAAAGGAAGAGATTATCTGCCGTAGTGTGAGCGGACTACCTTATTGAGGGTATCCTGCATCAGGCAGTAACTGATGATTCCAAAACCGAAGATCGTAACCAGCAGGAACAGGATGTTGGAATTGCCGTTTACTCTGTTGATTCTGTCACAGCGCTCGCCCATTTTGTACATCCAGTAATAGGAATAGATTCCGCAGGTAACAATAGAAAGTAGAAATACCATTCCGCCTGATGTGGCATTTGGCTCCCCTGCCAGTGGATTGATCTCGTCATTTAATTTGATCATCCAGTAGATGCCGTAAATCCCGCAGGTAATAACACTGTAAAGAATGCACAGAGGAATGCTGCGCTCGGTCGGGCCTGTCATAGGTGAGCCTCCGTTATATCCGGAATTATAGGGAGCATTATATGGATTATTAGTCTGATTTGGCCCTCCGTATGTAGGATTCGCCCCATTTGGTCCGCTGTAGGGGTTTGATCCGCCGTTTGACCCGCCGTAAGGGTTCGGTCCGTTGTTGGGATTATTGGGGCCGGCATCGTTATTCTGCCAGGTGCTGCCATATGCATTCGCAGTGCTGTCTGAATTCTCCGGGAAGATATTGCCGCATTCGGGGCATGTATTTACATTATCACCGCATGGTGCACCACATTTACTGCAAAATTTCATAGTTGTTCCTCCTTAAGTTATTATTGTGTTCCACCTCTAAATACGTTACTATATTAATGTAGCATAAATGCATAAAAATTACAATTTATTAAAATAAAAGGAAAGGGAGAAGTGGATATGGCAAGATATGTAAGAGACGTAGTTCTCAACAAACCGGATGATTTTGTACAGTTTATTATGAATGATTTTTTAGGGAAGAACCAGTATCAGCTGATAGATCAGGACGGAGAGTCCGTATATCGTGCGGGCGACGCAATGGTAGAGGGATATAAGTTTTTTAAATGGGGATATATGAACGGTGTATTCCACGTGGAGGCCTGGCTGAAAGGAATTGCCGGCGGGGAGATGGATCTGGACGGTTTCGTGGGTACCTTGAATAAGAAGCCGTACAAGGATAATATCGAGCAGTTGATCGCAGCGCTTTCCCAGCCGCTTCCGAACCAGCCGGCGCAGGGCGGCCAGGGAACGGCATACCAGTATCAGCAGCCGATACCGGTGTATACGGTGGACAATACCGATGCGGCGTCGAAGGCAAAGCTTTTTGGTATTTTAAGTATTGTACTTAGCTGGATTCCTATTGGCGGCATTATTTTTGCCGTCCTGGCATTTTCAAGGGCAAGGATGGGGATGGGTTCCAGTGCTGCACAGCAGGCAAAGACAGGAAAGACCTGTGCGACGGTAGGACTTGTGCTTTCTATTGTCTGGTGGGTAATTAATACGATTATTTTGCTGACATAATACAAGGAAATGGAGAAGATATATGTCAATTGAAGATTACAGCAAAGCGCATAAACTTGGTAAAAAGGAATATCAGCACCGGATGATGCGGGGGATGCGCCCGACGCTTGAGGTGCTGGACGATATACTGCCGTCTAAAGGGACATTTTCAGAAGTGCCTCTCGGGCTGGTGCAGATCCCTGCCGATCAGATCGTGGGTACGAAGACAGGCGGAAGAAGCAATGCTTTTGCGGCAAACTTTATGCCGATCCTCAGAGAGAACACGGAGTTTGCAATGAAGTGGGCGAGGCTCAGTACCAGCCATGTGGAGGAAGGAATACGGGAGCCGGTCAAGGCTTATGAATATATGAATAAATTCTATATCCTGGAGGGCAATAAAAGGGTCAGCGTCATGAAATATTTTGATGTTGTCTCGATCCCCGGGACAGTTACCAGGATTATCCCGAAGCGCACGAAAGAAAAGGAAAACAAAATATATTACGAATTCCTGGATTTTTATGAAGTGTCCAGGGTGAATTATATCTGGTTTTCCGAGGAGGGAAGTTTTGCGAAGCTTCAGGAGGCTGTTGGGAAGGAACCGCAGGAGGTGTGGAGTGATGACGACAGGCTGGATTTCAGCTCGGCATACAACCGGTTTTCTATAGAATATAAGGAAAAGGACGGCAGTAAGCTGACGATTACGGAGGGAGATGCATTTCTGTCATTTATTACTCTTTATGGTTATGATGCCGTCCGTGAGATGACGGCAAAGGAACTAAAGACCCTGATCGCTAAAAACTGGGAGGAGTTCAAGCTGTTGGAAAATCAGGCTTCCGTGGATCTGAAGCTGCATCCGAACAGCGAGAAGAAACCGTTGTTAAAGCTGATCCTTCCTTCCAGCATGAATGAGCTTAAGATTGCATTTATCTATGAGAAGACGGCAGGTTCCTCTGCCTGGACGTATGCCCATGAACTGGGACGTCTGTATTTGGAGCAGGTCTTCCAGGGGCAGGTAAGTACGGTCTGCTATGATAATATAACAAAGGATACGGTTGATGAGACGATTGAGAAGGCAATTGAGGAGAAATGTGACATTATTTTCACGACAACACCGGCATTTGTGCAGTCAAGTGTAAAGGCGGCAATCGATCACCCGGGGATCCCGATCCTTAACTGTTCTCTGAATACTTCTCATCGCTATATCCGAACATACTATGCGAGGATGCATGAGGCCAAATTCCTGATGGGGGCGATTGCCGGGGCTATGGCTGAGAATAATAAGGCGGCCTACATTGCGGATCTTCCGATTTTTGGGACCATTGCCGACATCAATGCCTTTGCACTGGGGGCGAGGATGATTAACCCAAGGACAGAGGTGTATCTGGAATGGTCCTCGAAGAAAGGGCAGGATATCTATGACAATATCCGAAAGACAGGCGCGAGCTGTGTGTCCGGGAAGGATATGGTGATCCCGGAGGATGCGTCCAGATATTTTGGACTCTACCGCATGGAAAACGGATGGCCGGTCAATCTGGCAATGCCGCTGTGGCACTGGGGTAAATTCTACGAGCGGCTTGTCCGCACGATTATGGACGGAACCTGGAAATATGATGATGATTCGTCAGTAAAAAAGGCAATCAATTACTGGTGGGGGATGTCTGCCGGTGTAGTAGATGTGGTGTGCTCACAGAATCTTCCGATCGGAACAAAGCGGCTTGTAGGGCTTTTGAAGGATACTGTTTCCAGGGGAGAGTTTAATCCGTTTTCCGGGATTCTCTATTCCCAGGAAGGCATGATTCAGGGAGATCCGAATCTGAGCCTAAGTCCGGAGGAGATCGTGGCCATGGACTGGCTGGCGGATAATGTGATCGGGACGATCCCCCAGAAGGAAGAACTTGAGGAGACGGCCAAGCCGGCAGTCAGCCAGCAGGGAGTTAAGAAAAAGGAAGGTTAGATGCACTTATGAAGATACTTGCACTTTCAGACGAGGAATCCGCATCTCTGTGGGATTATTATGACAGAAGCAAGTTTAAGGGTGTGGACCTGATTATTTCCTGCGGGGATCTGGCGCCGGAGTATCTGTCATTTTTGACAACCATGACATCGATCCCTGTACTGTATGTGCATGGAAACCACGATGAGAAATATGCGAAGAGACCTCCCGAAGGGTGTATCTGTATTGATGATAAAATATATGTGCACCAGGGAGTGAGGATCCTGGGGCTTGGCGGTTCCATGCGCTACCGAAGAGGAACCCACCAGTATACGGAGGGTGAGATGGCAAGGCGCGTAGGAAAGCTTGCATTTCAGTTGTTCCGAAGAAGAGGGTTTGACATCCTTGTGACCCATGCCCCGGCATACCAGTTAAATGACGGGCGCGACCTGCCCCATCAGGGATTTAAGGTTTTTCGTAAATTGATGGAAAGATATCGGCCGAAATTCTTTCTCCATGGCCATGTACATCTGTCTTACGGGCGGAATCACAGGCGGTATGATAAATATGAGGATACACATATTATTAATGCTTTTGAAAAATGTATATTTGAATATGAAGATGATCAAGTAGGTGAACATTTGAAGTAGAAAGTTTTATAATGGAACCTTTGAATCAGGCGTTGTTCAGCGTAAGCGTATAAAGATTATAGAAAACAGGACACGGCAAACGGAGTTTGTTCGCTGTGTCCTGTTTTATTTTAAATATTTTAC
Source organism: uncultured Dorea sp. (assembly GCA_947645355.1). Taxonomy (GTDB): domain Bacteria; phylum Bacillota; class Clostridia; order Lachnospirales; family Lachnospiraceae; genus Dorea_D. The sequence goes on along the minus strand of CANSCI010000042.1, from coordinate 1,343 downwards.
GGTTTTCAGATGCTGTAGTTATTCCTTGTCTTTAATCTCGCTGTGGAGCTGCTGCAGTGATTTTACATCGCCCTGGCCGTGCTTCTTTATATAGTTGATGCCTTTTGCGGTTGCTTTTGCAGCGGCAATCGTAGTCATGTAAGGAACCTTGGCTTTGATGGCTGATTTCCGCAGGTAGCTGTCATCGTGGACACTGTCTTTCCCGACCGGTGAATTAACGATCAAGTCAATCTTGCCGTTGGTAATCATATCCAGGATATTCGGCCTGCCCTCCTGAAGCTTATTAACCCGTTCAGCCTCAATGCCGGCTTCATTAATGAGTTTGCAGGTAGTCTCGGTGGCTATAATTCTAAAGCCGTCTTCGGCAAAGTGGCGTGCGACCTCCACCACCTCTGCTTTGTCTTTGCGGTTGACGGAGATCAGAACGGTTCCGCCCAGCGGGAGCTTAGCCTGTGCCGCTTCCTGTGCTTTGTAGAACGCTTCCCCATAATGGGGGGACAGTCCGAGGACTTCGCCGGTTGAACGCATTTCCGGTCCGAGGATCGGGTCTACCTCCTGGAACATGTTGAACGGGAATACAGCCTCTTTTACCCCGTAATACGGTATGTCCTGTTCCTTCAGAGAAGCAACCGGCGACGGGCGCCCGGTGATCTCTGATGTAATAATATCAGTGGCCAGAGGTACCATGCGGATATTACATACCTTTGATACCAGCGGCACGGTACGGGATGCTCTTGGATTTGCTTCCAGCACATATACTCTGCCTTTCTCAATGGCATACTGCATGTTCATAAGACCCTTTACATGCATTTCCTCGGCTATTTTTCTAGTATACTCCTTGATCATCCGTACATTTTCTTCCGAAATATGCACGGAAGGGATGATGCATGCAGAGTCTCCGGAGTGTACGCCTGCAAGTTCAATGTGTTCCATAACTGCGGGGACAAATGCGTGGGTGCCGTCACTGATCGCGTCAGCCTCACATTCCAGGGCATGGTTCAGGAAACGGTCGATCAGGATCGGACGGTCAGGGGTCACACCGACGGCAGCATTCATGTAGTTTTCCATGCTCTCGTCATCATATACGACCTCCATCCCGCGTCCGCCGAGTACATAGGATGGGCGGACCATAACCGGATAGCCGATATCCTTTGCGATGGAGAGTGCTTCCTCCACTGTCGCTGCCATTCCTGATTCAGGCATCGGGATCTCTAATTTATCCATCATCTCGCGGAACAGATCACGGTCTTCAGCAAGATCAATGACAGAAGGAGATGTCCCCAGAATCTTCACACCATTTTTTTCAAGGTCAGCAGCAAGATTCAGAGGGGTCTGTCCGCCGA